>LRTP01000392.1 GCA_001550305.1 Streptomyces diastatochromogenes
AACGCGGCCACCGCGCTTCCGTCCGCGACCCGGGGCAGCCAGCGCTCGCGTTGCGCCCGGGTGCCGTACGCGTGCACCGGATGCGCACCGAGGCCCTGCAGGGCGAGCGCCGTCTCGGCCTCGGTGCAACCGCGCGCCAAGGACTCCCGCATCAGGCACAGATCGAGCGCGCCCGAGGTGAACAGGCGGGCGAGCAGCCCGAGCCGGCCCAACTCGGCGACAAGAGCGCGGTTGACGTGGCCCGGCTCGCCCTTCTCCGCCAGCGGGCGCAACCGCTCCTCGGCCAGCGCGCGCAGCTCGGCACACCAGGCGGTCTGTACCGGATCGAGCGAGAATGCGGTCATTGCCGGTTCCCTCTCCGCCGTCGGACTGCGGGACCCCAGGCTATCGCGAGACGTTGACTGTCGTCACCAACACGATACGCTCCTTGTGCGAGACGCGAGCCGAGAGCACCGAGACCTGAGCACCGAGAACACCGAGAGCCACGAGCTGAGCGCTGCGAGCCCACCACGACAAGGGGGCGAACCTCCATGGACGGCGACACCCTGGAGCCGACGACCTCGGCCCACGTCGACACCTTCGCCCGCGACCATCTCCCGCCCCCCGAGCAGTGGCCCGAACTCCCCTTCGACCTGCCCGAGCTGCACTACCCCGAACGGCTGAACTGCGCCGCCGAACTCCTCGGCGGCAAGCCACCGCAGCGCCCCGCCTTCCGCACGCCGTCCGGCGACCTGTGGACGTACGGGGACCTCCTCGCCCGGGTGGACCGGATCGCCCACGTCCTGACCACCGAGCTGGGCGTCGTGCCCGGCAACCGGGTGCTGCTGCGCGGGCCCACCACACCCTGGCTCGCCGCGTGCTGGCTGGCGGTCCTGAAGGCGGGCGGGGTCGCCGTCACGGTGCTCGCCCAGCAGCGCCCGCACGAGCTGACCACCATGTGCGCCATTGCCCACGTCACCCACGCGCTGTGCGACGTACGGTCGGTCGACGACCTGGCGAAGGCGGAGATCCCGGGGCTGCGGATCACGACGTACGGCGGGGACGCGCCCGACGACCTGCTGCTGCGCATCACGGGCGCCCCGGACGAGCCGTTCACGGCGGTCGACACGGCCGCCGACGACGTCGCGCTGATCGCGTTCACCTCCGGCACCACCGGCCGTCCCAAGGGCTGTGTGCACTTCCACCGGGATGTGCTGGCCATAGCGGACACCTTCTCGAAGCATGTGCTGCGGCCGCGCGAGGAAGACGTCTTCACCGGCAGCCCCCCGCTGGGCTTCACCTTCGGGCTCGGCGGCCTCGTCGTCTTCCCGATGCGCGCCGGCGCCTGCTCCCTGCTGCTCGAACAGGCGGGCCCCAAGCAGCTGTTGCCCGCGATCACCGAGCATCGCGTCTCGGTGCTGTTCACCGCACCGACCGCCTACCGGGCGATGCTGGCGGAGCTGGACGAGCACGACACGAGCTCGCTGCGGCGCTGTGTGTCCGCGGGCGAGAACCTGCCCGCCGCGACCTGGCGTGCCTGGCACAGCCGCACCGGACTGCGCATCATCAACGGCATCGGCGCCACCGAACTGCTGCACATCTTCATCTCCGCGGCCGACGAGCACATCCGCCCCGGGACGACGGGCGTCCCCGTACCGGGGTGGCAGGCGCGGGTGGTCGACGCCGAGGGGACGCCGGTGCCGGACGGCGAGCCCGGACTGCTCGCGGTGCGCGGCCCGGTGGGCTGCCGCTATCTCACCGACCCACGGCAGCGGGAGTACGTGCGCGACGGCTGGAACATCACCGGCGACACCTATGTGCGCGACCCCGAAGGCTACTTCCGGTATGTCGCCCGCGCCGACGACATGATCGTCTCGGCGGGGTACAACATCGCCGGGCCCGAGGTCGAGGACGCCCTGCTGCGCCACCCGGACGTGGTCGAGACGGCGGTCGTGGGGCGGCCCGACGAGGCGCGCGGGCAGGTGGTGGTGGCGTACGCGGTCCTCAGAGAGGGGGCGCACAGGGACGTCGAGGCGCTGCGCGCCTTCCTCAAGTCGGAACTGGCCCCGTACAAATGCCCTCGCGAGTTCGTCTTCCTGGACTCGCTGCCGCGGACGGCGACCGGAAAGCTGCAACGCTTCCGGCTGCGCGCGGACGCTCCGCCGGCGAGCGGGGAGAGCCCGTCGCCGCCCGCGCCGGAGGGTGAGTTGTCCACCGGCGGCGGTCCCAAGTGATCTTCGCGCACTAGAGTGATCAACGTGTCAGAGCAGCACGCCCCCCGGTCCCTCATCGTCACGTTCTACGGCGCGTACGGCCGTTTCATGCCCGGCCCCGTACCGGTGGCCGAGTTGATCCGGCTCCTCGCCGCGGTCGGTGTCGACGCGCCCTCCGTACGCTCGTCGGTGTCCCGGCTCAAGCGCCGCGGACTGCTCGAACCGGCCCGTACGGCGGCGGGCGGCGCGGGGTACGCGCTGTCGCCGGACGCCCGCCAACTGCTGGAGGACGGCGACCGGCGGGTGTACGCGGCGGCGCCGCCCGAGGACGAGGGCTGGGTGCTCGCCGTCTTCTCCGTGCCGGAGTCCGAGCGGCAGAAGCGGCACGTACTGCGCTCACGCCTCGCCGGTCTCGGCTTCGGGACGGCGGCCCCCGGCGTCTGGCTCGCCCCCGCGCGGCTCTACGAGGAGACCCGGCACACCCTGGCGCGGCTGCGGCTCGACCCTTACGTGGAGCTGTTCCGCGGGGAGCACCTGGGCTTCGCGGCGACGGCGGACGCGGTCGCGCGCTGGTGGGACCTGGCGGCGATCGCCAAGCAGCACGAGGCCTTCCTCGACCAGCACGCGACCGTGCTGCGCGACTGGCGGCGGCGCGCGGAGACCCCGCCCGAGGAGGCGTACCGCGACTATTTGCTCGCCCTGGACACCTGGCGCCACCTCCCGTACGCCGACCCGGGGCTGCCCGCGGCGCTGCTGCCCGAGGACTGGCCGGGCGCGCGCTCGGCCGCCGTGTTCCGGGCGCTGCACGAGCGGCTGCGGGACGCGGGGGCGAGCTTCACCGAACCCACTGACGTGTGACCTCGGTATGGCCGACCTCTCCCGTCGGGGCCGCTCCTTCCCGCGCCCTCAGGTCCCCAGTGAGAGCCGGGGCTTGGGGGCGTCAATGCGTCCGGTCTGCGGGCGGCGGCTGCCCGCGCGGTAGGGCTTGGGCCAGGCGACGCCCGGACCCTCGTACCCCTGCTCGGCCGCCGCGTGCAGCGTCCAGTGCGGGTCGTAGAGATGCGGCCGGGCGAGTGCGCACAGGTCCGTACGCCCGGCCAGGATCAGGGAGTTGACGTCGTCCCAGGAGGAGATCGCGCCGACGGCGATCACGGGGAGGCCGGTCTCGTGGCGGATCCGGTCGGCGAACGGGGTCTGGAACGACCGGCCGTACTCGGGCTGTTCGTCGGCGACCACCTGCCCGGTCGACACGTCGACCGCGTCGGCGCCGTGCGCCGCGAAGGCCCGGGCGATCGCCACGCCCTCGTCCCCGGTGTTGCCGCCCTCGGCCCAGTCGGTGGCGGAGATGCGGACGGTCATGGGCCGCTCCTCCGGCCACACGGCCCGTACGGCGTCGAAGACCTCCAGCGGGAAGCGCAGTCTGCGTTCCAGCGAGCCACCGTAGGCGTCGGTGCGCCGGTTGGTGAGCGGTGAGAGGAAGCCGGAGAGGAGGTAGCCGTGGGCGCAGTGCAGTTCGAGGAGGTCGAAGCCGCAGCGGGCGGCCCGCCAGGCGGCGGCCGCGAACTGCTCGCGGATGTCGGTGAGTTGGGCGCGGCACAGCTGTCGGGGGGTCTGGCTGCGCGGTCCGTACGGGATCGGGGAGGCGGCCACGAGCGGCCAGTTGCCCTCCTCCAGGGGCTCGTCCATGCCCTCCCACATCAGCTTCGTGGAGCCCTTGCGGCCGGAGTGTCCGAGCTGGACGCCGATCGCGGTGCCGGGTGCCTGGGCGTGCACGAAGCGGATGATCCGCCGCCAGGACTCGGCCTGCCGGTGTGAGTAGAGGCCCGCGCAGCCGGGTGTGATGCGGCCCTCGGCGCTGACGCACACCATCTCGGTCATCACCAGGCCCGCGCCGCCGAGCGCCCGTGCTCCCAGGTGGACGAGGTGGAAGTCGCCGGGGACGCCGTCCACGGCCGAGTACATGTCCATCGGTGAGACCACGACCCGGTTGCGCAGGGTCAGACCGCGCAGCCGGAACGGGGTGAACATCGGCGGTGTGCCGGGCGGGCAGCCGAACTCGCGCTCGACCGCCGCCGTGAAGTGCGCGTCCCGCAGCCGCAGGTTGTCGTGCGTGACGCGGCGGCTGCGCGTGAGGAGGTTGAAGGCGAACTGCCGGGCGGGCTGGTGAAGATACAGCCCCAGGTTCTCGAACCACTCCAGGCTGGCCCGCGCGGCCCGCTGGGTGGACGCGACGACAGGGCGCCGCTCCTCCTCGTACGCGGCGAGTGCCTCGTCGAGGGTGGGCCGCTCCTCCAGGCAGGCGGCCAGCGCGAGCGCGTCCTCGACGGCGAGCTTGGTGCCGGAGCCGATGGAGAAGTGCGCGGTGTGCGCGGCGTCGCCGAGGAGGACCAGATTGCCGTGGGACCAGCGGTCGTTGACCACCGTACGGAAGGTGGTCCACGTCGACTTGTTGGACCGCAGCTGCCGCCCGCCGAGCGCGTCCGTGAAGATCTTGCCGCAGAGCTCGACGGACCCCTGTTCGTCGAGGTCCGCGAAACCGGCCGCCCGCCACACCTCTTCGCGCATCTCGACGATGACGGTGGAGGCGTCGGCCGCGTACGGGTAGCCGTGCAGCTGCATCACGCCGTGCTCGGTCTCCACGATCTCGAAGCGGAAGGAGTCGAAGGCGAAGTCGGCGGCGAGCCAGATGTAACGGCACCGGTGCTCCTCGACCGACGGTCCGAACACCTCCGCGTGCGCGGCCCGGGTCGGGCTGTGCACCCCGTCGGCGGCGACGACCAGGTCGTACGCCGTCATCAGTTCGGCGACCGGCGGGGCCTCGGCCCGGAAGCGCAGCTCGACGCCGAGCGAGCGGCAGCGCTCGTGCAGGATCTCCAGGAGCCGACGCCGGCCGAGCGCCGCGAAGCCGTGGCCACCGGAGGTGTTGCGCACGCCCCGGTGCACGATGTCGATGTCGTCCCAGCGCACGAACTCGTCCTGGAGCGCCGCGTACACGACCGGGTCGGCGTGCTCGATCCCGCCGAGCGTCTCGTCGGAGAGCACGACACCGAAGCCGAAGGTGTCGTCGGGGGCGTTGCGCTCCCAGACGGTGACCTCGCGGCCCGGGTCGAGGCGCTTGAGCAGCGCGGCGGCGTACAGCCCGCCGGGACCGCCGCCGATGACGGCGACACGCACAGACGCGCACGTCCGCGTCGCCACGGCTATCGCCCCCGCCACTTCGGCGCGCGCTTCTCCGTGAACGCCGCATGGAACTCGGCGTAGTCCTCGCCGGTCATCAGGAGGGCCTGGGTCGAGGCGTCGAGCTCGACGGAGGCGGCGAGGGGCATGTCCAGTTCGGCGGTGAGCAGGGCCTTGGTCTGGGCGTACGCGAGAGCCGGGCCCTCGGCCAGGCGGCGGGCCAGCCGCTGGGCGGCCTCGTCCGCGTCGCCCTCGTCGGCCAGCTCGCTGATCAGGCCGATCCGCTCGGCCTCGGGCGCGCGCACCGGTTCGCCGAGCATCAGCAGCCGGGTCGCGTGACCGAGCCCGACGACCCGGGGCAGCAGATAGGCGGCGCCCATGTCGCCGCCGGACAGTCCGACGCGGGTGAAGAGGAAGGCGAACCGGGCGCTCGGGTCGGCCACCCGGAAGTCGGCGGCCAGGGCGAGGACGGCTCCGGCGCCGGCCGCGACCCCGTGCACCGCCGCGATCACCGGGAACGGGCACTCCCGTACGGCCCGCACGACCTGGCCGGTCATCCGGTTGAAGTCGAGGAGCTGGGCGGTGTCCATGGACAGGGTCGCGCCGATGATCTCGTCGACGTCGCCGCCGGAGCAGAAGCCGCGCCCCTCCCCCGCCAGCACCAGCGCCCGCACCGACCGCTCACGGGAGAGCTCGGCGAGCAGATCGCGCAGGTCGGCGTAGGCGCCGAAGGTGAGGGCGTTGAGTTTCTCGGGGCGGGCCAGGGTGACCGTGGCGACCCCGTCGGCGACCTCGCACCTCAGGTGCTGCCAGTCGGAGGTGCGGGCGGCGGAGCCGGTGAAGGGACTCATGACGGGCGGCCTCCTCGGACGGGGGCTGCGGTCCGCGCCACAGGGCGCCGGACAGCGGTCGTCGTTACTCCACGAAGTTATCACCACTCTGTGACTGTCGTCACGACCGCGCGATACCCCGGTCCTGAAGTGACCGTTTCCCGTCACCGAGTCACGGGTTCTCGATAGCCCCGTAACGGCGGGAGCACGTCGCGGGAGACCGGGTGTTGAGCTGGGTACGGGGCCTCATGCCGAGCCGAACGTCCTGGGAGGGCGCCCACCGAATGTCCTGGAAAGCGCCCGCCCGACGCCTCCGTCCGGCCGCGCCGTACCATTCCTCAGGTTGAAAGCAGGACAGCCTGCTCCATGAACGGACCCACCTTGCACGACACTCCCGCCCCCGCCTCCTGGCGCATCGCACTGCCGCACACCGCCGCGGCCGTGCCGGTCGCCCGCGCCCTGGTCCGCACCGCGCTGGCCGAGCTGAAGCACGCGGCCGACAGCGACACCGCGGAACTGCTCACCGCGGAGCTGGTCGCCAACGCCGTGGAGCACACCGCGGGGGACGGTCCCATAGAGCTGGTCGTGGAGCTGATGCCGACCGGCTGTCAGGTCGAGGTGCACGACCCGGACCCGGAGCCGCCCGGCAACCTCACGGTCCCGGAGCCGCCCGGTGAGCCCGATCCCTGGCAGGAGCACGGGCGCGGCCTCCTCCTGATCCGCACCCTCAGCTCCTCCTGCGGCCACCGCCCCACCGGCTCCGGCAAGGCGGTCTGGTTCAGACTGCCTGTGGTGCCCGCTCAGCGGCGTCCGGCGTGACCCCGGCGCCGGTAACGGCTCCGGGAACGGCTCCAGCCGCGGCCAGCCGGGAGTTGCGGCGCCCGTAGAGCACGTACACGAGGAAGCCGGCCGCCAGGAAGCACACGAACTGGATCCAGGTCGTCCAGCCCGTCTCGTACATCAGGTACAGACAGAAGCCGATGCCGAGCAGCGGCACCACGGGGTAGAGCGGCACCCGGAACGTCCTGGCGAGACCCGGTTGCCGGCGCCGCAGCGCGATCACCGCGACATTCACGGCGGCCATGGTGGCGAGCGTGCCTATCGTCGTCAGGTTGACGACGGCGTCGAGCGGGGCGAAGGCCGCCGGGACGGCGAAGACGATGGCGACGATCAGGGTTCCCGCGACCGGTGTCGAGGTCCTCGGCGAGATCTTCTCGAAGACGCGCGGCACGAGCCCGTCACGGGACATGGACATGAGGATGCGGGTCTGTCCGTACATCACCGCGAGCACGACGGAGGCGATGGCGACGACCGCTCCGAACGCGACGACCCCGGCGCCGACCGTGGAGCCGGTGACCACGTTGACGACGTACGACAGCGCGGCGGGCCGCCCGGCGACCGCGTCGCCGCCGACGGCGCCGATCGCCGCGAGGGCCACCGCGCAGTACAGCAGGGTGACCAGACCGATGCAGACCAGGATGGCGATCGGGATGTTGCGGCGGGGGTCCTTGGCCTCCTCGCCGGCGGTGGTGATCGCGTCGAAGCCGATGTACGAGAAGAAGGCCGCCGTGGTGCCCGCGCCGATACCGCCCAGCCCTGCCGGGGAGAACGGCGTGAGGTTGCCGTGCTTGAAGGCGCTGAACCCGATCGCGCAGAAGGCGACGAGCACGACGAGCTTCAGCACGGCCATGGCCGCGGTCGCCCGGGCGCTCTCGCGCACCCCGCGGATCAGCAGGACCGAGGCCAGCGCGATCACGATGACCGCGGGAAGGTTGACGATCCCGCCGTCGGACGGGCCGGCCGAGAGCGCGGCGGGCAGCCGCACGCCCATGAGGCTGTGCAGCAGCTCGTTGACGTACTGGCTCCAGCCGACCGCCACGGCCGACACGGAGACGCCGTACTCCAGGAGCAGACACCAGCCGACGAGGAAGGCCGTGCCCTCGCCCAGTCCCGCGTAGGCGAAGGAGTACGAGGATCCGGAGACCGGGATCGCGCCGCCGAGCTCGGCGAAGGAGAACGCGGTGAAGACGCAGGTGATCGCCGCGAGGATGAACGACACGACCACGGCGGGTCCGGCCTGTGCGACCGAGTCGGAGAGCCCGACGAAGATTCCGGTGCCGACGATCGCGCCGACGCCGAAGCAGATGAGCTGGAAGAGACCCATGGTCCGCTTGAGGCCATGACCTTCGCGGTCGGCGCCCGATTCGGCCATCAGCAGCTGGGGGGACTTGATGCGTGGAGCGGACATGCGGGTGGTGCTCATTTCCGGTGGTGCGGGGTGCGACGGGGTCGGTCGCACGGCGGTCGCGGAAGGGGTGGCTCCGGACCGCCGGTCAGGATAAGGCCTGCGGGGCCTCCGTCAGGCCAGGACCTCGGGGATTCCCGGTCGGCCCAGGGTGGCGACCATGATCGCCTTGATGGTGTGCAGCCGGTTCTCGGCCTCGTCGAAGACGACCGAGTGCGCCGACTCGAACACCTCGTCGGTGACCTCCAGCGAGTCGAGGCCGTGGGTCTCGTGGATCTCGCGGCCGACCTTGGTGCCCAGGTCGTGGAAGGCCGGCAGGCAGTGCAGGAACTTCACGTCCGGGTTGCCGGTGGCGCGCAGCACGTCCATGGTCACGGCGTACGGGGACAGCGCGGCGATGCGCTCGTCCCACACCTCCTTGGGCTCGCCCATCGAGACCCAGACGTCGGTGGCGACGAAGTCGGCGCCGTGGACGCCCTGGCCGAGGTGTTCGGTGAGGGTGACGCGCCCGCCGTTGCTCTCGGCGAGCTTGCGGGCCTCGGCGACGATCTCCTCGGCGGGCCAGTAGGCCTGCGGGGCGACGATCCGGACGTCCATGCCGAGCAGCGCGCCGGTGACCAGGTAGGAGTTGCCCATGTTGAAACGGGCGTCACCCAGGTAGGCGAAGGCGATCTCACCGAGCGGCTTGTCGCAGTGCTCGGTCATGGTGAGCACGTCGGCGAGCATCTGGGTGGGGTGCCAGTCGTCGGTCAGACCGTTGTAGACGGGCACTCCGGCGTACGCGGCCAGCTCCTCGACGGAGGCCTGGCTGTCACCCCGGTACTCGATCGCGTCGAACATCCGGCCGAGCACACGCGCGGTGTCCTTCACGGACTCCTTGTGGCCTATCTGCGAACCGGACGGGTCCAGATACGTCGTCGACGCGCCCTGGTCCGCGGCGGCGACCTCGAACGCGCAGCGCGTACGGGTCGAGGTCTTCTCGAAGATCAGCGCGATGTTCCTGCCCCGCAGGTACTGCGTCTCGGCCCCGGCCTTCTTGGCCGCCTTGAGCTCGGCGGCCAGCTCGATCAGACCGCGAAACTCCTCCTCGGTGAAGTCCAGCTCCTTGAGGAAGTGGCGTCCGGCGAGGGCGGTCGGGACTGTCGCCATGGGGGCGCTCCAGGGATGCGAGAACAGGGACGAACAAAGGGGCGGGTGGAAGTCTATACGATACTCCACATTTCTATACGGGACCTCTTCGTGGACCTCGGGGACAGCGCGCCTTCAGGGGCGCGGGGCCGTCACATCGTGCGGCTCCGCCGCGTGGGCGCGACCAGCCCCCACCCACGCGCACCCGAGATCACACCCCCACCGCCGCCCTTTCCACCGGACAGCTCATACACCGAGGTCCACCCCGCCCCCTCCCCAGCTCACTCCCCGGAATCTCGATCACTTCAATCCCCTGCTTCCGCAGATGCGTATTGGTGGTCACGTTCCGCTCATAGGCGACGACGACCCCGGGCTCCACCGCGAGGACATTGCACCCGTCGTCCCACTGCTCCCGCTCCGCCGCATGCACATCCTGCGTCGCGGTCAGCACCCGGATCTCGCTCAACCCCAGCGCCGCCGCGATCGCCCGGTGCATGTGCTCCGGCGGATGGTCGGTGACCTTCAGCTCCTTGTCCCCCGAGCCCGGTTCGATGGTGTACGAGCGGAGCATGCCGAGCCCCGCGTACTGGGTGAAGGTGTCGCCGTCGACCATCGTCATCACGGTGTCGAGGTGCATGAGGGCCCGCCGCTTGGGCATGTCGAGCGCCACGATCGTACGGGCCGACCCGGCGGCGAACAGCTTGTGCGCGAGCATCTCGACGGCCTGCGGCGTCGTCCGCTCACTCATGCCGATGAGCACCACGCCGTTGCCGATGACGAGCACGTCACCGCCCTCGATGGTGGACGGGTAGTCCGCCTGCCCCTCCGACCAGAGGTTGAAGTGCTCGTCGCGGAAGAGCGGATGATGCCGGTAGATCGCCTCGAAGTGCACGGTCTCCCGCTGTCGCGCGGGCCAGCGCATGGCGTTGATGGAGACCCCGTCGTAGATCCAGGCGGAGGTGTCCCGGGTGAAGAGGTGATTGGGGAGCGGGCCGAGGAGGAAGTCGTCGAGGTCCATGACATGGAAGCGCACGGAGGTCGGCTCCGGGTGCGCGTCCAGGAACTCCCGTTTGGTCATCCCGCCGACCAGCGCGGCCGCCAGTTCCGGGGCGGGCAGGGTCTCGAAGGCCGCCCGGAGGTGGTCGGTGGCGAGCGGCCCGTACTCCTTCTCGTCGAAGACCCGGTCCAGGACGAGCGATCTGGCCACCGGGATCTCCAGCGCTTCGGTGAGCAGGTCGCCGAAGAGATGGACGGTGACCCCGCGGTCGCGCAACACGTCCGCGAACCCGTCGTGCTCCGCCCGGGCCCGGCGCACCCACAGCACGTCGTCGAAGAGCAGGGCGTCCTTGTTGCTGGGGGTGAGCCTCTTGAGCTCGAGGTCGGGTCTGTGCAGGATGACGCGGCGCAGCCGCCCGGCCTCGGAATCGACTTGGAATCCCATGCCTCCATCCTGACCATCCGGACGCCTGTTCACCCGTGGATCGACGGGAGACGGACGAGTTGATTTCGTCCCCTTGACGATAAGGGTGCCTCTTCGTTATCGTCACTGCGACGACAAAAGCGCATCACAGCGGGTCGCCGGGATCGCCCGGCGGCGAGGGGGTACCCATGGCCGACATCACCCGGCGTCTCGGCTGGCGCCATCTGCGCGGGGCGCCCACCGCCCATGTCCGGCACCACCGGTCGGGCCGGTTGGCGCACGACGGTCCCGGACTCAGCTTCTGGTACCGCTCCCTGACCGCCACGCTCTCCGAAGTCCCGGTCGACGACCGCGAGTTGGCGATGACCTTCCACGCCCGTACGTCCGACTTCCAGGACGTCGCGGTGCAGGCGACCGTCACCTACCGGATCGTCGATCCCGGGGTCGCGGCCACGCGGCTCGACTTCTCCATCGACCCCGACACCGGCTCCTGGCGCGGCGCGCCCCTCGAACAGCTGGGCTCGCTGCTGACCGAGACGGCCCAGCAGCACGCGCTGGACGTACTGGCCCGTACGACGCTGGCGGCGGCCCTGGTGGACGGCGTCGCGTCGGTACGGGAGCGGATCGCGGGCGGGCTCGGCGCCGAACCCCGGCTGCCCGCGACGGGCATCGAGGTGGTGGCCATACGGGTCGTCGCGCTGCGCCCGGAACCCGAGGTGGAGCGGGCGCTGCGCACTCCGGCCCGCGAGCAGATCCAGCAGGAGGCGGACAAGGCGACGTACGAACGCCGGGCCGTCGCCGTCGAACGCGAGCGGGCGATCGCCGAGAACGAGCTCGCCAGCCAGATCGAACTCGCCCGGCGCGAGGAGCAGTTGGTCGACCAGCGTGGCACCAACGCGCGGCGCGAGGCGGAGGAGCACGCGGCGGCGGACGCGGTGCGGGCCGGGGCGGAGGCGGCGC
>LRTP01000393.1 GCA_001550305.1 Streptomyces diastatochromogenes
GGCGCCGGTTCGGCGAGGCGACGTACGAGGAGGTCGGCGGCCTCGGCGGCCCGCTCGCGCAGTTCCGACTCGCCGGTCGTGGCGGCCAGTCGCCCCAGCACCAGGCCGAGGCCGGCCAGGCCGCCTTGGAGGTCCGAGGACAGATGCTGCCAGCGTTCGCGCAGGATACCGTCGACCAGGTCGAGGGCCCGCTGCCGGTGTCCGAGCAGGTCGAGGGTGTGGGCGACGCCCGCGAGACCGTCGTACAGACCGAGCGGGGTGCCCGTCGGGGCCGGGGCGGTGTGGTCCAGGAGCCAGCGTTCGCCCTCGTCGTGGCGTTCGGCGCCGGCCGCCGCCAGGGCGTACAGGACGCCGGCCGCGCCGTGCGCGAGGCCGAGGCCGCCGCCGTCGGAGAACTGGGCGACGTCGCCGGGGTAGAGCCGGTCGTCGCGCTCCGGGGTCGCCGAGGCGAGGATCGCCTTGATCATCGAGTCGCGGCTGTGCGGCCAGTCGCCCGGCTCCACCCGGGAGGCGGGGGCCGACGGCACCCGCTCCGGCGCGCCGGTCCCGCCGACAGGGGCCCCGGTGCCGCAGACATCGCGGGTGATCTCCGCGACCGCCTCGTCCAGGAACTCCCTTGGCACGTCCGGGAACTGCTGCGCGATCACCTCGGCCAGATGGGCCGCCTTGCCCCGGTCCACCACGAGCAGCGTGGTGACGGGCAGGAACAGGGCGAGCCGCAGACACGCCAGCGCGTACCGGTCGACGTCGGCGCCCCGACGGTCCGGTGGCGCGAAGAACCCGGGATGCGCCACGACCTGGCGGCCGTTCTCCTCGGCCGGGGCGGCCGCCTCGAAGTCGATCAGGAACACCGACTCCTCGTCGGGCGCGACCATGATGTTGAAGACGTGCAGGTCGTTGAAGACGATCCCGCGCGCGTGCACCTTCTCCACCGCGCACTCCACCGCCCGGTGGATGCTCACCGCCCACGCCGTGTACGCGGCGACGGCCCGCGGGTCGGGGTCGGGAGAGAGCAGCGGGTGCCGTTCGGCGAAGAAGGAGTTCAGCGGCCGCCCCGCCACGAAGTCCATGACCAGGAAGCAGTGGTCGCCGAGGGTGAACCAGTCCCGCACCTCGGGCACCACCCCGGTCCCCGCCACTGCCTCCAGAGCCCACTTCTCCCGCTCGAGCCGGGCGATCGCGTCCGCCCCGTCCGAGGCCAGCCCCGCGTGCGGCCGCCCCTCCTTGAGCACCACCTTGCGCCCGTCCCGGGTGTCGGTGCCGGCGTACACTCCGCCGCCGTTGGAGAAGTGCAGCGCCTTCTCGATGCGGTACGGGAGCTCTCCCACCGTCGTGGTGTTGCGCGCCGCGAGGTGCGGCTCGAGGAAAGCGGGCAGCGCCACCCACTCCGGCACCTGGAAGGACGGCGCCCGCCGGTCCGGCACCAACGTGCCCGAGCCGTCGCGCACCGCCGGCACGAGCGAGCCCCGCTCGTCGACGACGTACATGCGCGCGAACGCGCCGTAGCGGACGTACAGCGGCCCGTCGTGCCAGCGCAGGTCGGTGAGGATGTAGGGGCCTTCGAAGCCCTCCAACAGGGAACCCAGCTCGCGCAGGACCGTGTGCAGCTGCTCCTCGTCGGCCGGGTAGACGGTGACGAACTTGCCGCTGGTGTCGCGGCCCGCGTACTTGGTGTTGCGCAGATGCAGCAGATGCGGACCCGGCACGAACTTGAACGGGATGCGGCGGGGGAAGCAGTAGTCCCACACAATCGCCGCGATCCGATCGGCGTTCGCCCGGGTGGCCGAGGCGTGGATCTTCCAGCCCTGGGCCGGCGCCGCCGCCGGGGCACCGTCCGCGCCGAGCGGCGTGAGTGTCAGCCAGTCGCCGACGCGGGCCGTCGCCCAGCCCTCCGGGACGGGCCTGCGTGCCGTCTCGAACAGGGGAACAGTCCCCTGAGCCGCCCCTGCGACGCCCGTCGCCAGCCGGTCGGGTGTCTCGTAGAAGTGCGCGTCCGCCAACGCGTACACCTCGTACCGCTTGTCCATGCCTCCCCTTCCGTGGCCCGCCCAAGAGACTCGCAAGCCGGCCTGGGGCACCGACAGTCACGACTGTCACGAGCTCACTGTGCGAAACGCACGGGTAAAGACATGTTCGACTCGTTTCGATCCCGGCCCCGCACCGCCTCCTGGACACATGTGCTCCGCAGGTTGCTCTCGTGGGGCGTCGGGCCAGGCCCATGCCAACAGATCCCGATATCCGGCCCGGGTCGCCGAGAACGATCGTGTGGCCGGCAGGGCACCCAACACGGTGAGGACAGACATGGCGGTCTCCCGCGCATCGTGGTGAGGTCCACGGTGGTACCGGCCGCCATGTGCCGGGAGGCCTTCAGCGTTACGGGCAGCCCTCTCAGCGGCTTGTTGCCTTGAGCTGGGTGACGTCTCTGCCAGGGGGCGCGTTCAGGTTCCCCGTGGGGAGTGACATGATGAGCCGCTCCGACCGGGCCCTTGAGCCCCTCGAAGCCATCCGCGGGCGTGCGCCCGCGGCCAGCGGGGGCCCCGAGCCGGGCACCCCACGTGGAACGTTCCCTGGGGAGGGACCCGTGATATCCAAGCGTGCCGTCACCGCTGCCGCCGTGGCCGCAACAACTGCCGTGCTTCTGGCCTCCGGTGACGCCTATGCCTGCAGCATCGGCGACTTCACCGCGAAGGCGACGTGCGACACCAGCACCGGCGAGGCCCGGGCCGCCATCACGATCACGGACAAGGACCCCTCCGGCACGCCCGCGGACATCACCGTGCGGATCCGGATGGCGGTCGGTACCGACGGCGAAACCGTCGGCACCGGACACATCGACCACCCCACGGCGGCAGGTGCGAGCACGACGATCCTGGTGCCGTGGCTCCAGGGCTACCAATGGAACGTCGCGGTGACGGCGGGCAACCTCGTCGACGAGCGCCTGACGGACCTGCCGATCTCCCCGGACACCCCCTGCGTGCCAGCCACTTCCCCCACGTCCGGCACCCCGACGGTCGGGCCGACCCCCTCGGTGTCGCCGACCGCCGGCGTCACGCCGACCTCGTCGGCCGCCGCGCCGTTGGCCTCGACGTCCTCAGCCCCTTCGACGTCCGCTTCCTCGCCCGTTGCGGGGACCAAGCTCGCCGAGACCGGAGGCGGCAGCGACACCGGTCTGATCGCCGGATCGGCCGCCGCGGCGATCGCCGCCGGCACAGGCGTGCTGTTCGTAATGCGCCGCCGCACGGCGGCCGGACGGCACTGACCACGGACCCGCGCCGGGCCGAGGACAGGGGTCGTATGCATCTGACGATACGTACGGCCCCTGCCCAGCGACCCACCCGCTTGCATGGGTCCAAGCGGTAGCAACTGTTCAAAACTCTGCGGGCCGGCTGTGAACGCGAGAACGGGAGGCGTTTGCAGGGGCATTCGGGAGTCACCTCGGGCGCCCAGCTCGTGATCAATGTCGATGAGTTCGGGAGTCCCTGCGGCCTTCCGTTCGCGACGGGTCGCCGTCTCACCCGCTCCACGTTGTGGCCTGTAGGGCATCGGCACCAGATTTCCCACGTCTGTTCGCCAACCGGCTCTAACAAGAGTTGTTGATCATGTGGCTGTTGGCTTGTCTGTTCGTTGGTCCCTGCCCCAGGAGCTGGGCTTCGGTTCGGGTATGACCTGTTGGGGCCGTCTGGCGGCCTGGAACGGGGCCGGCGTCTGGGACCCGTTGCATGTGCTGCTGCTGGAGAAACTGCGGTCGAAGGACAAGCTGGACCGTGTCGCTGACCGGCGGAAACCGTGGGCGACGTCACCCAACTTCTGCCCCTGCTCGACAAGATCCCGGCCATCGCGGGCCGGGTCGGCAGACCTCGCCGAGGCCCCGATGCGCTGCCGGCCGACCGCGGCTACGACCACGACAAATACCGCCGCCTGCTCCGGGCCCGCGGGATCCGCCCCGTGATCGCGAGGCGAGGCGAGTCTCACGGCACCGGCCTGGGCATCGTCCGCTACGTAGTCGAGCGCACGATCGCCTGGCTCCACGGCTTCCGACGCCTTCGCATCCGCTGGGAACGACGCGACGACATCCACGAAGCATTCCTCGGACTCGCCGTCTGTCTGATCAGACCGCCACGTACAGCGGCTTTGTTAGGACCAGTAGGTGAAACTCGACGGGTGCCGTGCCGTCTCCCGCAACTTGGCGGCGGTCAGGGAGGGTTGGGCGACGGCGTCGGCCGCCTCCCTCCAGTGTGGCGCACCGGAGGCGGCCAGAAGGACGTCCGTCACCCCTGGGCATGACGCGACGGCGAGGATGCCCGCTTGTGCGGGGAGGCCCGGCCGGATGAGGTCGGCGAGCTCCTGGCCGACCATACCGGGGAGCTCACCGCGGTGCAGCGGGGGCCGACGCCATCACCCGCAGTCCCACGTCGGCGGCGGCCGGGAGCGGACGCCGGCCGTGAAGGGCCCGCGCGATCGGCGTCATCATCGCCAGGCTGACCGGCATCTGGACCGCGACCAGATGATGGTGCTGTCCGCCCGCGGCTTCGGCGGCCAGGGCGAGCAGCACCCCCAGCGTGAACGCCTCCTCCTCCAGGCCCGCCCACGTGGCGACCCCGTAACCAGCCACGCGCCCGGCCGCCACCTCCTCCTCCAGAGTCGCGAACGCGTCCCGGATGGCAGAGCGCAGGGCGGAACGGTCGCCGGGGTGGGCTCGCTCGGGGTTGTGCAGCAGGACCAGGTCGAGCCGGATGGAGTCGGTGCCAAACGGTGTGCCGACGCGTGGCCACCGGAGTGCTGGGCCCGCCGAACTCCGCCAAGACGACGCTCAGCGTATGCCCGTCGGCCGGCACCGACGGCAGTTGCTCAGTACTCCATTTCGGGGCGCAGGGGGCCGCCGACCGCATGGAGGTGCCGCAGCACTTGGGCGTAGGAGTTGAGGAGTCCGGTCTCGTAGTAGGCGATGCCGTGCCGGGCGCAGAAGGTGCGCACGAGTTCCTGGGCATGGCGCAGGCTGGGCCGCGGCATGGAGGGGAACAGGTGGTGTTCGATCTGGTAGTTCAGTCCGCCAAGTGCGAAATCGGTGAACCGGTGGCCCCGAATGTTGCGTGAGGTCAGTACCTGCCGACGCAGGAAGTCGATCTTGTCGTCCTTGGCGAAGACGGGCATGCCCTTGTGGTTGGGGGCGAACGAGCACCCCATGTACAGCCCGAACAGCCCTTGGTGCACGACGAGGAAGCACACGGCCTGGACGGGAGACAGGACCAGGAACACGGCGGCGAGATAGCCGCCGAGATGCGCCGTCAGCAGTCCCGCCTCGGCCAGTTTGGCCGCCCGCGAGGTTGCGGTACCGGTGCGGTCCAGTAGCGCCCGTACTCCGGCGATGTGCAGGGCGAGTCCTTCCAGGAGCAGCATCGGGAAGAACAGCCAGGCCTGGTGACGGGCCAGCCATGCGTACGCTCCGCTGCGGACCCGGGCGTGGTCCTGGGTGAAGGCGATCGCGCCGTCAGCGATGTCGGGGTCGCGGTCGACGTGGTTGGGGTGGGAGTGGTGCCGGTTGTGCTTGTTGATCCACCAGCCGTAACTGAGGCCGATCAGCAAGTCGGCGTGCACACGGCCGAGCACGTTGTTGACTCGCTTGGAGGCGGCGATCTGGTGGTGTCCGGCGTCGTGCCCGATGAACCCGGTCTGGGTGAACATCACCGCGAGGAAGGCTGCGGTCAGCAGCTGCCACCACGACTGTCCGATCAGGGCGAACGCGGCCCAGCCCGCGGCCAGCAGGAACAGGTTCGCCCCGACCTTGACGAAGTAGTAGCCCGGCCTCCGATTCAGCAACCCGCTCTGCTTCACCTCGCGGGACAATGCGGCGTAGTCGCTGCCCCGGCCGCCGGGCGGGGGTTTGGCCATCTCGGTGTGGTCCGCCGGACCGGTGCCCCGGATGGTGATGTCAGTGGTCACAGTGTTCCTTTCGGCGTGCACGGGCGCTGCCTCCGACACGACGGCGGGGCACCGCGAGCGGCAGCCGTTCGGAAGCAGCACGAGGCAGGTCCGCGGCGCGGGGCCTGCCTCGGAATGAGGTGTCTCAGAGCGCGCGGACCTGGTCGGCGTGCATGCACTTGAGGCCCCGGCTGGCGGTGAACTGCACCCGCTGGTTCTCCTCCAGGGAGCAGAAACCCCCCGTGTCGATCACTGAGTGGTGGCCGAAGATGTAGGCGCCGCCCTCATCGGGGGCGATGAAGCCGAAACCTTTGTCCGGATTGAACAACTTCACGGTTCCTTGAGCCACGTCACGTCTCCTTCGAGGTGGCGAGTAGTGCGGAGAACGCGCACGCGCACGATCCCGGGCTGCCAGCCGCCAGCCGTCGAAGAAAACCCCCGAGAACGGCGAAGCACCCGCTGTCAGAACTCACGGGCGCTTCCACGTTCGCAAACTTCACCTACAACCACTCGCTACAACGTCCGGAGCGCTGGGAACGTTCCCCGTTGGACGGGGAAGGGCCCGGCGACGCCCGGGCGGGTTGGTTCCGGGTCCGGGTCCGGGTCCGGGTCCGGAAGGGAGCATTACGGTTGCGCACCGGGCGCAACCAGTGAGCTGAAGCTTCCCCTTGATCGTGCACATCCCCCCACCATCCGACCCGACCCACGCCGGCTGCTGCCGATCGTCGACGTCCGACGGGGACACCGCGGAAGGCTGGTGAAACGGTCACACCTGTCGGAGCCGATGATCACGAGGGCCTGGTCTCCTCTATCTCGGCCAGGAAGAGCCGGTTCGTATCCGGACACTCCGCATCACTGCGGGCCCGCTTCAGACCGATGCCGTGATGTGACCTCGTTCCGGGGTGAGTTGCGAGTGTCCTGGGCCCCGGAACGGAGGACGGACAGGACGAGCAACGGCCCATCGGCCAATCCGGCGACCTACGAGCCGAAGGGCATCGCGGGCTCACTGACGTGCTCGCTTGGCCCGCAACTCCTTCAGCCGACTGGGGAACGCGTTGTGGCGGTTCTGGCCGGGGTACGAACAGGCGGTTGCCGCTGGTCCCACGTCACAAGCACAGGACCGGAGGCGGTTCCTGAACGCCCAGGTCAAACTCGCGCCCTCAGGCGTCGTCGTGCTCGAGGGTGCAGGGTATCCGGCGCGTGCACAGAGAGGACGCGACGCTCGTGAGCCATGCGGGCTCACGTGTCGAGATCATCGAACTGGTCGAGAAGAAAGTCGACCGGTGTCCGGCTCGGGGTGGCGGATGTGCCGTCGTGGAGAAACTGTTCCGCCCAGATGACCTTGCCGCGGGTCGTGTACCGCGTTCCCCATCGCTGGGCGAACTGCGCCACCAGAAACAGCCCCCGCCCGCCTTCGTCCGTGGTCGCCGCCCGCCGTAGGCGCGGCGAGGTGCCGCTGCCGTCCGACACCTCGCAGATCAGACAGCGTCCGTGCAGCAGCCGCGCACTGACCGGCGGCAAGCCGTACCGGATCGCGTTCGTGATCAGCTCGCTGAGGATCAGTTCCGTGGCGAATCCGGCCTCCTCCAGTCCCCACTCCCGCAACGTCTCCCTGCACCGCGCCCGCACCGAGGGAACCACCGCCGGGTCCGACGGCACGTCCCACTCGGCCACGCGCGAGGGCGGGAATATCCGGGTACGCGCCACCAGCAGCGCGATGTCGTCGGAGGAGTGTGACGGCTTCAGCGCGTCGATCACCGCCTGACACGTCTCCTCCGGAGTGCGGCGCTCGGAACCGTCCAGTGCCTGGCGCAGTCTCTCCATCCCGACGTCGATGTCGTGGGTGCGGTCCTCCACCAGGCCGTCGGTGTACAGCACCAGTTGTGAACCCTGTGGCAAGGAGAACTCGGCGGTCTCGAACGGGTAGCCGCCCAGGCCGAGCGGCGTCGAAGCCGGGACGCCAGGACAGGTGACCGTCCCGTCCGGACGCACCACCGCCGGTTCCGGGTGTCCCGCACGGGCCATCGTGCAGGCCTCCGACACTGGGTCGTAGACCGCGTAGAGACAGGTTGCTCCGGTCACCCCCTCCCCCTCGTGGCCCTCCGCGGCATCGCCCGCGTTCTCCTCGTTGTCCATGCTGAGGACGAGGTCGTCCAGCTTCCCGAGCACCTCGTCAACGGGGAGGTCCAGGGTGGAGAAGTTGTGCACCGCGGTACGCAGCCGGCCCATCGTCGCCGCCGCGTGCAGCCCGTGACCGACGACGTCACCCATGACCACGGCCACCCGAGCGCCCGGAAGCGGGATGACGTCGAACCAGTCCCCGCCCACACCCGCCTCCGCGGGCAGATACCGCCAGGCCACCTCCAGTGCGTCCTGATCTGGCTGTGTCCGCGGCAACAGACTGCGCTGCAGCGTCACCGCCATCGCGTGCTCCCGGGTGAACCTCCGGGCATTGTCGATGGCCAGGGCCGCCCGCGCGGCCAGTTCCTCCGCGAAGGAGAGATCCTCCGGCTGGAACGCCGGGGAATCCACTGTCCGATAGAAGTTCACCACGCCCAGCGGCACGTTCCTCGCCTGCAGCGGTACGGTCACCAGCGAGCGCAACCCGCACTCCAGGGCCTTCCGGGCGCGCTCCGGATCCTGCTCCCGCCAGCCGTGTGCCTGCCGCAGGTCCGCCTCCCACAGGACTCGTCGTTCCTGCAGCGTCCGCATTTGCGGCGTTCGGCGCGAGAACGTGATCACTTCGCCCAGCGGATACACCGGGATCATCCGCTGTTCACCGCCGATCGCCGCCCGGCGCAGATGCCGCCAGCCCTCCGCCGTCGGCTCCCACCCCCGCAGTACCGCGTCGAGCAGGTCCACCGTCACCAGGTCAGCGAACTCCGGCGCCGCAACGTCGGCCAGCTCCTGCGCCGTACGTCCCACGTCCAGCGTCGTACCGATCCCCACCCCGGCCTCGTACAGCAGCCTCAACCGCTCCCGCGCGACCTCGGCCCGCCCCGAGACCACCGCCAGCTCCGTGGTGTCCCGCAGGGTCACCACGCTGCCTCCTTGGTCGGCCTGCGGGTATGTTGGCCGCTTGTTCACCGCCAGCAATCGGTCCCCTGCGCGATGCACCTCATCGGTGACCGCCTCCGGCGACGACACCAGACGCGTGATCGGCTCCGGCAGTCCCAGCTCCCGCACCGGGCGCCCCTGCACGTCCGCCGGCAGGTCGAGCAGACGCCTCGCCTCGTCGTTGGCCAACAGCAGCCGTCCGTCGGTGCCAGTGATCAGCACCCCTTCCCGCACCGCGTGCAGGACCGCGTCGTGGTGCTCGTACAGCTGCGTCAGCTCCGCCGGGGCCAGGCCGTGTGTCTGCCGACGCAGCCGCCGGGCCACCAGCGTCGTTCCTGTCATGGACAGCGCCAGCGCGGCCGCGCCGCTGCCCAGGATGATCGGCAGCTGCGGCAGCCACAGTGCCGCGACGTCCTTGACTGTGATTCCGGCGGAGACCAGGCCGACCACCTTTCCGCGCGAGTCGGTCACCGGGACCACCGCCTGCACGGCAGTTCCTTTGCCCGCGGGCAGAGGCGGCCCGCCGGCCTGCTCGACGACGGTACGGCCCTTCAGCGCCGGTGCGATCGTGCCGACAAACTTCTTCCCGATCTCCCGCGGATAGGGATACGTGTAACGAATCCCCTGCGTGTTCATGGCGACGACGAAGTCCACATCCGTGCGTTTCCGCACCTCCTCGGCCCGCGGCTGGAGCACCGCCGTCGGATCACGGCTCCGCAGCGCCTCGGCCGTGCCAGGAGCACTCGCGAACGACTGGGCCGCGACGACCGACTCGCGACGCCCCCGCTGCACCGCGTCGCGCGCCGTCTGGAGCACCACGGCCGCCACCGCGGCCACGACCAGCAGGACCACGATGACAATCTGGAGAAGGAATACTTGACCGGCCGCACTGCGCAGGTCCAGCGGGGAAGCACGGTGTTGCCGCGAGCGTCCAGTGAGCGGATGACGTTCCGGGCTCCGAGGACGCCCAGAAAATACCTCCATACACCCTTCATAACACCGCTGCGGGGAAGCCGACGCTGATCACGTTCGTCGCGCCGCCGCGTGACTGAATTCGGCACTTCAGGGCGACGGTGGTGGGTCGAGGGAGATGCCGCCGGCGCGGCGTTCAGTCCGCCTCGGCCTGGCCGGGGTGCACCTTGCGATGGGTATTGGACCAGCCTGGGCACCTGCGGTGTGCAACCTCGCTGCCGCTGATGGGGATGCCCTTCGTAGGGCGGCGCGGGGTTCGCCTCCTCCTCACCCCGGGTCCCGCACGGCTACGCCACCTGCAACATCACCTTGGTCTCGTGCTCGTCCAGGCGCGAAGAACCCCGAGGGCCCGTAATCTTCAGGCGAGGTGGCGGCCCCGTTGATCACGGCGCGGAGTCCTGCTTGCCGCTCGCCGCGGCGTATGCCTGGGCCGGGGTCATCGCCACCCCGTTGAGCTGAACGGTCTTGTACGGGCTGACCTTGGCGCACTTGGACTCGTCAGCGGTCTGGGCATGGGCGTTGGATACGGCGGCGTGGGTGTCGGCGGGGGCGGCCGACGAGCCGCCCGAATACGTTGCGCCGGAGGGCCAGTCGCTGCCGATGACCAGGGTCAGCCCGTTCGCGCTGCCCTCGGTGAGGTGCTTCGCGGGCAGCTCCAGGGCGGAGGCCACCGTCTGTGCCTCGGCCTTCCGGCCGGGGCCGTAGGTGAGTGTGGTGGTCGCCGTCCGCTCGGGCGCGTTGCTGGTGCTGGTGCCGGAGCTGAAGCCCTTGGCGATGAGGGCGGAGGCGACCACCGAGGCACGCCCGCGGGTAGTGGTGCCGTTCTCCACCCGGACGGCGATCTGCGAGGCGGGCGCCGTGGCCGTCGCGGAGGGCGTGGCGGACGCAGTCTTCTTGTCGCTGCCCGAGCTCAGGGACTGGTCGTTGGCGATGGAGGCGAACAGCGACTTCGCGCCGGAGCCGACGACGACGCGGTCAGCGTTGCTCGGGTCGGGAGCGGTCTGCATGGTGGTGAACGTCATCCGCTTGGACGGGACCTTGTCCAGGGCGGTCGCGAGACCGATGAGTTTCCCGACGCTGCCCAGGCCGGTGTCCACGGTCAGGGCCTTGGTGGCGGCGTCGGCCAGCGAGTAGACCTTGGTGGGGTTGGCCAGCGTGCCCGCACTCTTGAAGTTGCGGATCATCGCGCTGAGGAACAGATGCTGGGAGACGGTCCGGCCCAGATCGCTGCCGTCACCGAAGCCGTGCCGGGAGCGGACGAACTCCAGCGCCGCCTCGCCTTTGAGGGTGTGGGGGCCCTTGGCGAGCTTGAGGTGCGAGTAGGTGTCGTAGACGTTGTCGCTGACGCACACCGACACCCCGCCCACCGCATCCGACATCTTCACCACGCCGGAGAAATCGAGCATCACGAAGTGGTCGATGGGTACGCCGGTCAGCTGGTGCACGGTGGTGACCTGACAGGCCGGCCCGTACTGCAGGGCGCTGTTGATCTGCCCGTAGTAGCCGGGCGTCGACTGGCCGCTGTCCGGGTCCTTGCAGGCGGGCACACGCGTCATGGTGTCGCGCGGCACACTCATCACGGTGGCGTTGGAGCGGTCGGCGGACACGTGCACCACCATCTCCACGTCCGCGTTGTGCCCGGCAGTCGAACTGGCCGAGCCGCAGCCTCCGCCCAGCTTGCAGTCGGCCGCGTTGTTCCGCCCGTCCGAACCGATCACCAGGATGTTGATCGGTGTACGGCCGAAGGCGTCTGCCTTCTCCTTGCCATTGGCGCCGTCATCGATCGACACGCTGTGGATGTTGCCGTTCAGGTGCTGCCACAGCCACGTCCCGGTGCCCGCGACGACCAGGATCAGCGCGGACACCGTGAACAGGGCTATGCGGCCGAGCCGCTTGCGCCGGGCCGCCGGTTTGGGCCGCCGTCCCGACCTGCGGCCCTGAGACTGAGGCGCCTGCCGGGCCGCAGCCCGGCCGCCAC
>LRTP01000394.1 GCA_001550305.1 Streptomyces diastatochromogenes
ACCGCGCCACGTCGCGGGGGCCCGCTCGCCGTGCGCGTCGCCGTGCGGATCGCGACGGCCGTGGCACGGCGGGCTCTGATGCTCGCGGTACTCCTCGCCGTGGTGTTCGTCGCGGTGGAGGCACTGCCCGGCGACGCGGCCACGGCGACCTCGGAACGCGGGGACAGCGTGGCCGACGTGGCGGCCAGACGCCATCTTCTCGGCCTCGACCGGCCGTTGTGGGAGCGCTTCTGGGACTGGATGACGGCCCTGCCCACCGGCGACCTGGGCACCTCCGCGCGCGGCCAGAAGGTCACCGACCTGCTCGCCGACCCGTTCCCCAACACACTGCTGCTCGGCTCGGTCGCCTTCGTCCTCACTGTCGCCGCCGCGCTCGCGCTGGGCTGCTGGGCGGCCTGTCGCCCCGGCCGACCGGTCGACCGGATCATCGGCCACGCGGCCACCGCCGCGTTCGCCGTGCCCGAATTCGTCGTCTCCGTCGGCCTGTTGCTCGTCCTCTCGCTGTGGACGGGATGGTTGCCGGCCGTCACACTCACCGGCGCCGACGGCGCCCCCGCCACCTGGACCATGCTGATCATGCCGGTACTGGCCCTGGCCATCCCGCAGACCGGATGGAACACCCGGATCGTGCGCGGCGCGCTCGCCGACCAGGCCGCGACGCCGCACGTCGAAGCCGCCCACCTCGACGGTCTGCCCGTCCACCGGGTCGTGCTGCGGCACGCGCTGCCCGGCGCGCTCCCCGCGATCGCCATCGGCATCGCCACCTCCACCGGCATGCTGCTGGGCGGCGCGGTGGCCGTGGAGACACTGTTCAACTACCCGGGCGTCGGAACCGTACTGGCGGGCGCCGTCGCCGCTCGCGACACCCCGCTGATCGCCGGGGTCGTGATCTGCGCGGGCACCGCGATCAGTGTCGTCCTGCTGGCCGCCGACCTCGTTCGCGCCCGGATGCTGGGAGCACGCCCATGAGCACTCCTGCCACCGCGGCACCCCGCCGCGTCCCGTCTTACGTCGTGCGGCGCGTCGCACCGGGCCTGCTGCTCGTCCTGGCGGCCCTCACCGGCCCGTTCCTCGCTCCACACGCGATCGACCAACCCGTGACCGCCCCCTACGCCCCGGCCGGGGACGGCGCGCCGCTCGGTGGCGACCAGCTGGGACGCGACGTCCTGAGCCGGCTCCTGCACGGCGGTACGGCGCTGATCGGCAGCGCCCTCCTGGTCGCCGTGGTCGTGACCGGCCTCGCCACCCTGATCGGCTGCGTCGCCGTGCTGCGTCCCGCGCTCGGCCGGGCGGTGGAACGGACGGCCGACGTGGCCATCCTGCTGCCACCGGTCCTCGGGATCATGCTCATCGCGCTGGCCTGGCCGGACGGCGGACGCCTGGCCGTCAACACCGCGGCCATCGTCCTCGGAGTCCCCTACGCCGTACGGCTCGTCGCGGGCGCGGCGGCCCCCCTCGCACAGTCCGGCTACATCGAGGCCGCCACCGCCCGCGGCGAGAGGCTCTGGTATCTCACCCTGCGCGAACTCCTGCCCAACCTGCGCGCCACCGTGCTCGCCCTGTTCGGCCTGCGCTTCGTGGAGGCGGTCTACGTCATCTCCATGGCCGGGTTCCTCCAGATAGGTCCCCAACCCCCGGCCTCCGACTGGGCGTTGATGGTCCGGGAGAACGCCCCGGGCATCCTGCTCAACCCCTGGGCCGTGGTAGCCCCCGGCCTGGCCATCGCCCTGCTCGCGATCAGCGTCAACCTCGCCTCCTCCTCGCTCGCCCCACGCCCCGTACGGAAGACGGTGACCACCTCGTGAGCCAGCCGGCCACCACCCGAGACGTCCCCGACGACGAGCCCGCCCCGGCACCGACCGCCGACCCCCCGGCTCCCCTGGTGAGGGTCACCGACCTCGAAGTACGCGTCCCCGAGGGCCCGTTCCTCCTCCGTTCCACCAGCCTGGTCGTACGCCCCCGGGAGATCACCGCCCTCACCGGCGCCTCGGGCTCCGGCAAGACGACGCTGCTGCGCGCCCTCGTCGGCCACCTCCCGCCGGGCGCCACCGTGTCCGCCGGAACCCTGGACGTCCTGGGCCACGACCCGTCGGCGCTGCCGAGCCCGGCACTGCGCGAACTGCGCCGCACCCGGATCGCCTACGTCGGACAGGACCCCGGCTCCGCACTCAACCCGCGGATGAAGGTGCGCCGTCTGGTGGCCGAGACCGCCACGGACCGCGGTGACGAGGCGGTGCTCGCGCTGCTGCGCGAATGCCGGCTGCCCACCGACGACGGGCTGCCCGACCGGCGCCCCACCGCGCTCTCGGGCGGCCAGCAGCGCCGCGTCGCCCTCGCCCGCGCGCTGGCCCGCACCCCGGACGTCCTCCTCCTGGACGAGCCGACCGCCGGACTCGACTCCGCCCTGCGCGACGACATCGCCGAGCTGCTGCGCGACCTCGCCACCAGGCGCGGCCTCGCCGTGGTGATGGCCTGCCACGACCCCGAACTCGTCGCGGCCTGCGCCGACCACGTCGTCCATCTGTCGACTCCGGCGCAGCCCCGGGCACCCCGGGCGAGGACAGAGCAACCGCCCACCGAACGGGCACCTGCCCCGATCGAACGGTCGCCGGCTCCCACCGAACGGGCGCCTGCCCGCGCCGAGGGCGTCACGGCGCGCGGGATCAGCGTCGCCTTCCGGCACCGGGGACAGGTCCAGCACGCCCTGGACGCCGTGGACTTCACGGCCGTGCCCGGCCGCGCCACCGGAATCGTCGGGCCGTCCGGTTCCGGCAAGACCACGCTGCTGCGCGTGCTGGCCGGCCTGCACCGGCCCGACGCGGGCGATGTCACCCTGGACGGGCAGCCGGTCGGGGCCACGGCACGCCGTCGCAGCCGTACGCACCATCGGCGCATCCAACTCGTTCCGCAGAACCCGCTGGGTACGCTCAACCCCTCCCACACCGTCGGTGCCGCGCTGGCCCGCCCGCTGCGACTGCACCGGGCCCTCGCCAAGAGCCAGGTGTCCGACCGGGTGGCGGAACTCCTCGAACAGGTCGAGCTGCCCGCCGACTTCGCCCGCCGCCATCCCGCGGAGCTCTCGGGAGGCCAGCGGCAACGCGTCTCCATCGCCCGCGCGCTCGCCGCCGAGCCCGACTTCCTGCTGTGCGACGAGATCACCTCGGCCCTCGACCCGGACACGGCCACCGCCGTCATGGAACTCCTGCGACGTCTGCGCACCGAAAGGGGCCTGGCGGTCGCGCTGGTCAGCCACGAACTGCACCTGGTGGCCGCCTACACGGACACCGTGCACCTGCTGGAGTCGGGTCGCCTGGTCCGCCACGGCCCCACCGCCGAGTTGCTGTCCGTCTGACTCGGTGGCCTGCCCGTGGAGGAGTTCGGCCGTGTGGGTGCCAGGCCACGCGTCTGCCGCGTGATCCGCCGGACAGGCCCTGGCCCCGTGAGGGTCAGGGCAGCCGCTTCAGCAGTTCGGCGGCGAGCGGGGCGGAGGACGCCGGGTTCTGGCCGGTGACCAGGTTGCGGTCGACGACCACCTTGGGGGCCCACGGCTCGCCCTCCTGGAAGTCGATGCCCGCCTCGACGAGCCGGTCCTGGAGCAGCCACTTCGCCTTGTCGGCGAGACCGGCCTGCGTCTCCTCGGCGTTGGTGAACCCGGAGACCCGGTAGCCCGCGAAGGCGTTGGTGCCGTCCTCCTTCGTCGCGGCGAGCAGCGCGGCCGGACCGTGGCAGACCACACCGAGCGGCTTGCCCGTCTCCAGCGCGAGGGTGAGCAGCCGGCCGGAGTCCGCGTCGACCGCCAGGTCCTCCATCGGGCCGTGGCCGCCGGGGTAGAAGACGGCCGCGTAGTCGGCGAGGTCGACCTCCGCCAGCTTGAGCGGCCGCTGGAGCGCGGTCATCGACGCGAGGGCGTGCGCGATGCGGTCGGCGGCCTCCTCGCCACCGTTGACCTCGGGAGCCAGGCTCCCCTTGTCCACGGTCGGCACGACGCCGCCCGGCGTGGCGACGACGACCTCGTGGCCCGCGGCCTCGAACGCCTCGTACGGGGCGACGGCCTCCTCGGCCCAGAAGCCGCTCGGGTGGCGGGTGCCGTCGGCGAGCGTCCAGTGGTCGACGCCGGTGATCACGAAGAGAATCTTCGACATGGTGCGTTTCTCCGAGGGTGCGGGGGGGGGGCGTTGCCTGTCGTTCCTGTCGTACGCCCCGACGCACTGGACCCAGTTCGTCGGGGCGGCGATGTCCTCGACCGTATGCGGCTCCGGCATAGGTGACCAATAGGGAGCCTCGTCGCAGCCATAGGAAAGCCAATGCCTGGACGCCGGCCGTCACCCCTACTACTCTGCTCGTAACCTAATCAATTAGTTGAGTGTGAGAGGCGGGGCTCGGATGCACCCCTTCCGGAAGGCCGTAGAGGCGGGCGACCTCACCGCGGTCGAGGAGATGCTGGCCGACGACGTCGTGTTCACCAGCCCCGTCGCCTTCAAGCCGTACCCGGGGAAGGCCATCACCGCGGCCATCCTGCGCGGCGTCTCCCGTGTCTTCACCGACTTCCGCTACGTACGCGAGATCGCCGGTGCCGACGGTCGCGACCACGCGCTCGTCTTCACCGCGAAGGTGGGCGACAAGGAGCTCAACGGCTGCGACTTCCTGCACTTCGACGAGGACGGCAGGATCGACGACCTGATGGTGATGGTCCGCCCGCTCTCGGCGGCCCATGCGCTCTCCGAGGCGATGGGTGCCCAGTTCGAGCGGATCTCACGCGAGGCGGCGGAGGCGATGGGCGGCTAGGAACCGTTCGTTCGTTTCAGCTCGTGCGGGGTCAGTCGGTGCTCGCTCGGGGGCAGTTCGTTGGGCTCGCGGTGCTCCCTGACCTCGTGGACCGGGCCACTGTCGGGCAGGCGGGGCTGTTCCTCCGGGCGGGGCGGGGGCGGTTGCTGTTGCCGCTTGCGGCGGCCCCACCACACGACACCGACCAGCACCGCCACCAGCACGACGCCCACGGCGAGCGGCCCGATGATCAGCAGACCCTGGGCCGCGGCGAGCACTGTCCCTTCCGTATCCATGGCACTCATGCGTCCCCGAGTACCCGGAGTCATGTGCATGAACCGGGTGAGCTCGCCCCGGAGGGCGGCCGCCAAGCCCTGAGGTGCGGGGTTTGACGGGCCCTCCAGCGGCTACCCGCCCGCGGTGACGACCATGACATCCCAACAAGAACTCATCCGATTCCTGGAGGACCGCTTCGAGTGTGCGCAGGCCTGCGCCGAGGCCGCCCGTGCCTGTGCGCTGCGCGCGAGCACGGTGGATCCGGACGGGCCGAGGGAGCAGGAACTCGTACGGCGCAAAGGCCTTCTGTGCGTGGAGGTGTGCGACGCGACCTGTCGTGTGCTGGCGGAGGAGGCCCGCCGGGACACGGCCGGCATCCGCGTCCAGGTCGAGTGGTGCCGTACCGTCTGCCGCGAGTCCGCGGACGTCTTCGACGAACATCCGGGCGGGCAGGACAGCGCCAAGTCGTGCCGGGAGTGCGCCGAGGCCTGCACGGACTTCCTCGCCACACTGAGCCGCGACTGAATCCCTGAAGCTCCGCCCCGGAGTTCGGATACGGCCTCGTTGACGGACCGGCGCCGCGGTGCGGACGATGGCCCGCATGCGATTTCTGCGGCGCGTTCGGCACGATCTCTCCTCCGGCGAGAACCTGGAAATCTACGTCACGGCGCTGCTCTCGCTGACCCTGGCCGTGCTCGGTGCACTCGATATGGCCGGCGGCAAGGTACTGGCCGCGGCCACCCTCGCGACCCTCGCCCTGCTGGCCGGAGGGCTGCTGGGCAGCCGTCGGCAGGTCGCCGAGCTGGCGACGGAGGTGCGTGCCCGCGCCGCCGGCGACATTTCGGCCGAGGACTTCTTCAGCGCCGACAAGCCGGAACTCGTCCAACAGATACGTGGGGCACGGGACATCGGCATCGTCGGAGTGACCCTCGCCCGCACCCTCCGCAACTCGATCGACGAGCTGGAGCGTCGAGCCGTCTCCGGATCCGTGATCAGGATCGCGCTCATCGACCCCTCCGGCACCGCGCCCGCCGAGGCCGCGCGCCGCAGCACCATCCCCCACCGGCCCGAGGTGTACCAGAACCGACTGCGCACCTCGATCGACCTCCTGCGAGAACTGCTCGAGAAGCCAGAGGTGAGGGACAGGGTCGAGGTGAGGTTCCTGCCGTTCGTGCCGGCCTTCGGGCTCGTACTGCTGGACCCGCGGCGGCCGGGCGGCATCATCCATGTGGACGTCTACTCCCACAGCTCGGCCAGTGGGGACGCCGTGTTCACCCTGCGCCCCGACCGCGACGGGCACTGGTACCAGCACTTCCAGGCCGAGTTCGACCGTGTCTGGGAGCACGGCCGCCCGGCCGATGCCTCGGACGGGTTCCCGGGATGAGGGGCCTCCGGGAGGGGCGCGGTCGGGACGCCGCTGTCTTCGGCATTCACAATTTCTGAAACACGTTCTACGGTGTGCGCCGTCAGGTCCGGCCTTGGGGAGCCAGGAGGCGCCGTGCATCTCGAATACACGCCAGAACAGCAGCGGCTGCGGACCGAACTGCGCGGCTACTTCGCCGAGTTGGTGCCCGACCACGCCTACGCCCGGTACGACGACCCGGCCGCCCAGAAACGGTTCTACCGCGAGACGATCCGGCGGCTCGGCAGGGACGGCTGGCTCGGGGTGGGCTGGCCCACGGAGTACGGCGGGCGCGGGCTGACCCCGATGGAGCAGTTCATCTTCTTCGACGAGGCCGCCCAGGCGGGCGTACCGCTGCCCCTGATGGCGCTGAACACCGTCGGCCCGACGATCATGCGGTTCGGCACCGCGGAGCAGAAGGAGTACTTCCTGCCCAGGATCCTCTCCGGCGAGATCGACTTCGCGATCGGCTACAGCGAGCCCGACGCGGGGACGGACCTGGCGGCGCTCAAGACCAGGGCCGTAAGGGACGGCGACGAGGCCACCGGCCACTACACCGTCAACGGGCAGAAGATCTGGACGACCAACGGCGACACCGCCGACTGGGTCTGGCTCGCCGTGCGCACCGACCCGGACGCCCCACCCCACAAGGGCATCACCATGCTCCTCGTGCCGACCTCCGACCCCGGCTACTCCTGCACCCTCATCAACACCCTCGCCTCGCACGACACCACCGCCAGCTACTACGAGAACATCCGCGTCCCCGTCTCGCGCCGGGTCGGCGAGGAGAACAAGGGCTGGCGGCTGATCACCAACCAGCTCAACCACGAACGCGTCACCCTCGCCGCACACGGCACCATGGCGATCCGCGCCCTGCACGACGTCCAGCGCTGGGCCATGGACACCAAGCTCGCCGACGGCCGCCGCGTCGCCGACCTCCCCTGGGTGCGCCGCCGCCTCGCCCAGACCCACACCAGACTCGACGCGATGAAGCTCCTCAACTGGCAGATGGTGAACGCCGTCCAGGAGGGCACCCTCACCCCGCAGGACGCCTCCGCGGTCAAGGTGTACGGCTCCGAGGCCCGCCGGGACGCGTACGCCTGGCTCATGGAGATCGTCGCCGCGCCCGGCGTCCTCAAGGAGGGCTCCACGGGCGCCGTCCTGCACGGCGAGCTGGAACGCGGCTACCGCTCGGCGGTGATCTTCACCTTCGGCGGCGGGAACAACGAGATCCAGCGCGAAATCATCTCGTGGATCGGACTGGGGATGCCGCGGGTCCGGCGTTAGCCTGACGGGGTGGACGCGCTTCGCACGGGTGACCAGGGGTTGTTCGGTCCCTCCTCGGTGACCTGGCAGATGCACGGTGATCCCATGATGTGGGTCGCCGGCATCCGCGCGCTCTACCTCCAGGCCCTGCACCCCCGCGCCGTCCGGGGCGTCCTGCAGAATTCCGACTTCCGGCGCGACGCCTGGGGCCGCCTGATGCGCACCGCGAACTTCGTCGGCACGGCGACGTACGGCACCACCGAGGCCGCCGAGCAGGCCGGCGCCCGGGTCCGGAAGATCCACACCCTGCTCAAGGCCACCGACCCGGACACGGGGGAGCGGTACCGGATCGACGAGCCGGAGCTGCTGCTGTGGGTGCACTGCGCCGAGATCGACTCCTATCTGCACGTCCTGCGCCGCTCGGGGTTCCCGTTGACGGACGCGCACGCCGACCGGTACATCGACGAACACCGGGTCAGCGCACGCCTGGTGGGCCTCGACCCGACCGACGTACCGGCGAGTCGGGCGGAGCTGGCCGCCTACTTCGAGAGGGTGCTGCCGGAGCTCGCCGCCGGGCCCGAGGCGCGGGACGTGGACGACTTCCTGTCGCGCCCGCCGACCCATCCGCTGCTCGTCCCGGCGCGCGCCCTGGTGTGGCGGCGCGTGGCGCGGCTGGCGTACGCCGCTCTGCCGCCGTACGCCCACGAGCTGTACGGCAGACCCGCGCCCGCCCCCTCGACGGTGACCCGGCGCCTGCGTGTCACGGGCACCTTGCTGCGCTGCGTTCCCGCACGTCTTCGCTGGCAACTCCCGCCCAAACACATTCTGCGGGCCATGGCGCGGCTCGGCCCCGGCTCCCGACCGGCGCCGTACAAAGTCGGCAGATAACTCGCCATACTGGACGGGCCAGGGGAGGGCGCGGCGAGCAGCGACGGGGGCGATCGCACGAGATGGCGGAGACCAGGCTGATCCAGAGCCGGTACCGACTGCTCGATCTGATCGGGCGGGGAGGTATGGGTGAGGTGTGGCGCGCCCGCGACGAGTCGCTGGGGCGGCAGGTGGCCGTGAAGTGCCTCAAACCGCTCGGCCCGCACCACGATCAGTCGTTCACCCGTGTGCTGCGGGAGAGATTCCGGCGCGAGGCCCGGGTGGCCGCCGCGCTGCAACACCGCGGGGTGACCGTGGTGCACGACTTCGGCGAGTCGGAGGGCGTGCTGTACCTGGTGATGGAGCTGCTGGAGGGCCGCAACCTCAGCCAGCTCCTGGAGGACAACAAGCAGCATCCGCTCCCCGTCGCCGACGTCGTCGACATCGCCGACCAGGTGTCCGGGGCCCTCGCCTACACCCACCAACAGGGCATCGTGCACCGCGACCTGAAGCCCGCCAACATCATGCGGCTGGCCGACGGCACGGTGAAGATCTGCGACTTCGGCATCGCGCGCCTCGGCCACGACATCGGCTTCACGGCCCGGCTGACCGGCACCGGCATCGCCATGGGTACCCCACACTACATGTCGCCGGAGCAGATCAGCGGTGCCCAGGTCGACCAGCGCAGTGATCTGTACTCCTTCGGATGTGTGCTCTACGAAATCGCCACCGGGGCACCGCCGTTCGACCTGGACGACGCGTGGGCGATCCTCGTCGGCCACCGTGACACGCCTCCCGAGCCGCCGCGCCACCACCGCGCCGAGCTCCCCGAGTACTTCGAGCGGATCATCCTGGATCTGCTGGCCAAGGAGCCGGAGAGGCGCCCGCAGGACGCGCGCGAGCTCGGCCGGCGCATCGGCACGGGGCGTACGACTCCGGTGTACGTGCCGACGGTCGTGTCCCCCGCGATCGGGCGTCCCGCCGACGAGCGACGCATGTTGGAGCCCTCGACGAGTGCTCCCGCGCCCTCTTCCTCGCGTGAACCCCGGCTGCCCTCCTGGACCCGGGGCATGACCACCGGCCACAAGGCGACCGGTGCCGGACTGGGCGGCGCCCCGCCGGACGCGGCGGCGGGCCTGACCGGCGAATGGACGGCGCGCCCGGCCACGTCCGCACCGGAGGCGCCGGAGCGCGTCGAACGCCCCACCCCCGCACCGGAGTTGCTCACCACCCTGACGAGCCGGCACAACGCCGGACTGAGCCTCGGGCGGCTCGGCCGGTGGACCGAGGCGGGCGAGGTGCACCGCGCGGTCGCCGCCGAACGCGAGCACGTCCTCGGCCCCGATCACCCCGACACCCTCGCCAGCCGCTACGAGGTCGGCTTCACCCTCAGCCGCACCGGACGCGCCGCCGAAGCGCTGCGCGAGTACGCGCGGGTCGCCCGGGGCAGGGAGCGGGCGCTCGGCCCCGACCATCCCGACACCCTGGCCGCGCGTCAGGAGATGGCGTACGTACTGGGCCAGTTGGGCCGTCACTTCGAGGCGCACCAGGCGTACACCGCGGTGCTCGCCGCCCGGGAGCGTGCCATGGGCCCCGACCATCCCGACACCCTGCGCTGCCGCCACAACCTGGCCTTCAACCTGAGCAGGCTGGGCCGCCTGGAGGACTCGTACCGGATGGCGAGCGAGGTCGCCGCCGCGCGGGCCCGGGTGCTCGGTGCCAACCACCCCGACACGCTCGTGACACGGTACGAAGTCGCGTACGCGCTCGGTCAGTTGGGCCACTGGCCCGAGGCGTTGCAGACCTACCGTGAAGTGGCCGAGGCACGGGCCCAGGCCCTCGGCCCCGACCACCCGGACACCCTCTCCGCCCGCTATGAGGTGGGCATCAGCCTCGGCCGGCTCGGTCGCAGCGCGCAGGCCCTGGAGCTGTACCGGGACCTGATCGACGACCGCACCCGGGTGCACGGCCCCGCCCACCCCGAGACCCTGCGCGCCCGGCACGGCCTCGGCGTCAACCTGGGCCGGATGGCGCGCTGGGAGGAGGCGCTCGCCGAGTCCCGTGACGTGTGGGCCATCCGCGAGCGTGTGCTCGGCCCCGATCACCCGGACACCCTCGTCAGCCGCCGCGAGGTCGCGGTCGGCCTCGGCTGGCTGGGCCGCTGGCCCGACGCCCTCACCGAGTACCGGGGCGTCGCCACCGCCCGCGAACGCGTGCTCGGCGCCGACCACCCCGACGCCCTGGCCAGCCGCAACGACGAGGCACACTGCCTGGAGCAACTGGGCCGGGGCCAGGAAGCGGTGGAGCTGTACCGCCGAGTGGCCGCGTTGCGTCAGCAGAGGGCGGCACGGGGAGGCTGAGGGACTCCCGTGCGAGGGTTGTGCTCGCCCTGTTCGAGGGACGGCGCCGGCCGTACGGCGGTGTCGTGGTCGGCGGTGGCGAAGGCCACGCCGGGGCGGCCGCCCGTGCTCGTGCCCTGTCCGGCTGCCCGTGCTCGTGCCCCGTCCGGATGCCCGCCGGGTGCCGCGTACCTCTGGCCGTTCTGGATCATCGCGTGCTACGAAGAACCATGCCTGCACACGAGGGATACGACGTCGTGATCGTCGGCGGGGGTCACAACGGACTCGTCGCCGCCGCCTACCTGGCCCGGGCCGGCCGGTCCGTGCTGGTGCTCGAGCGCCTGGGGAGCACCGGCGGCGCCGCCGTGTCCACCCGGCCGTTCGCCGGAGTCGACGCCCGGCTGTCGCGCTACTCCTACCTGGTCAGCCTGCTGCCCCGGAAGATCGTGCGGGATCTGAGCCTCGACTTCCGCGTGCGTGGCCGCACCGTGTCCTCGTACACGCCCGTCGAACGCGGCGGACGGCCCACCGGCCTGCTCGTCGGCGGCGGCGAGCGCCGCACCCGCGAGGCCTTCGCGCGTCTGACCGGCTCGGACCGCGAGTACGAGTCCTGGCAGCGCTTCTACGGCATGACCGGCCGCGTCGCCCAGCAGGTCTTCCCGACGCTCACCGAACCGCTCCCCACCCGCGAGGAACTCCGCGCCCGCATCGACGACGAGGAGGCCTGGCGGGTCCTCTTCGAGGAGCCGGTCGGTGTCGCCGTGGAGGAGAACTTCGCCGACGACCTCGTACGCGGTGTGGTCCTCACCGACGCGCTCATCGGGACCTTCGCGGACGCCCACGACCCGTCCCTGCGCCAGAACCGCTGCTTCCTGTACCACGTGATCGGCGGCGGCACCGGCGCCTGGGACGTGCCGGTCGGCGGCATGGGCGCCCTCACCGACCCGTTCGCCGCGGCGGC
>LRTP01000395.1 GCA_001550305.1 Streptomyces diastatochromogenes
CGCCTCGGCATCCCCGAAGACATCCCCGCCTGGCACGAAGTCCTCAACACCGACGCCGCCCGCTACGGCGGCAGCGACATCCACAACCCCCACCCCGTCAAACCCGAGCCCCACCCCGCCCACGCCCATCCCACCAGCCTGCGCCTGACCCTGCCTCCGCTGGCCACGATCTGGCTCCGCCCCGCCTGAGGGCTTCGGCGGCCACGACGAGGGGCGGGGCGAAGGAGCGTGAACTCCTCGCCCCGCCCGGTGGTCAGACCGTCGCCGCCCGCAGCGCCTGCGGCAGCTCGCCCTCGTACACGATCCCGAGGGCCTGCGTCGCCCGCGTCAACGCCACGTACAGGTCGCTCGTGCCGTATCGCGCCGGTTCGACCACGAGAACGGAGTCGAATTCCAGCCCCTTGGCCTGGCGGGGGTCGAGGAGGACGACCGACCGGGTCAGGTCGGGCTCCTCCCCCGCCGTCACGTCCTCCAGCCGGGCCGCGAGCGAGGTGTGCAGTTCGCGGGGCGCGATCACCGCGAGCCGTCCCTCGGCGGGGGTCAGTTCGGCGACGGCCTTCGCGACGGTGCCGGGCAGATCGTCCCCGGCGGCGCGTGCCCACGGCCGTACGCCCGTCGAACGCACCGAACGCGGCGGCTCGAAGTCCGGGTGCCGCGCGCGCAGGACGCCCGCCGCCACGTCCATGATCTCGGACGGGGTGCGGTAGTTGACGGCGAGGCGCTTGTGCTCCCAGCGGTCCTCGACATAGGGGGAGAGGATCTCCGACCAGGAGCCCACTCCGGCCGCCTCCGCGGTCTGCGCGGGGTCGCCGACCAGGGTCATCGAGCGGGTCGGGCTGCGCCGCATCAGCAGGCGCCAGGCCATCGGCGAGAGCTCCTGCGCCTCGTCGACGATGATGTGGCCGAACGCCCAGGTCCGGTCGGCCGCCGCGCGTTCGGCGGCGCTGCGGTGGTCGTCCTCCTCGTGCCGCTCGGCCATCCGCTCGGCGTCGATGATGTTGTGCGCGGACAGGACCTCGGAGTCCTCCTCGTCCTTGTCCTCGAACTCGTAGGTGCGGGAGGCGTAGGACACGTCCAGCACGCCCTGCGCGTAGGCCACCTGGGCGCGGCGTTCCTGGTCGGCGAGGGCGCGGGCCACGCGGTCGTCCTCGCCGAGCAGTTCGGCGGCCTCGTCGAGGAGGGGGACGTCGGAGGTGGTCCAGGCCCGGGTGACCGGGCGGCGGATCGCGGCCGCGTCCTCGTCCGGGACGTATCCCTCGGGGTCCGCGAGGAAGTCGGCGACCAGGCGCTGCGGGGTCAGCCGCGGCCACAGCTGGTCGATGGCCGACCAGACCTCGGGGTTCTCGGCGAGGTCGTCGCGGATCTGGGTGATGTCGCTCGGGTCGAGCAGGTTCGAACCGTCGAAGGGGTCGGTGCCGATGCGCTCGGCCAGCATGTCGGTGAGCGTGTTGAGGATGTGGCCCTCGAAGTACTCGCGGGCCACGTTGTGCGGCAGCTGCGCCTCACGGGTGCGCTCGCGGGCGACCTGGACCAGCCCGGCGTCGAGCATCAGGATGTCCCGGTCATGCTCGATCGCGATGACCGGGTCGGGCAGCGTCTGGCGGCCCTGGACCACGGCGGCGAGCACCTCGGCCATGTCGGCGCGGCCCTTCACCGCCGCGGCCCGCGGGGCGTCGGTGGCGGTCGCCCGGACGCCGGGGAACAGTTCGCCGACGGTCGCGAGCAGCACGCCCGTCTCGCCGAGCGAGGGCAGTACCTCGCCGATGTATCCGAGGAAGGCGGGGTTCGGTCCGACGATCAGGACGGCGCGCTTCGCCAGCAGTTCCCGGTACTCGTACAACAGGTACGCGGCCCGGTGCAGCGCCACGGCCGTCTTTCCGGTGCCGGGGCCGCCCTCGACGACCATCACGCCCTTGTGCGGGGCGCGGATGATCCGGTCCTGTTCGGCCTGGATGGTCTGCACGATGTCGCTCATGCGGCCGGTGCGCGCCGAGTTCAGCGCGGCCAGCAGTACGGCGTCGCCGGTCGGGTCCTCGTGGCCGGTGCGCTCGTGGTCGCCGAGGTCGAGGATCTCGTCGTGCAGGTCGGTCACCCGGCGGCCGTCGGTGGTGATGTGCCGGCGGCGGCGCAGGTCCATCGGCGTGTGGCCGGTGGCGAGGTAGAAGGGGCGGGCGACCGGGGCCCGCCAGTCGATGAGGATGGGGGTGTGCTCGGTGTCGTCGGCGCGGACGCCGATGCGGCCGATGTGATGGCTGACGCCGGAGGTGAGGTCGATCCGGCCGAAGCAGAGCGAGCCGTCCACGGCGTTCAGCGCGGCGAGCAGGCCCGAGCGCTCGGCGACGAGCACGTCCCGTTCGAGCCTGGCCTGCATGGGTGTGTTGCCCTGCGCGAGGGCGTCGCCGACGGAGGCCTCGGTGTCGCCCCGCAGCACGTCCACGCGTGCGTACAACCCGTCGATGAATTCCTGCTCGTGCAGCAATTCATCGTCGGGAAATCCTGTGGTGCCCTCTGCGTTTGCGCCCCTGTTTGACAATTCCGCTCCCGGCCGGATATACTGTGCCCAGTGAACTTCCCCGCGACTCAATTCTTCTGAAGTCGCGAATCATTCAATATACGCAGGGAAATCCCCCGAGCGCAATTGCTCGGGGGATTTCTTGTAGTTCTGCTGTATATCGTGTATCTCGGCGAGGTCGGCGCACGCCGGACCGTCAGAGCACCTCGGACAGCTCCTCCAGCAGCCGGCGCTTCGGCCGGGCGCCCACCATCGACTTCACCGGCTCGCCACCGCGGAACACCATGAACGTGGGCATCGACAGCACCCGGTAGGCGTTCGTCGTCAGCGGGTTGGTGTCCACGTCCAGCTGGACCACCTTGAGCCGCTCGCCCTCCTCGGCCGCCAGGGCACCGAGCACCGGCCCCATCTGCCGGCACGGCGGGCACCAGTCGGCCGTGAACTCCACCAGCACCGGGAGCTCGGCGCCGATCACCTCCGTCTCGAAGTCCGCGTCCGTCACCGAAGCCACGCCTGCCACCTTGATCACCGTGTCCGCCCTTCCAGTTCGCATACGGGTTCCGGGCCGCCCGGAACCTCCGCCTCGGCCGCCAGCTCGTCACGCGCCCGCTCGGCCCGCGCCAGCTGCGCGCCGACCTCGGCCCGTACGGCCTGCAACTCGTCGATCAGCGAGTCGAGCTCGCCCAGCTTGCGCCGGTAGACCGCGAGCGAGGCCGGACAGGAGTCGCCCTCCGGGTGCCCCGCCCGCAGACACTCCACGAAGGGCCGGGTCTCCTCCAGGTCGAACCCGAAGTCCTGCAGCGTCCTGATCTGCCGCAGCAGCCGCAGGTCGTGCTCGTCGTACGTCCGGTACCCGTTCTCGCCCCGTCGCGCGGGCAGCAGCCCCCGCGACTCGTAGTACCGAAGAGTCCGCGTGGTGGTCCCGGCCCGCGCCGCCAGCTCGCCGATTCGCATGCCCCGACGGTATTCCTTGACGCCGACGTCAACGCAAGGGCAGCAGTGGCTTTCGCGGCACCGGTGAGGACAGGACGATCGAGGTCGTCGTGCGCCCCAGTGCGGAGGTCTGTTCCAGGACGTCCTCCAGGTGGAGTGTGTCCGCGACGGCGACCTTGAGGATCCAGCAGTCCTCGCCGACGACGTGGTGGACCTCGATGATCTCCGGGCGGGAGATCAGCTCCAGGGTCCTGGGGTGGATCAGGGTGTATCCGCCGTGCGGGTCGACGCGGACGAAGGCCTGGATGCCGTAGCCGAGGAGGGGTGGTGAGACATGGGCGCCGTAGCCGGTGACGGCTCCCGTGGACTCCAGCCGGCGCACGCGTTCGGCGACGGCCGCCGGGCTCAGCCGGACGCGCCGGCCGAGCTCGCTGAGCTTGATCCGGCCGTCGCTCTGCAGCAGTTCCAGGATCTGCCGGTCCACCGCGTCGAAGGCCACCGACGTTTCGTCGGCGGCGGCGCGCGGTTGCCGTGGTTCCTTCGGTGCAGCGGCCGGATCTCCCATGTCTCCCCCTTCAGACGTGACGCGTACGCCGGGAGAATTATGACCACAGAAGCCCGGTGGGTGCGGGAGGTGCGAGGGGGAGGAACGCCGTGCGCGAGATAGGTGTCATTGGCGGAAACCGCTATTTCGGAAAGCGACTGATTGCCCGGCTGCTGGCCGCCGGAGACCACGTCACCGTCATCAATCGCGGTTCCTCCGCACCGCCCACCGGGGCGGTCCATCTCGTCGCGGACCGCAATGACGGGAATTCCCTGGAGAAGGCGCTGGGTTCACGCGCCTTCGATGTCGTGGTCGACCAGGTCTGCTACACACCGCGGCAGGCGGAGATCGCCCGCCGGGTCTTCGCGGGACGCACCCGGCGGTACGTCATGACCTCCACCGTCGAGGTGTACGAGTACGAGGACTCGGCGGATCTCGTGCGGGAGGACGCCGTGGACCCGCGTACCGTGCCCGTCGACCTCGGGCTCCCCTGGGACGAGCCGGAGTTCCTCGAGAGCCACTACGGGGAGGGAAAGCGCCAGGCCGAGGCGGTGTTCGCGGCCGACCCCGCGTTTCCGTACACGGCCGTCCGGGTGGCCCACGTCCTGGGCGGGGACGACGACTTCACCGGCCGCCTCCAGCACTACGCGGAGCGCGTCCGCGCGGGCGAGGCGATCGCCGTACCGCCCGTGAACCGCCCGGCGACGTACATCCACGTCGAGGAGATCGCCGACTTCCTGTTCTGGGCGGCGGGCGAGGACTTCACGGGCCCGGTCAACGCGGCCTCCCACGGGCCGCTGACCACGCAGGAGCTGTGCGAGGCGATCGTCGCGCACCTCCCGGACGGCAAGACCCTCCTGCGGCCCGTCGAGGTCGGCGCGGTCTCCCCCTTCTCCTTCAGCCGTTCCTACGGCATGGACAACTCACGGGCCACCCTGCTCGGGTTCACCTTCGGCGACGCACGGGCGTGGCTGCCGCGCGCCGTGGCCGAGACCCTGGGCCCCGACCACCCGTAGACGATCCTCGCCGGCGCCGTGCGGTGCGGGGGCGTCAGGCGTGCGCGGCCACGCCCGCCGACTCCTCGACCTCCAGCAGCGACGCGCTGTGCCGTTCCTCCTCGAACGCCTTGCGTCCGCCGCGCAGCCCGAAGAGGCGTTTGGCGAGGGCGATGTAGAGGACGGCGAGGATGTTGAGGACCAGGGTGGCGATCTTCAAGTAGCTGACGTGCTCGGTGAGTTCGTAGATCTCCAGGGGCAGGAAGGCGGCGGTGGCGACCACCGTCAGATACTCCGCCCAGCGCTTGGCGTACCAGAGGCCGCCCGCCTCGACGAGTTCGATCAGCGCGTACGCCAGCAGCAGCGCGGCCACCAGGGCCAGCGTGGAGTGTTTGTAGCCGAAGGACTTCTGGATGGTGCCGACGACCGGCGAGTGGTCGAGGTCGTAGTGGAAGTGCTTGAAGACCGGCCGGAAGACGTCGAGGTTCTCGTCGAAGAGCCGGCGCACCGAGTCCTGACTGTTGCTGAACTTCCACACCGCGGCCGCGACCAGCACGATGAACACCCCGCGCACGGCCCGTTCGACCGCCAGGAAGCGCAGGATGAACAGATCACGCAGCACCTTGCCGCGCGGCACCAGGGGTGCGTCCTCCGCGGGGCCCGAGCCATGCGGTTCGCCCAGCACGAAGTCGCCGCAGCGCAGACAGCGCCAGGCCTCGCCGAGGCTCGTCTCGGCGCGCAGCCGCCGGCGCAGTTCCGGCTCGTCGGGCGCGTACGTCACATGACTTTTGCGCGCGCACGTCCGCCGGTCCCAGTCGATCTTCATACTCCGTGTCCTCCGCAGAACATGCCGTGCCGTGCCGGTCAGTCCGGCACGGCACGGTAGTGCATGTTCTACGAGACGGCGGCCCGAGGGTCACGGTTCCGAGGCGGACGGGGGTGCGCTCAGCGCATCGCCGCGCCGGTGAGTTCCGGCTGTTCCTCCGCCGCCCGCTCCGGGGCCTCCCCCGGGTGCGCGCCGCCCTTCCTGGGCAGCAGGAAGGCGACCAGCACGGTTCCCACGCCCAGGATCACCGCGCCGATCAGGCTGGTGTGCGCCACCGCGTCCGAGAAGGACGAACCGACGGCGTCCGCCATCCGCTGCGCCCCGTGGGCGAGTTGGTCGGCCTGCGCCTTCAGCTGCGCGGCCTTCTCGGTGTTTCCGGCCTGCCCCGCCCGCGCGGCCTGCTCGCCGAGCTGCCGGGCCTTGTCACCGATGCCCTGGGCGACCGCGTAGCCCGCGCCGACCGAGTCCTGCGCCGTGGACAGGGCGCCCGCCGGGAGCTTGCTGCCCGCGGTGGCGTCCGAGAGGTGCGAGGAGTACGAACTCGCCAGGACGGAACCGAGGATCGCGATGCCGAGCGAGCCGCCGAGCTCCAGCGAGGTGTCGTTGACGGCTCCGCCGACGCCGAGTTCGGCCTCGGGGAACGCGCCCATGATGGCGTCCGTGCAGGGCGAGAGCGCGAGCCCGATCGCGAGGCCCAGGATGGCGAGGGGCAGTACGAGATCGCCGTACGAGGATGCCGCGTCGACCCGGGTGAGCAGCGCGAGCGCCGCCGTGCCGCCGACCATGCCCGCGGTCACCGTGATCTTCATGCCGATGCGCGGGGTGAGGTATCCGGTGAGCGCCGAGCCGACGAACACGGCCCCGGCGAGCGGCAGCATCCGCACCCCGGTGTCCAGCGCGTCGTAGCCGAGGACGAACTGGAGGTGCTGGGTGAGGTAGTAGAAGGCGCCGAAGACGGCCAGGAAGAAGAGGGCGACGGCGAGGTTCGAGCCCGCGAACCGGCGGTGGGCGAAGCGGCGTACGTCGACGACCGGGCGCGGGTGGCGCAGCTCCCACACCACGAAGGCCACCAGGCCGGCACCCGCGACGACCGCGGCGGTCACGGCTTTGACGCCCCATCCGAAGTGCGGCCCCTCGATGATCATGTAGACCAGCGAGCCGATCCAGACCACGGACAGCAGGCCGCCGACGTGGTCGATGCGGTGGTGGTGCGCGGCCCTGGACGGCGGTACGAGGACGAGGGCGCCGACGATCGCGAGCGCGGCGATGGGGACGTTGATCAGGAACGTGGACGACCAGCCGTGGTGCTCGAGCAGCGCACCGGCGACCAGTGGCCCGGCCGCGATGGCGAGTCCGGCGGTGGCGGTCCACAGGGTGATCGCCTTCGCCCGCTCCTCGCGCGGGAAGGTCGCGGCGAGCAGGGAGAGCGTCGCGGGCATGATCAGGGCGGCGCCGACGCCCATCACGGCACGGGCCGCGATGACCCCGGTGGAGCTGTCGACGAGCGAGCCCGCGATCGCGCCCCCGCCGAACACGACGAGCCCGAGGATGAGCGCCCCGCGCCGGCTGTACTTGTCGCCGATCGCGCCGAGCAGCAGCATGAGCGCGGCGTACGGGACGGTGTAGCCGTCGATGACCCACTGCAGGTCCGCGCTGGACAGGCCCAGGTCCTGGGTCATGTCCGGGGCCGCGACGGTGAGGGCGGTGTTCGCCATCACGATGATCAGCAGGCTCAGGCAGAGCACCAGCAGCGCCCACCAGCGCCGGGCGTAGGGCCGGTCCATCCCCTCGACCGGTTCGTTCATGACGAGACGCATGACTACGGTCGCCCCTTCTCTTCGCTCCATTTGCACACTGGCGTGCAGTTGCACAACCATGTGCAATGTATCGAGATGCACAACCGTGTGCAAATCAGGGAGGTGGAGCCCTTGTGGAGGGCGCGAGTGATCACCTCGCGCGGATCCGGGGGCGTGCAGAATGGCAGCCATGACCACGGGTAGTGCCAGCCGCGCGGATGCGAACCGCCGCCGCATCCTCGACGTCGCGCTCGCCGAGCTGCTGCGCGACCCCGACGCGTCCATGGACCAGATCGCACGGGCCGCGGGCGTCGTACGGCGCACGGTGTACGGGCACTTCCCCAGCCGCGAGGTGCTGATCAGCACGTTGACCGACGGCGCGGTGGAGGCGGTGGCCGCGGCGCACGCGGCGGGCCGGGAGAGCGGCCGGGACCCGGCGGAATCGCTGGTCCGCTCGACGCTCGCCGTCTGGGAGATCGCCGACCGCTACCGGCTGCTGGTGGCCCTCGCCCAGCGCAGCGTCACGGTCCAGGGCATCCGCGAGCGACTCACGCCGGTGCGCGAGGCCTGCGCGGAGCTGCTGCGGCGCGGCCTCGACGAGGGCGTGTTCGAGTCTCCGCTGCCGGCGCCCGCACTGGCGTACGTACACGAGCAGATGCTGTTCGCCCTCATGGAGGCGGTGAACGACGGCCTGCTGGCACCGCAAGAGGCGGGCCGCTCCGCCGCGATCACCATGCTGACCGCGGCGGGCGTACCCGCCTCCAGAGCCACCGAACTGGTGACCAGGCTGAGCGATTGAACTTGTCCGACGCATACACCGGGCGGCCAGGTCTACGGGGGGAGAACCTGGCCGCCCGGCGGCTTGGGGGGACTTATGAGCCCCGTAGGTGGGGCGCCCCGTCAGGGGCGCGAGGCTGTGTCATCATGCGGCTCCGCCGCGTGGGCGCGACAAGCCACGATCCACACGCGGCCTCCGAACGACCCGCAGCCCCCCTTCCAGCGGAGCGCCTACGCCGTGGCCAGCTCCTTCTCGCCGCCCTGTCCCGGCACCTCCGGGGCCACGTCGACCGCGTCGTCCTCGTCGCTGTCCAGCAGAGTCTTCTCGTCGAACGGCAGCTCCCCGGCGAGAACCCGGTTCACCCGCTCCTTGTCGACCTCACCGGTCCACGTACCGATGAGCAGCGTGGCGACCGCGTTGCCCGCGAAGTTGGTGACCGCGCGCGCCTCGCTCATGAACCGGTCGATACCGATGATCAGACCGACACCGTCCACCAGCGCGGGCTTGTGCGACTGCAGACCACTGGCCAGGACGGCGATGCCGGAGCCGGAGACACCCGCCGCGCCCTTCGAGGCGACCATCATGAAGAGCAGCAGACCGATCTGCTGACCGATGCTCATCGGCTGGTCCATCGCGTCGGCGATGAACAGCGAGGCCATGGTCAGGTAGATCATCGTGCCGTCGAGGTTGAAGGAGTAGCCGGTCGGCACGGTGATGCCGACGACCGGGCGGCTGACACCCAGGTGCTCCATCTTGGCGATGAGCCGCGGCAGCGCGGACTCGGACGACGAGGTGGAGACGATCAGCAGGAACTCCCGGCCGAGGTACTTCAGCAGCTGGAAGAGGCTGACCTTGGCGACGAGCTTCGTCAGCGTGCCGAGCACGATGACGATGAAGAGCGCACAGGTGATGTAGAAGCCGAGCATGATCGTGCCCAGCGCCTTCAGCGCGTCCATACCGGTCTCGCCGATGACGGCCGCCATGGCACCGAAGGCACCGACGGGCGCGGCCCACATGATCATGCCCAGGATGCGGAAGACCAGCTTCTGGATGTGCTCGACACCCTTCAGCACCGGCTGCCCCGCACGGCCCATGGCCTGCAGCGCGAAGCCCACGAGGAGGGCGATCAGCAGGGTCTGGAGCACCTGGCCCTCGGTGAAGGCCGAGACGAAGGTGGTCGGGATGATCCCGAGGATGAAGTCGACGGGGCCCTCGGCGGCGGCCGCGGCCTGCGTGTGCCCGACGCCCTTCACGGCCTCGGTCAGGTGCATCCCGCTGCCCGGGTGGATGATGTTGCCGACGACCAGGCCGATGGCCAGCGCCACGAAGGACATACAGATGAAGTAGCCGAGCGCGAGACCGCCGACCTTGCCGACCTTGGCGGCCTTGCGTACCGAGCCGACGCCGAGCACGATCGTGCAGAAGATGATCGGGGAGATCATCATCTTGATCAGGCTCACGAAGCCCGTGCCGATCGGCTTGAGCTCCTTGGCGAAGTCCGGCGCGGCGAACCCGACGGCGATGCCGAGCACGACCGCGATGATCACCGCGATGTACAGATAGTGGGTGCGGTCCCGCTTGGCGGCGGGTGCGGCAGGTGCCGTTGGGGTGCTGGCCACGGCTGCCCTCCTTGACGACGTCATCGGCATCATCCGGCGTGCGGCTCACGTCCGGCGGAACCCGGGGTGCGGCCTGCTCCGGGGGATCCCGGGGTGCGGCTCACTCGCGGGGATCCCCGGGTGCGGCTCACTCCGGGGGATGCGGTGACTATCTCCCGCCCTGTGAGGGCGGTCACCCTTCCGTTCATTTAGTTCACACTTATAAGCAGAGGCAGACTGAACGACATGCGCTTCCTCCCCGTCCGGCGACCCCGCAGCCTGGCCGGCCAGCTCTTCGCCATGCAGGCCGTGCTCATCGCGGTGCTCGTCGCCGGGTACGCGCTGTTCAGCTATGTCAGCGACCGCAGCCAGGCCGAGGACGCGGCGGGCCGCCAGGCCATGGCCGTGGCCCGTTCGATCGCCGACGCACCCTCCGTCCGGGACGCCATCCGCACCACGAACCCCACCAAGGACCTCCAGCCGTACGCGCTCCAGGTGCAGCGGGACACCGGCGTGGACTTCGTGACGATCATGAACCCGCAGGGCATCCGCTGGACCCACCCCGACGAGACGCTGATCGGCAAGCACTTCCTCGGGCACATCGGGCCCGCCCTGCGCGGCAAGTCCTTCACGGAGACGTACACGGGCAGCCTCGGGGCGTCCGTCCGTGCCGTCACCCCGGTCCTGGACAACGGCCACATCGTCGGCCTGGTCAGCGCGGGCATCAGGGTCGAGGCGATCACCCAGCGCGTGCAGGACCAGGTGACCGCCCTCATCGGCGTCGCGGGCAGCGCACTCGTGCTCGGCGGCATCGGCACCTACGTCATCAACGCCCGGCTGCGCCGCTCCACGCACGGCATGAACGCGGCCGAGCTGAGCCGGATGCACGACTACCACCAGGCCGCGCTGCACGCCGTGCGCGAGGGGCTGCTGATGCTGGACGGGCAGTACAGGGTGGCGTTGATGAACGACGGCGGGCGGGAGCTGCTGGGGGTGACGGACGAGGTCGTCGGACACTCCGTGGCCGAACTCGGGCTGCCCGCACCGCTCACGGGCGCCCTGCTGTCGGCGGAGCCGCGGGTGGACGAGGTGCATCTGACGGCGTCGCGCGTGCTGGTGGTCAACACCTCCCCGGTGTCCGGCGGCGAGCGGCGCGGCACGGTGGTCACCCTGCGCGATGTGACCGAACTCCAGTCCGTGATGGGTGAGTTGGACTCCGAGCGCGGCTTCACCCAGGCGCTGCGCTCGCAGGCGCACGAGGCCGCGAACCGGCTGCACACGGTGGTCTCGCTGATCGAGCTCGGGCGCGCCGAGGAGGCCGTCGAGTTCGCCACCGCCGAGCTCGAACTCGCCCAGACGCTCACCGACGAGGTGATCTCGGCGGTCAGCGAGCCGGTCCTCGCCGCCCTGCTGCTGGGCAAGGCGGCCCAGGCGAACGAGCGGGGCGTGGAGCTGGTGGTGTCGCAGGAGAGCGGTATCGACGACGGGCTGCTCCAGACCGGCCTGCCGGCCCGTGACCTGGTCACCGTGCTGGGCAATCTGATCGACAACGCGATGGACGCGGCGCAGGGGACGGTGGGGGCGCGGGTGACCGTCACGGCCTTCACGGACGACTCCGGCCTGGTCCTGCGGGTCGCGGACACGGGCACGGGAGTCGACCCCGCCCACGCGGAGGCGGTCTTCCAGCGCGGCTGGTCCACCAAACCGGCGGGGCCCGGCGGCCGGGGCCTCGGGCTGGCCCTCGTACGCCAGGCGGTGAGCCGGCACGACGGCACGCTGACGGTGGCGGAG
>LRTP01000396.1 GCA_001550305.1 Streptomyces diastatochromogenes
GGCCGCGCGGGAGGCGGTCAGGGCGCGGCTGGCGGGCGTGCCGAACGTCGTCCTCGCGGACGCCGAGGCGGCGGTGCGCTCGGTGGGTGGGCAACGCGCCCACCATCCCTCGCTGTTCAGGTACGCGAGCATCCCGTACACCGAGGAGGTCTTCGTCGAGCTGGCGGACCAGTTGGCCGCCCTGCTGAAGGTCCGTCACGGTGGAGTGTGCCGCGCAGTCGTCCTCGACGCCGACGCCCTGCTGCTCGATCCGGCGGCCGGGACCGGTGCCGCCCGTGAGGGCGCCGAGGTGCTCCGGGCACCGGTCGCGGCCCTGCGCCGGCTCGGCGTGCGAGTGGCCGTGCGCGGGTCGGGCGACGTGACCACCGTTTGGCCGGCGGTGCAAGCCACACTCGGTGACCTGTGGCCGGCCATGGTCGACGACTGGGCGATCGACGACCGGCCGCCGACCGAGCAAGTGCGCGATCTGACCGACAGCCTGGGAATCCCGGGTGAGCATCTGGTGCTCCTCGGCATCGGGTCGGCGCCCTCGCTCGGTGACCGGCACCCGGTCCGCGTGCTGGACCTCGGCGACGATGTGGACCGTTGGCCGGCCGCACTGGCCGCCGGCGGTGTCTTCGACCGGGCGCCCGTGGTCTTCGGCCGGCCGATGGAACCCTCGGCGGATCACTCGGCCGCGGGCCCGGCCGCCGGGGCGGCGAGGCTGTCGCTGGAAGAATACGTGGCGAACCTTGAGGTCGACATCGCCTGGCGCTCCGTCGACGCGGGCTCCGCGCCCGCGATCGCCGAGATGCTCCTGCGTACCAAGGACTTCACGCTGGGGATCGCGCACACCGAAGCGGAGCTGGCCGAGCGCATGGCGGCCGGCTGCGAGGTCTTCGTGGCGTCGGTCGAGGACCGGCTCGGAAGCTATGGCGACGGCGTGGCGCTGGCTCTGGACCATCGGGACGGGGTGTGCGTCGTGGACCTGTTCCTGGTGTCCTGCCCGGTTCTCGGGAAGGGCGTCGAGGAGGCCGCGTTGGAGCGGATCGTCCGGTCCGCCACGGAGCACAGGTGTCGGGAGCTTGGGTTCCGGCTGACCGAGACCGGGCGCAACGCCCTGGCTCTCGGCTTCCTCGACCGGGCCGCGGCCGGCTGTGCTCTTCCGCTCCGCGTGGTGGGGGCCACCGTCCCTGCCGACCGCTGAACCGCCCACCGGACGCCGGTGCCGCCGGGCCCGCCCGGCGGACCACCGGCCGAGCCCGGCGGCACCGGTCCGGACCGCATCCCCTCCGTCATGCGGTCCGGACCGCATCCCCTCCGTCAGCTCGCCTCCACGTCCCCCAACCGGTGCGACCGGCCGTGCCCGGCCAACGCGTCGTCGAGGCCCTTCCTCCGGGCCACGACGCACCGGTACTTCTCGGCCCGCGCACGGACGACGTCGCGATCGGCCGCCTCCTCGGCGGACGCCAGTTCGCGCGCGTAGACCCAGAGGAGCCGTTGCAGCCGGTACCGGCCCGGAGCGTACTGCTCGACAAGGTGCGCGCTGCACAGGAGATCGAGCATCCGGGGTACGGATTCCGGTCGGGTGTCTGGCAGGCCTCGGGCGACCGCACCGGTGAAGTCGGGGTCCGGCAGCCGTCCGATGGCGCGGAACAAGGCGCGGGCGTCGGGTGGCAAGGCCTCGTACGAGAGGTGGAAACCGGGACGTACCGCGGCATGCTCATCGCCGGGGACGCTGAGGGCGGCGAGCGAATCGCCGCTGGTCAGGGCCGTGCTGAACGCCTGGACCTCGGCTGTCGGCCGGCCGGCCAGATTGGTCGCGGCGACACGCAGAGCGAGCGGGAGGTTTCCGCAGAGCGCGGCGATTCGCCGCACGACATCCTCGGCGACACCTCCTCCCGCTCCGGCCAGCAGGCCGGCGAAGAGCCGCTGGGCCTCCTCGTCGGTCAGCGCGTCGAGTGACAGGGAGTGGGCACCGTCGAAGGCCGTGAGACTGCGGAGGTCCTCACGGCTGGTGGCCAGCACGGCGCACGTCGACTCGGCGGGAAGAAGCGGACGCAACTGGGAGGCGGAGCGAACGCCGTCCGCCACGATCAGGAGTCGGCGGTTGGTGACCAGAGAGCGGTACAGGGCGGCGCGTTCGTCGACGTCGGCGGGAATCTCCCGGCCGGTGACGCTCAGAGAGCGCAGCAACTGCGCCAGCGCGTCGGTCGGTTGGAGCGGGGACCGCAGCGAGTGGCCGTGCAGGTTGAGGTAGAACACTCCGTCGGGAAAGAACTGTTGGGCCTGGTGGGACCAGTGAACGGCGAGCGCCGTCTTGCCGATTCCGGGCGGACCGGAAACGACGGCGATCCTGGGCCGATTGCCCTCGGAGCCGGGGTCGTCCGCGCCGAGCAGGACCCGGTCCAGCCAGCCGATGGCTTCCGCGCGGCCGATGAACCGGTAGACGTCGGTGGGGATTTGGGATGTGACAGCAGGCAGGAGAGGAGTTTCCGGCGTGGTGGCGGCGGCGTCCGGTCCCACTCCGTCGCGGAACAGGTGGAGAGTGCCGGGGAACGCGAGGGCGGGCTCCTGGTTGAGGATGTCCTCATGGAGATCGCGTAGTTCACGGCCGGGGCGCAGTCCGAGTTCCCGGTCGAGATGTTCTCTGATCTCCTGGTAAACGGTGAGCGCCTCGGCCTGCCGACCGGCCCGGTACAGGGCCAGCATGAGCAGTCCGCGTGGTCGTTCCTCAAGTGGGTGCTCGGCGACCATCGCCCGAAGTTCCGTCATGGCCCGGGTGTGCTGCCCCATCGCCAGCAGCGTGCAGGCGAGATCGAGGTGCGCGGCGAACCACTGGTCCGCGAGATGAATCACCCGGGTTTCCACGCTCCTCGCCGCCAATTCCGCGAACGGTTCACCGCGCCACAGGTCGAGAGCGGCCAGCAGTAACGTCTCCGCCGTCCGAAATTGTCCGGAATTCAACGCCCGGCGGCCCTTGGTGATGTGATCCTCGAACAGGAAAACATCCAGTTCATCCCGGCCGACATGGAGGCGATAACCCTCGGAGCCGCTCTCGATCCGTTCACCGTCTGGACGTTTCGGAATGACTCCGCGCAGCTTCCAGATATATGTCTTGAGGTTTCCGGCCGCCGATCGGGGTGGGCGATCGCCCCAGATGACCTCCACCAGCCGATCCGCTCGCCGCCACTGATTGGCGTGCAGCAAAAGATCCGACAGAAGAATGCGTTGTTTCAGCGCGGGAACGCTCTCCCGCACACCGGGAGAACGCATAAAGTCGACTGACCCCAGCACACGGAACAACATGAAAATATACCCCCGTACAGACGCTTACAGTACAACCGGTCTCCGAGCGGGCCGATCTTGCCGTCCCACTGGATTGACTTCATTTGCGGGTGGTTGAGCGGCACATCCGCTTGCCCGGATTCTCGTCGGCGGTCATCGTCCAGGTGCCCTTCCGGCAGCGGAGCAGCGGCAGGAGTCACATGCATCGAAGGTACGAGTTCATCGTCGTCCGAGGCGGATCGGCCGCCTGCGCGCTCGCCTCACGGCTCAGCGCCGGCCCGGAGCGCCGGGTCCTGGTTCTGGAGGCTGGTCACCCCGACTCGCTGTGGGACGTCTTCATCCGCCGGCCGCCCGTTTCCTCACTGCCGTTCCGGCGAGGCACATGCCGCTGTCCGCGTTCTTGATGTGCCGGCAGCCCCACTGGGTGATCCCTGCGGCCCCGGCCTTGATGGCAGCCGCGGCGGACAACGGGTGCTGCTCCCGTCCCACAACTCCGTGAACTGGCCGCCGGTGAGGTTCGGCGTGACCGGGGACACCGCGTGCTTGGCCGGCGCCTCGCGGGCGCCTCCGCCGAGGCGTGCGTCCCCCGCACTCCGACAACCAGGCCGGCGAGGCCGACTGCCTCCGCGACGACCCTTGCCCGGGTCCTCACGAACCCGCGGTGCCGGCCCCGTGCTTGAGACGGTTCACGATGGTTCCCTCCCTCCCTTCTGCCAGGACGACGGCGCGACGCGACCCTCCTTCTTGGAGGTCCGCTGCCCGAGGACGGCAGCGGAGGGACCCCGTACCGTCCGCCACGCTCCCACCGGTGCCGGGCAGGCACACCAGAGGCTATGACAGCTGAAGGCGGCGCGGAGAACCACATTGCACTGTGAAGCCGTCCTTCCGGTGCAGGACTGCACAGTGAGCCCGTTGTCCACCCGCCAGGACTCCGCCGTCTCCGGGCGAACGGATTTGCATGCAGACCTTGGAGGCGCCTCGTTGGGGTGATTCACAGGGTTTTGCGACATGGGTTGGTCCTCAAGCCCATCTGCACAGCCCCGACCGAAGCGGACGTTTCCGGTGAGCGGTCAGCGGTCAGTGGTCAGTGGTCAGTGGTCAGCGGTCAGAGGCTGTTGTCGTTCCGGACGTGAGGACTGCGTTTTCGCTGGTGAGGCATGGGTTCGGTGATCGGGTGGGAGTGACGGCTTGTCGTGTCGTCGATGCTGTGGGGGTCGTGGATGCCGTCGGTGGTCGGACTGCTGGAACAGCGCGAGCTGGGTGCTCGCCGTCGGGTGGACGAGCTGCGGGAAGAAGTAGACCGTATCCAGGCCGAATTGGCCGTGGCCGAGCGGGAATGGCAGGAGTGGGCCATCGCCTGCTCGAAGGTCGGCGAAGTGCTGGCCCCGGCGGAGGAGACCGGGCAGGACCACGCCCAGGCCGGCCAGAGCGTGCGGACCACCGAGGGGCAGAGCGGGACGACGACGCAGGCGCTGGAGGCGGCGAAGCCGAAGTCGCAGGTGCCCATGTGGCGTGAGGGGCTGGCCTGGTCGGCACTGTCGGTGGACTACCAGCGCATCCTGCAGTTGGGGGTGGACCGGGTCCGGCTCGGGCAGGGGCCGGTGACCTGCCAGGAGATGGCCGCAGCGTTCGGCATGGACGTGGTGCCGGCGCGGGTGGAGGCACTGCGGTCGAAGGCGAAACGGCGCCGTCACGTTGTTGGGTGGGTAGGTGTCTGATGGTGTGTTGCGGCGTGGTGGAGCCCGGTTCCGGGCTGTGGTCAGGCCGTGGCGGCGGAGCCGGCGACTCCGGTGATGTGCTCCCAGATTGCGAAGCGGACGGTCATCTCGGCTCGGTAGTCGTGTGCGGACACCAGATGGCGGCGGGGCCGGAAGTGGGGTGAGATGCCGCTGAATGCGGACAGAAACCGCTGTGCTCCGCCCACGGAGCGGAAGCCTTTCATCGCCCGTTCGCGTTGCCTGGTGGGCTGGTGGCTGTTCTGCGCCCGGTTGTTCAGGTACTTCGACTGTCGGTGCTTGACGCAGGGCATGACCTCGCGGAGGGCCGCGCCGTAGGAGCGGAGCTTGTCAGTGACGACCACCCGCGGCGGCGTGCGGGTCTTCTTGAGGAGCCGGTGGAAGAAGCATCGAGCTGCGGCCTTGTCCCGCCGGTTCTGCACGAGGACGTCGAGGACGTGCCCGTCCTGGTCGACGGCCCGCCACAGGTACTGCAACCGCCCGTTGATCTTGATGAAGACCTCGTCCAGGTGCCACTTGTCCCCGGACTGGGGCTGCCGGCGGCGCAGCGCGTTGGCGTAGGTCTGCCCGAACTTGCCGCACCAGCGGCGGATCGTCTCGTAGGAGACGACGATCCCGCGCTCGAGCATCAGCTCCTCGACCTCGCGGAACGACAGCGGGAAACGGAAGTACAGCCACACACAGTGGGAGATGACCTCGACCGGGTACCGGTGACCCTTGTACGACGGCGACGCGCTCCTCACGGACGACCCTCCCCAGGTTGACCAACCCGAAGATCATCCCACCGGTCAGCCAACGTGACAGTGCCCCTGCTGGTCCTGGTTCGTCTCGGTGTGGTGACACCTACGCGCGCATGGCCGCCGAGTTCGGCATCGGGATCGCGACCGTCAATCGCTACATACGGGAGGCTGTCGGCCCCTTGGCCGCGGGCGCGCCACGGCAGGGCCGCAGTCGTCTGATGCTCACAGCAGAGTGACCAGCCAGGCGGAGGCCAGCAACCCGGTCCGGCGGAGTGAGCACCCCTCTAGAGCTCGCCGCGTCGCCAGAGCCGCTCCTGCTCGTTGAGGAGTCCCTCGCCGACGGCTGTGTTCCGGCGGTTTTCGACCCACACCTCGGCGAGCGGCCCGAAGACATCGAGTCTGTCGGCAGGGAAGGAACCATCCTCTTCATAGAGGGCGACCAGCGGTGCGGCGGCCGAGTCATCGCGGTCGCAGACCCGGCACAGCACGGATTCTCTGAAGCCGCTGACGGTGCCGCCCCTGTTGTTGCGCCAGCTGTGGGGATAGCGGGCCAGCAGTATCGTCGGCCGGCTGCAGCTGGGGCAGGGTGGTGTTACGTCGACGTTGAGGACGATCTCTTCTAAGTCGTGCGGCTCGCCTGAACTGGCTACCTCGCTCACGCCACCCCTTGCCACGCCTCCGAGCCAAAGGATCCCTTGATGTCTGAGGCGATGGTAGCGGCGTTCACCAGCGAGGGAAGCTGGTAGACGATGGTCTTCTGCGGGCCGCGGACCGCGAGTTGAACGGGATTCTGGCCAGGGTGGGCACCCATGATGCGTTTGAGTTCGTTGATGCACAGCTCGTTGATGCGGTGATAGGGCAGCCGAAGCTGGACGGGGGCTGCGCCGTCGCGTTCGGCGGAGTTCACGTCGAGGACCTGCAGTTCCTGCCCGAAGATGCTGATGGCGCCGTCGCGGTCGTTGACGCGGCCTTGCACGGTGATGACGCTGTCCTCCACCAGGGCGGCGGCGACCATCTGGTAGGTGGCGGGGAAGAAGAGGACCTCGATCGTCCCGTCACGGTCGGCAAGGTTGACGATGGCCCAGGCGTTGCCTTGTTTGGTCATCTTGGGCTGGACGCTGGTGATCAGGCCGGAGAGGCGGACCACGCCTTCGGTACGTCCTGAGGCCAGCAGGTCCACGATGGTGGTGTCGCGGTTGGTGGACAGGATGTGCTCGGTGCCGTCCAGCGGGTGCGCGGAGACGTACATGCCGAGCATCTCGCGTTCGATGGACAGCAGTTGCTTGCGGGGCCATTCGTCGTCGCTGACCGGCACGTCCAGGCTGAAGCTGTCGTTGCCGGCCGCGTCGCCGAGGCCGGCGAAGAGATCGTCCTGTCCGTAGGCGGCTGCCTTCTTGAGCGGGACGACTGCGTCGATGGCGCTCTCGTGGGCGGCGGACAGTCCCTTGCGGGTGTGTCCCAGGGAGTCGAAGGCGCCGGCTCTGATGAGGGATTCCACGGCCCGCTTGTTCAGCGCTGGCAGGTCGACCTTGTCGAGGAAGTCGGAGAACGAAGTGAACTTCCCCTTGGACTTGCGGGCCGCGATGATCGATTCGATGACGTTGTCGCCCACGTTGCGCACGGACAGCAGTCCGAAGCGGACGTCGTCGCCCACGGCCGCGAACTCGGCGAGCGACTCGTTCACATCCGGCGCGAGGACGGTGACGCCGAGCTTGCGGGCATCGGCGAGGTAGATGCCGGCCTTGTCCTTGTCGTCACCGACAGAGGTGAGCAGGGCCGCCATGTACTCGGCGGGGTAGTTGGCCTTGAGGTAGGCGGTCCAGTAGGAGACGAGTCCGTAGCCTGCGGTGTGGGACTTGTTGAACGCGTAGCCGGAGAACGGGAGCATGACGTCCCAGATCGCCTTGATCGACTCTTCCGAGTAGTCGTTGTCGGCCATGCCGTCGTGGAACTTCTGCCACTCGGCGGCCAGCACCTCGGGCTTCTTCTTGCCCATCGCGCGGCGCAGCATGTCGGCGCCACCGAGCGTGTAGCCGGCCAGGGTCCGGGCGATGGCCATGATCTGCTCTTGGAAGATGAGCAGGTGGTGGGTGGAGCCCAGGATCGGGTCCAGGACTTCCTTCAGCTCGGGGTGGATCGGGTCCGGGTCCTGCTTGCCGTTCTGCCGCAGCGCGTAGTTGGTGTGCGCGTTGGCGGCCATCGGGCCGGGCCGGTACAGGGCGAGGGCGGCCGCGATGTCTTCGAAGCGGGAGGGCTCCATCAGTTTCAGCAGCGCGCGCATGCCGCCGCCGTCGAGCTGGAACACGCCGAACGTGTCGCCGCGGCCCAGAAGCTCGAAGGTCTTCCTGTCGTCCAGCGGGATCACGGTGACGCTGGTGTCGCCGTTGCCCGGGTCGACGGTGGCCAGCTTGACGCCGCGGTTCTCGCGGATGTTCGTCAGCGCGTGGTCGATCACGCCCAGGTTGCGCAGGCCCAGGAAGTCCATCTTGACCAGCCCCATGTTTTCGCAGCTGGGGTAGTCAAAGCCGGTGATCTTGACGCCGTCCTTGGCGCGCATGTGCAGCGGGATGCGCTCGGTCAGCTTCGTCTTGGACAGGATGACCGCGGCCGCGTGCACACCAGTGCCGCGGGTCAGGCCTTCGACACCCTTGGCGGTGTCGATGACCTTCTTCACCTCCGGCTCGTTCTCATACATCGCCCGGATCTCGCCGGCCTCGCCGTAGCGCGGGTGCGCGGAGTCGAAGATGCCGTCCAGCGGGATCGACTTGCCCATGATGTCCGGCGGGAGCGCCTTGGTGATGCGCTCGCCGTGCTGGAAGGGGTAGCCGAGGATCCGGGACGAGTCCTTGATCGCATTCTTGGCTTTGATCTTGCCGAAGGTATTGACCATGGCGGTGTACTCGTCGCCGTACTTCTCGGTGACGTAGCGGACCATGGCGTCGCGCTGGCGGTCGTCGAAGTCGAGGTCGACATCCGGCGGGTTGATGCGCTCCGGGTTCAAAAAGCGTTCGAAGAGCAGGCCGTGCTCGAGCGGGCACAGCTCGGTGATGCGGGTCGCGTACGCGACGATCGAGCCGGTGGCCGACCCGCGGCCGGGCCCGACCGGGATCCCGTTGTCGCGGGCGTGACGGCAGATGTCGGCGACCACGAGGAAGTAGGAGGAGAAGCCCATGGGGCCGATGACCGTCATCTCGGTCTCGAAGCGCTCCATGACCTCGGCCGGGACCGGGTCGCCGTAGCGCATGGCCAGGCCCTTGAGGCATTCCTTGCGCAGCCAGGACTCCTGCGTCTCCCCCTCCGGCACGTCCGGGTACTGCGGCATCTCGTCGACGTTCTCGAAGACGGAGTCGTAGGACTCGATGCGCTCGGCGATCAGAAGGGTGTTGTCGCAGGCCTCCGGCAGCTCCGCAAACAGCTCCCGCATCTCGGCGGCGGTCTTGAGGTAATAGCCGCTGCCCTGGAACCGGAACCGCTTCGGGTCGTCCTTGTTCTTGCCCACCCCGATGCACAGCAGGTTGTCATGCGCATCGGCCTGCTCCTCGTGCACATAGTGCGCGTCGTTCGTGGCCAGCAGCGGAATGTTCAGATCCCTGGCCAGCCGCAACAGCCCGTCGCGGACGTCCTTCTCGATGGACAGCCCATGATCCATCAGCTCCAGGAAGTAACTCTCCCTACCGAAGATGTCCTGGTAGGCGGCAGCGACCTCACGGGCCTCGTCGTACTGGTTCAGCCGCAGCCGCGTCTGGACCGCCCCGGACGGGCAGCCCGTCGTGGCGATGATGCCGCCCGCCTGCTCGCTGATCAGCTCCATGTCCATCCGCGGCTTGCCCGCGGGGAACTGACCGGTGTAACTGGCCTCGGTCGACAAGTAGAAGAGATTCTTCAGACCCTGGACGTTCCGCGCCCACATCGTCATATGCGTGAACCGGCCACCGCCGGAGACGTCCTTCGAGCCCTCACCCTCGTCCGACATGGCCCGCTGGCCGCCCGGACCCCAGAACTCCTGCTTGCGGTTCCGGCGCGACGACGGCGCGACGTAGGCCTCGATCCCGATGATCGGCTTGACGCCGTCGACACCCTTGGACACCTGATGGAACTCGTACGCACCGAACATATTGCCGTGGTCGCTCATAGCGACGGCCGGCATGCCCTGACGCTCGACCTCGGCGAACATCGGCCTGAGCTTCTGCGCGCCGTCGAGCATCGAATATTCGGTGTGATTGTGCAGGTGAACAAAGGAATCCGTCACCGGGAGGGCACCTCCGGAATCGCGGGAAGAACTTCACCCTAGCCCCCAAACGATGATCGAATCCGGCCCTGAAACGACCTCAAAGCCCCCTCGGCCAAGCCGCTCCCGGGTGACCTCGCACTCTCACAGAACGAAGTCGAAACGCTCCTCGGCGTGGCGCCTCGTCGTGTGTCGACGGCGATCTTCTCAGGAACCCGAGACAGCCCGAAATGCCCCAGTCGGTGAGCGTTGCGGGGATGCCACCAACATCTCACGAGAGTGGCCGATTACAGCCCTCTCGCCCGGCCCCGGAACGCAGCCGGGGCAAGACCAGGCCGGCTCGTCACCCGGCCCGGCAGCAAACGCCTTGAACCGGCTCACGCGCGTGGCGACGACGACTAAGGACTCAGAAGCCATCCGCTTTCCGAACGTGATCGTTTGGTTCGGGCTGGGTGGGCATGAACTCCGGCTGGCGGCGGGAGAGATGGGCGTGGTTCGTCTGCTCGTCTCGCTTGTGGAGGTGGCTGGTGCCGTCGGTGCTCGGTCTGCTGGAGGCTCGGGAGAAGAAGGTCCGGGAAGAGGTGGCACGGCTGCGGGAGGAGGCCGAGCGGGTGGAGGCTGCCCTCGGCGAGGCGGAACGGGCACTTCAGCGTCTGGCGGATGCCCGCGTGACGGTGGCCGAGGTGCTGGCCGAGCCGCCCGTCGCGGTCGCGGAGCCGGTGGTGAGTGCGGTGGCGGGGTCGGTGGTGCCCAGACGGACCGAGGGCATGACAGCGGCGGTCCTGCCTGCCGACTACCAGCGGATCATGTCCGTGCTGGAGTCGGACGCAGCCCGGGAGGGTATGCGGTGCCAGCAACTGGCCGCGTCCCTGGGCCTTCAGGCGGTTCCAGCGAAGGTCGAGGGGCTGCGGTCGAAGGCGAAACGCCTGGTGGAGCGGGGGTGGGCGCTCCAGGTGCGGCCGGGGGTGTTCACCCCGCTCGCGGCGTCGGCCGGCTGAAGGCGCCTGGCCGGCGCCCGGCCAGGCGGCTGCTCATGAGCATGGTCATGGACCACAGCACCATGGCCTCGTGCATGGCGGGCAGTGTCTCGTAGTCACGCACCAGGCGGCGCGAGCGCATCAGCCAGCTCAGGGTGCGCTCCACCACCCACCTGCGCGGCAGCACCACGAACCCGCTGGTGTCGTCGGTGCGTTTGACGATCTCAAGGGTGAGCTGGAGTTTCTCGGCCGCCCAGCCGACGAGCCGACCCGCATAACCGCCGTCCGCCCAGACGAGGCGGATGGAGAAGTACATGGTGCGCAGCCGCTCGAGCAGCGGGACGGCGGCGTCGCGGTCCTGCACGCTTGCCGCGGTCACCGCGACGGCCAGGACCAGGCCGAGGCAGTCCACGACCAGGTGCCGCTTGCGGCCGCCCACCTTCTTCCCACCGTCCCACCCGGACGTCGAGCGGGGGATGTTCGTCGCCGCCCGCAGTGACTGCGAGTCCACGATGGCGGCCGTCGGGTCCGGCGAACGGCCTTCCTTCTGGCGGACCTTGTCGCGCAGCCGGTCGTGGAGCTCGGTGAGCAGGCCCGTCACCTGCCAGCGTCGGGCGAACGCGTGCACTCGTCGGTACGGCGGGAAGTCACAGGGCAGGTTGACCCACTTGACGCCGTTGTCGCAATGCCGTTGCTTGAACTACTGAAGTATCGCGTGCGTAAGGGTGATGACCTTCTCCGGAACCCGTCGTGTGCCTCGCCTGACCTGGTCTTTCTTGC
>LRTP01000397.1 GCA_001550305.1 Streptomyces diastatochromogenes
CGCACGGGCCCGTCGGTGACCGACGGGCCCGTGCGACGACAGCTCCGGGTGTCAGGCCTCCAGCGGCACCAGGGGCGCGCCACGTGTCCCGGGAACCCAGCGGGGCAGGGCGTAGGGCAGAGCGCCGTACCAGAGGCGGGCGACCGTGAAGCCGAAGGCCAGGCACAGCATGCCGCCCACCGCGTCCAGCCAGAAGTGGTTGGCGGTGGAGACGATGACCAGCAGCGTGGCCGCCGGGTAGAGCAGGCCCAGGACGCGCACCCACGGCACCGAGGCCAGGGCGAAGATGGTCAGACCGCACCACAGGGACCAGCCGATGTGCATCGACGGCATCGCGGCGTACTGGTTCGACATGTGCTTGAGGTCCCCGGAGGCCATGGAACCCCACGTGTGGTGGACGACCACCGTGTCGACGAAGTCGCCGCCGTTCATCAGGCGGGGCGGGGCCAGCGGGAAGAAGTAGTAGCCGAGCAGGGCCACCGCCGTGGTGGCGAAGAGCGCGAGGCGCGCCGCCGCGTACCGGCCGGGGTGGGCGCGATAGAGCCACACCAGGACACCGAGCGTCACGACGAAGTGCAGCGTCGCGTAGTAGTAGTTCATCCCGATGATCAGCCATGTCACCGAGTTCACGGCGTGGTTGACCGACTGCTCGACGGCGATTCCGAGATGGTGCTCCATGCGCCACAGCCAGTCGGCGTTGCGCAGCGCCTCCTGCTTCTGCTCGGGCACGGCGTTGCGGATCAGTGAGTACGTCCAGTAACTCACGGCGATGAGCAGGATCTCGAACCAGAAGCGGGGGCGACGCGGGGTGCGCAGCCGGCGCAGGAACGCCTTCCCCGCGTTCTCCTCCGCGACGGGGCGTGGAGCGGCCCGGTCCTGGCCTTCCAGTGTCGTCACGGTCGTCTCACCCATAGGCACAAAGTCTGCCAGAAAAGCGTTCCGCGACCGATCATCCCCTGGTTGGGTCCTGGCCGCACGTTCTACGACAGGAGGAGTCCTACGCGCAACGTAGGGGCTCCTCCTTAGGGACGATTCCGGTCCCCAGGGGCCGAAGCGGTCGAACCGCGCACCACCAGCTCCGGCATGAACACGAATTCACTGTGCGGCGCGGGAGTTCCACCGATCTCCTCCAGCAACGTCCGCACGGCTGCCTGACCCATGGCCGGGACCGGCTTGCGGATCGTCGTCAGGGGTGGGTCGGTGAAGGCGATCAGAGGGGAGTCGTCGAAGCCGACGACCGATATGTCCTTCGGCACCTCCAAGCCCCGCTGCCGCGCCGCCCTTATCGCGCCGAGGGCCATCATGTCGCTCGCGCACACCACCGCCGTGCACCCCCGGTCCATGAGGGCGGTGGCCGCGGCCTGACCGCCCTCCAGGGTGTACAACGAGTGCTGGACCAGTCGCTCCTCGATGTCGGCCGGGCTCAGCCCCAACTGCTCCTGCATCGTGCGCACGAAGCCCTCGATCTTCCGCTGCACGGGCACGAACCGCTTCGGACCCAGGGCGAGTCCGATGTTGGTGTGCCCGAGCGAGACGAGGTGCGTGACCGCGAGGGCCATCGCCGCGCGGTCGTCCGGGGAGATGAAGGGCGCCTGGACCTTCGGCGAGAAACCGTCGACCAGGACGAACGGGACGCCCTGGGCGCGCAGCTGCTCGTAGCGCTGCATGTCCGCCGAGGTGTCGGCGTGCAGACCGGAGACGAAGATGATGCCGGCGACGCCCCGGTCCACCAGCATCTCCGTCAGCTCGTCCTCGGTGGAGCCGCCCGGCGTCTGGGTGGCGAGGACCGGGGTGTAGCCCTGGCGGGTCAGGGCCTGGCCGATCACCTGCGCCAGGGCCGGAAATATGGGGTTCTCCAGCTCCGGGGTGATCAGGCCCACCAGGCCCTCGCTGCGCTGCCGCAGCCGGACCGGGCGCTCGTAGCCCAGGACGTCGAGCGCGGCCAGGACGGACTGGCGGGTGGTCGCGGCGACGCCCGGCTTCCCGTTCAGGACGCGGCTGACAGTCGCCTCGCTGACCCCCGCCTGGGCTGCGATGTCGGCAAGCCGTGTGGTCACAGGATTGGACTGTACCGGTCGCATCTCAGACTGCCCACCAGACCGTTGAATCTGCGGGCAGTTCGGTCGTTTCGGTACCCGGCTCGACGTTCGCGCTGGCGAGCAGCAGGGTGCCCGGGGTGGGCAGCGGGAGGGGGGCCGCGGTGAGGTTCACCGTGCAGACGAAGGAGCCCTCGGCGGTGTCCCGGCGGAAGGCGAGGACCCCGTCGGGCGTCGGCAGCCAGGTCACCTGGCGGCCCGCGCCGAGCGCCGGGTGCTCGCGGCGCACGGCGAGCGCGCTGCGGTAGAACTCCAGCGTCGAGGTGGGGTCGCCCTCCTGTGCCTCGACCGTGAGGTTCTTCCAGGAGGCCGGCTGCGGCAGCCAGCTCGGGCCGCCCTCGACGGGGCCGAAGCCGAACGGCGCGACCTCGCCGGACCACGGCAGCGGCACCCGGCAGCCGTCGCGGGTGCCGTCCTGGCCCGCGCTGCGGAAGAACGCCGGGTCCTGGCGGACCTCGTCGGGCAGGTCGACGACCTCCGGCAGCCCGAGCTCCTCGCCCTGGTAGAGGTACGCCGAGCCGGGCAGCGCCAGCATGAGCAGGGTCGCCGCCCGGGCCCGGCGCAGACCACGCGCCTCGTCCCCTTCCGCGAGACGCGTGGAGTGCCGTACCACGTCGTGGTTGGAGAGGACCCAGGTCGCGGGCGCGTGTACGGCGTTCATGGCGCCGAGCGAGCGGTCGATGACCTCGCGCAGGTCCGCCGAGTTCCAACCGGTGGTCAGGTAGGAGAAGTTGAAGGCCTGGTGCAGCTCGTCCGGGCGCAGGTACAGCGCGCTGCGCTCGACGGTCGGCGTCCACGCCTCGGCGACGGCGATACGTTCACCGGTGTACTCGTCGAGGATCCGCCGCCAGCTGCGGTAGATCTCGTGCACGCCGTCCTGGTCGAAGTACGGCACGGCCTCGGTGCCGAGCAGCTTGACCTGCTCGTCGTGGCCGATGTCGGGCAGGCCCGCCGCCTTGACGAGGCCGTGGGCGACGTCGATGCGGAAGCCGTCGATGCCGAGGTCCAGCCAGAAGCGCAGGATGGACCGGAACTCGTCGTGGACGGCCGGGTGGTCCCAGTTGAAGTCGGGCTGCTCGGGCGCGAACAGGTGCAGGTACCACTCGCCGTCCTCGACGCGGGTCCAGGCAGGGCCGCCGAAGATGGACTCCCAGTCGTTGGGGGGAAGTTCGCCGTTCTCCCCCTTGCCGGGACGGAAGTGGAAGCGCTCCCGGATCGGCGAACCCGGGCCCTCGCGCAGCGCCTGCTTGAACCACTCGTGCTGGTCCGAGCAGTGGTTGGGCACCAGGTCGACGATCACCCGCAGTCCCAGGCCGTGCGCGTCCCGCACCAGGTCGTCGGCGTCCGTGAGGTTGCCGAACATCGGGTCCACCGCGCGGTAGTCGGCCACGTCGTAGCCCGCGTCCGCCTGTGGGGAGGCGTAGAAGGGGGACAGCCACACCGCGTCGACGCCGAGTTCCTTCAGGTACGGGAGCCGGGCCCGGACGCCGGGCAGGTCACCCATGCCGTCGCCGTTGCCGTCCGCGAAGCTGCGCGGATAGACCTGGTAGATGACCGCGTCGCGCCACCACTCCCGGCGCCCGGAGGCGGCGGAGGAGGCGTCGGTGGGGAGTGCGTCGGTGGCGTGCTGGGTCATGGATTCCCTTAGGGGTGCGGGGGGAACGACGGAGGCGCTTGCTGAGTACGAGGGGTCCGCTAAGTGCGGGCGGGCCGTCAGGATTTCGTGCCTCCGGCCGTCAGACCGGAGACCAGGCTGCGCTGCACCAGCATGAAGACGAGGGCCGCCGGAAGGGTGATGATGATCGCCGTGGCCGAGGTCCACGCCCAGTCGGGCCGCTGGTCCTGCGCGAAGGTGCGGATGCCGACGGCGAGCGTGTAGTGGTCGGACTGCATGAACTGCGTGGCGTACGCGACCTCGCCCCAGGCGGTGAGGAAGCTGTAGAACGCGGTCACGGCGAGGCCCGGCTTGGCCAGCGGCACGATCAGCCGCCAGAACGTGCCGAACGGGGTGAGCCCGTCGACCCGGCCCGCCTCGTCTATCTCCTTGGGGATGGTGTCGAAGTACCCCTTCATCATCCAGGCGCAGAACGGCACCGCCGTCGTCGCGTACGCCAGGATCAGTCCGAGGTAGTTGTCCAGCAGGTTCAGCTCGGACATAAGGAGATACAGCGGCACGATCAGCACGATACTGGGGAACATCTGCGTGACCAGGAAGGTCCACATCAGCTGCCGGCTGCCGGGGAACTTCATCCGGGACACCGCGTATCCGGCGGTCGCCGCGAGGAAGACGCCGAGCACGGTGGTGCCGCCCGCCACGACGACGGTGTTCAGGAACCACTTCGGCAGGTCCGTCTGGGACAGCACATCGCTGTAGTTGTGCAGGCTGAGGTGCGAGAACACCTCGCTCGGCTGCTGCCAGGCGTTCTTCGGGCCGAGCGAGATGAACAGGATCCACATCACCGGGAAGGCCGCGATCACCGTGGCGACGATCAGCGTGCCGTGCAGGGCGATCGAGGAGCCGAGGCTGCGTTCCTCGCGGCCGCGCACCTTGCGGGGGGTGGCCACGGCGGACCGGCCGGCGGTGGCGGTCGCGGAGGACTCGTGGGTTGCTGCGGTCATGGCGAGGGCTCCTTACGCCTGCTCGGACTTCAGGGTGCTGCGGCGGTAGAAGGTCGAGAAGGCCAGCAGGAGGGCGAGGATGATGATCCCGTACGTCGCCGCGCCCGCGTAGTCCGAGATGCCGGTGAACGCCTTGCGGAAGGCGAAGGTGACGAGGATGTCGGCGTCGCCGCTCGTGTTGTTGCCCAGCAGCAGATAGATGACGTTGAACATGTTGAACGTCCAGATGCAGCCGAGCAGGATCACGGTGTTCGACACCGGGCGCAGACCGGGCAGCGTCACGTTGACGAAGCGCTGCCAGGGGGAGGCACCGTCCATCTCGGCGGCCTCGTACAGCTCCTTGGGGATGGACTGGAGTCCGCCGAGCACCGCGACCATGTTGAAGGGGATGCCGATCCAGACGTTCACCATGATGACGGCGATCTTCTGGGCGAGCGGGGTGCCGAGCCAGTCCTGGGCCGGCAGGTCGAACGCGGTGATGATCTCGTTGAAGACGCCGTACTGGGAGTTGAGCATCAGCCGCCAGGCGAAGACGCCGATGAACGAGGGGACGGCCCAGGGCAGGATCAGCATGGCGCGGTAGAAACCGCGGAAGCGGACCTTGCGGTTCAGCAGCACCGCGAGGCCCATGCCGATGCCGACCTGGAGGGTCACACAGGACACCGTCCAGATGACCGTCCACAGCAGGCGTGGGTAGAAGTCGCTGTCCGCGCCCGACAGCACGTGCCAGTAGTTGTCGAGGCCGACGAACTTGTAGGTGGCCGGGCGGTGGAAGGCGCCGATGGTGGACGCCACGTTCGACTCGTTGGCGTCGGTCAGCGACTGGTAGATGCCGTACCCGAGCGGATACAGGACGAGGACGGTGAGGACGATGGCGACCGGGGTCACCATGGCCCAGGCGTACCAGTACTTGTCCCAGGACCGCCGGAGCGCCGAAACGCGTGGGGGGCGCGCGGCGTTCTTGCCGGGCGCGGGCAGGTCGGTCTTCTCGGTGCTCGCTGCGGTCGTCATCCTCATCGGCTCTTTCGCGGCGGAAATGCGGAGGTCTGGGGCTCGGGAGATCTGGTGACCCGGGGTCCGTCGGTCCCGTGGCCTTGGGACCCGTGGACCGGTGGACCCGTGGATCCGTGGGTCTGGTGGATCCGGGGTCCGGCGGGCTCGGGGTCCGTGGGCCGGTGGGCCCGGATCCAGGGATCCGGTGGGTCCGGGGTTCAGGGTCCGGTGGACCAGGGATCCGGACCCGGTCAACCCCTGGGGCCAGTGCCCGGGGGTCTGGTGGGGCCGGTGGGTCCGGTGATCCTGGGGTAACCGGTGACCGCAGCCCCGGGGGAGCCCCGTTCGGGGCGGCAGCGGGGAAAACGTTCCCCGGGGCTGCGCGTTCTTCGGTTACCGGTGGATCAGGGGTTGCCCGGTCAGCCGATGGTGTAGCCGGGCAGGAGCTTCTGGAACTCCTTGGCGGTGGCGTCGAGACCGGCCTTGACGTCCTCGCTGCCCTGCAGGATCTTCACGTAGTTCTGCGCGAGCGGCGTGAAGAGCGAGCCGACCTGCGGCAGCGCGACGCGCGGACGGGCGGTCTGCTCCAGGATCGGCTTGAAGCCGGCGATCTTGGCGTCGGAGGTGACCTCGGCCGTGTACGCCGACTTGCGGGTCGGCAGCGTGCCGGTGCCCTTGGCGATCTCGACCTGGCTGTCGGTCGAGGTCATGAACTGGGTGAAGAGGTACCCGGCGTCCAGGTTCTTGGAGCCCTGGTAGACCGCGAGGTTGTGACCGCCGGTCGGCGCCTGGGCCTTGCCACCGGGGCCGGCCGGGACGGGCGCGTAGCCGAGGTTGGTCTCCTTGCCCTTGAAGGCGCTGCCGGCCAGGTCCTCGCTGACCGACCAGGGACCCTGGACCAGCATGGCGACCTTGCCGGTCTTGAACGCCGTCTGCATGTTCTGGTAGGCGTTGGCGTAGTCGACCTTCATCGACGCCTCGTCCTGGATCTTCTTCGCCGTGGTGATCGCGGTGACGGCGTTGGCGTCGGAGATGGTGATCTTCTTGGCCGAGGTGTCGGCCATGTCCGCGTTGTTGCTGTAGAGCAGCGGGAGCAGGAAGTACGAGTCGGGGTTCAGGTAGGTGCCGTACGCCCCGGTCTTCTTCTTGATCGTCTTCGAGTCGGCGATGAACTCGTCCCAGGTGGTCGGCGGCTGCGCGATGCCGGCCTTCTTCAGGAGGTCCTTGTTGTAGAGGAGACCCAGGGTGTCGGTGACCGAGGGGACGCCGTACGTCTTGCCGTTGTACTTGGTGGTGTTCAGCGGGCCCGAGTTGAAGTCCGAGGTGTCCTTCAGCGCGCTCGTGCCGTCGAGGGGGGCGATGTAACCGAGCGAGGCGTACTCGGCCATCAGGCCGACGTCGGTGCGGACGACGTCCGGGGCGCCCTTGCCACTCTTCGCCGCCGACTTGAACTTCTGCTCGACGTCGCTGAACGGGACGCTCTGGTAGTTCACCTTGATCTTCGGGTACTTGGCCTCGAACTTCTTGATGAGAGCCTTGTACGTCGGGGCTTCGGTCGCCGCGTCCGATGTGTCCCAGTACGTGATCGTCCCGGAAATGTCGCCGGCGGCCTTCGGCTTGCTCGACGAGTTGCCGTCGGAACCACCACAGGCAGTCGCGGTCAGCGCGATGACGGTCACCGCGGCGGCGATCGATATGCCACGTCGCATATGAACTCCTAGAAGAGGGTTTGCCCGGATCTTCCCTTGGGAGGACCGCGGGTGCCGTCTGTCCCATCGACGGCCGCCGGGCTGGGGAGGAAACTAACAGCGCTGCAAGTCCTTGCGAAAGACGTTGCAAGGAAATTTCCGCAAGATCCCGCAAGCGTGACGTTCCCGTTACCGCAAGGTGTCGCAAAGGGGTCGCAAAGAGGAAAGCGCCGTATCGGGTATGTCCGATACGGCGCTTTCGGCGCGGACTCCCGCGGGAGTCCCACGGGGAGCCCGCGGGGGTCCCACGGGCTCCGTACGGCGTTCCGTACAGGCTTCCGCGCGGCTCGCGGAGGCCGCTCAGCAGCTGGTCTTGCCCGCGTAGAGCGCCAGCGCCGTGTTCGCGCCGAGGGTCGCCGTGAACTGCCCGGAGCCGTTCACCGTGACGCTGGTGTTGTTCTGGACATTGCAGTACGTTCCCGACGCGAGGGATGTCTGATAGGTCCGGGTCAGCGAGCCCGACTCGTGGTTGATGGCCACGTACCCCTTGGCTCCGCGGCCGAAGGCGATCGCGTCGTTGCCGTCGTCCCACCAGTCGGTGACCGACTGGCCCCGGGTGGCGTTGCGGAAGGCGACCATCGACTTGATCTCCGGCCAGGCGTGCTGACACTTCCAGCCGTCCTGCCAGCAGGCGTTGACCGTGCCGCCGTTGGGTGGGCCGGCGTCCACGTCCGACCACTCGTAGCCGGAGTTGATGTCCGGGGCGCCGTACGGGTAGGCGAGCATGAAGACGTTGGCGAGGGTGTAGTTCGCCCCGTCCTTGTAGTTGAGCGTCGAGCCGTTGCGCTCGGTGTCGTGGTTGTCGACGAACACGCCCGCGACGGAGCTGCTCATATAGCCCCAGCCCTCGCCGTAGTTCTTCAGGTAGGCGAGGTTCTCGTTGTTGAAGACCCGCTTGAGGTCGTAGGCGTACCGGAACTCCTGCACGTCGCCGTTGCCGGTGTACTCGGTCGGCTGGACCGCCTCCCCGGCGCCGTAGATGACCTCCTGCTTCCAGTACACCGACGGATTGGTCAGCCGCGACTTGATGTTGGCGAGATCGGTCGCCGGGATGTGCTTGGCCGCGTCGATGCGGAAGCCGTCCACGCCGTACCCGAGCAGGCTGTTCATGTATCCGGCGATGGTCTTGCGGACGTACTCCTCGCCGGTGTCCAGGTCGGCGAGCCCGACGAGCTCGCAGTTCTGCACGTTGGCGCGGTTGGTGTAGTCGCTGACCGTCGCCGTGCAGTCGTCCATGTCGTACGAGGAGTACAGGCCCGGGTAGTTGTACTTCGTGTACGAAGAGCCGCCGGTACCGGTGCCGGAACCCGCCGTCATGTGGTTGACGACCGTGTCCACCACGACCTTCACGCCGGCCGCGTGACAGGTGTTGATCATGTTCTGGAAGGCGGTCGCGTCACCGAGCCGCCCGGCGATCCGGTAACTCACGGGCTGGTACGAGGTCCACCACTGCGAGCCCTGTATGTGCTCGGCGGGTGGCGAGACCTGGACGTAGCCGTAACCGGCCGGGCCCAGCGTGTTGGTGCATTCCTTGGCGACCGAGTCGAACTTCCACTCGAACAGAACGGCGGTGACGTCCTTCGTGCCCGGCGGGGAAGCCGCCGCGACACCTGGGGGGAGGGTCACCGAGACCGCCAGGCCCGCCGCGAGGGCGAACGAGGCGGCAAGTGTCTTCCTGGCCATGTTTCTTGCCATGTGGGTGCTCCTGCACTTCGTCGTGCGGGTGGGGGGAACGGAAGCTATCCGTTGGTTCGGGTTTCAGCAAGATGTCGAAAGAACTTCCAACACGTGTATTGACGGGGCCCCTTGACCGCGCCCACCCTCGCACCGCGGTCAACTTGCTTTCCCAGCAACCCAGTTGACCGCGTCCTCGCACCTCCGTCCCCCGCAAGGAGTTGCCGTCATGCGCTGGATCAGATCACGGGCGTTACCCCTGGCCGCAGCCGGACTGCTGGCCCTCGGCGGAGCCGCCGCGCTGCCCGCCCCGGCCGCCCACGCCGCCGTCTCCGACACCGGCATCCCCAACGGCGATGTGATCGCCAACCTGTGGGAGTGGAACTGGAAGTCGGTCGCCGCCGAGTGCACGAACGTGCTCGACCCGGCCGGCTACGGGGCGGTCCAGGTCGCCCCGCCCGCGGAGTCGTTGAAACAGACGAACTACTACTGGTGGGACGTCTACCAGCCCTACGCCTACAACCTGAACAGCCGCTTCGGCACCGCGGCCCAGTTCAAGACCATGGTCGACACGTGTCACGCGGCCGGCATCAAGGTCTACACGGACGCCGTGATCAACCACACCGCCGCCCAGACCGGCACCGGCTACAACGGCACGGTCGTCACCAACAAGTACGACACCCCCGACTACGACCCCGCCGACAGCGACGACTGCACGAAGACGATCTCCAACTGGTCCGACCGGTACGAGGTCCAGCACTGCGAACTGCTCGGCCTGCCCGACCTGGACACCGCCGAGAGCGGCGTCCGCACGAAGATCACCGGTTTCCTCAACCAGCAGATCGACCTGGGTGTCGACGGCTTCCGTGTCGACGCGGCCAAGCACATCGACGCCGCCGACCTGAGCGCCATCGTCGCCGGACTGCACACCACGACCTCCGGTGCGGCGCCGTACATCACCCAGGAGATCTACCCCGGCACCCCGCCCGCGCAGGACGAGTACTACGGCACCGGTGACGTCCTCGACTTCACCTTCGCCGCGCAGATGAAGTCCCAGTTCCAGGGCGACATCGCCAACCTGTCGAGCTTCGGCGGCAGTTGGGGCCTGACGGCCGAGGCGAACTCCAACACCTTCGTCACCAACCACGACACCGAGCGCAACGGCTACTCGCTCAGCTACAAGGACGGCGACACCGCGGTCCTCGCCAACGTCTTCCAGCTGGCCCGGGGCTACGGCCGCCCGTCCGTCTACTCCGGCTGGACCTTCAGTCAGAGCGACGAGGCCCCGCCGAACTCCGCCGGTTTCGTCACCGACACCAACTGCGCGAGCGGCTGGTACTGCCTCGACCGCAACACCGCGGTCTCCGGCATGATCGGCTGGCACAACGCGGCGAGCGGCTACGCGGTCGCCAACTGGCAGTCCCCGTCCTCGAACGTCATCGGCTTCGGCAGGGGTGGCGCGGGCTTCGTCGCCCTCAACAACAGCTCCGGCGCCAGCACGTACACGTACACGACGGGCCTGGCCGACGGAACGTACCCGAACGTGATCGACGGGGGCGCGACCACCGTCACCGTCACGGGCGGCAAGGCCTCCCTGACCGTGCCCGCGAAGTCGGCGGTCGCCTTCTACGACCCGAACTACATCTGCACGGTGAACTGCGGCGGAGGCAGCGGGGGCGGAGGCGGCGGTGGTTCCACCAGCGTCACCGCGACCTTCGACGCGTACGCCTCCACCACCACCGGCACCGATGTGTACGTGGTCGGTTCGGTCGCCGCGCTCGGCAGCTGGAACACGGCGAACGCGGTGAAGCTGTCGTCGTCGGGCTACCCGATCTGGAAGGCCGACGTCTCCGTCCCGGCGAGCACGAGTATCGAATACAAGTTCATCAAGCGAGATTCGTCCGGGAACGTCACCTGGGAGTCCAACGCAAACAGGACACTCACCACCGGTACTTCGACGGTCGAGGTCAACAACTCCTGGAACGTGGCCGACGCCGACGCCACGGACGTGACCTTCGCAGTGAACGCCACCACCGACTACGGCACCAACGTGTACGTCGTCGGCTCCATCCCCTCCCTCGGCTCCTGGAACACCGCCGACGCCATCCCGCTGTCCTCGGCGTCGTACCCGTACTGGGGCCGACTGGTCATCGTGCCCAAGTCGACGTCGTTCGCCTACAAGTACATCAAGAAGGACTCCTCCGGAAACGTGACCTGGGAGTCCGGCGCCAACCGCGCCTACAGCACCGGCTCGGGAACGGGTTACGGCGTCAGCGACACCTGGCGCTGAAAGTTCTTGCTCAGAGTTTCAAGACTCTTGCTGTAAAGCTTGCGTGGGCGATACCGTCGCGCCGGTCGCCCGGCATCGAGGCCGTGTCTCGGTCAAGCCGGTCCCAAACGAGCCGTTTTGAGCCGTATTCACTAGGAGTTCACGCCTGTGGCCCTGATACCGAGATGGCCGGCGCCCGGGGCGCGCCGCCGCACCCCACCCCAGCGAAGAATCGCGGCCGTCGCCGTGGCCGCCCTCGCGGCGGCGTTCCTCCAGCCGATCG
>LRTP01000398.1 GCA_001550305.1 Streptomyces diastatochromogenes
CGCCGACAGCAGCGGCCGCACCTCCTCGGTGGCGAGCGGGCCCACCCGGTCGCACTCCGACCAGGTCATGGACGACCTGCGCGAACTCGCCGAGGCCCGGGCGGCCTCGGAGGGCGCGCAGGGCGAGGTGAGCGTGCGGTGGGCGTACGAGGTCATGGGTCCCGCGCTCGCGGGGGCCGTGGTCCTGGTGATCCTGCTGGCGGTGGGGTGACGTCAGGGCGGTGCGGCGGACCGGTGTCCGTCGTCGCGCAGAGCCGACCCCGACCCCTCGCCCCGTACGACGTCGGACTGCCCACGTTCCGGGTCCTGCCGCCCGTGTTCCCGGTCCCGTTCGGCGCCGGGCCGCCCCCGAGGGGTGCCCGGCGCCGCTCGTACCGGAGTCAGCCCACCACGTCGACGAAGGTGCCCGCCGACACCGCGGCGGCGGTGTCGGCCGTGCCGGCGTAGGACCAGCGGTAGGAGCCGTCGGTGTAGGCGCGGACGGTGGTGGAGAGGGTGCCGCCGGCGGCGGTCGGCACGGTCTTGAGCGTGCAGTACGTGCTGCTGCCCTTGGGGCGGAACTGCAGGCTCACGGGTCGGCCGGCCTCGGCGCCGGCGAACGTGCCGGTCGCCCAGTCCGCGTTGCGCACGCCGCCCGTGACGGTGAGGACGCGGCCCCACTTCACCGGCTTGGGAGTGGCGTCGACGGTCACCTGGCTGTCGCGCAGCACGCTGACGGTGGCGGCGCTGTCCAGGAACACGGCGTCGCTGTCGGGGGCGATGGCGTAGGCGCTGAGGTGCCAGTCGCCGGCCAGCGAGTCGTCGGCCGGGTCGGTGCCGGGGGTCAGGGTGAAGGTCAGGGTGCAGGTGGTCGTGGTGGCGACCGTCGGACCGCAGGCCGCCGTCGAGGCGACGGTGCTGTCCGGGGCGCCGAAGGGGCCGTGGTAGAGCGTGGCGTTGACCTGCTGGAGACCGGACGGGTCGGTCGCGGTGACCTCGGCGGTGACGGTTCTCGCGCCGGTGCCGACGACGACAGGGTTGCCGTCGTTGACGACCACGCCGGTGATGTCGGTGTCGCCGAACCTCTCGTCCGCGTGCGCGGCCGGAACGGTGAGGGCGGACAGGGCGACGACGCCACACGCAGCGGCGACAGCTGAACTCATACGCATGCGAATTCCCCAATGTGAATGCCGCGGCCTGTCAATTTCACACCGGCAGGCCCGAATTGACGTGTGCAGCGTACTCGTTGCCATGGGATTTCGGAACGTTCGTATGAGGGTTGTGTGAGTCGCCGATTTCCCGGTGAAGGGAATGCGCGCGAATATCGAGTGCGCCGTTTCCGTGGAAAGCCGAAGGGGAAATTCGGTTCAAATTTCAGCGGACCTGGAGGCCACCTACGTGTACCACCCCTCTTCGCGGTGGGCCGGGAGGGCGGGGCGCCCCGGGGTGGCGCCCCGTCGGCGCGTCGATGAATTCGCCCGCTCTTGAGGTGACCTGATGGTCGACTGCATGAACGAGGGGCAACCTTCGCGTGAAATGTGTTTCACGTGTGGATCAAGTTTCTCTTTAGTCTCACTAATCTGCGTGTGCCGCATGACCGACGAATCCGCGTCGACTCATGCGGCTTCCTGATATGGGGATACAGGAGTGGGGATGGATGGCGGCAAGAATGGGGGGCGCGGCCGTACCGGGCACGCGCTGCCAAATAGACATAGGTGCAGATGGCACTTACTCGTGGCGGCTCACCGCCACGAACGGGCGGGTGATCGCCGTGGCCGCGAGGACGTACCGGAACTACGGCGAGTGCCGTGCGGCGTTCGAGCGCTTGTGCGCCGACATCGGGAAATTACCCGGCGCGGTGCACCACACCGCGGAAGGCAGTGGATGGGTCTGGCGGCTGCGTGACGGCACCGGCGGCGCCGTGGCCGTGTCCTCGCGTGCCTACGAGCGGCACTCGACGTGCCAGGCCGCCTACGAACGTTTCCGGGCTCTCCTGGCCGAGCTCGGGTCGGGTGGGGTGATCCCGTGGGACGAGGCCGAGTGATGGGACGACGCCGAGTGATGGGGGCCCGAGTGATGGGGCGACCCCGAGCGAACGGACGGGGCTGACGGCTCGACCGTGTACGTGAGGGGCTGGGGAGCGCCGCAAGAGAGCACCCCAGCCCCTCACGTGTTCTCCTGTCGCCGCGTTCACGTCAACACCGGAAGTTGCCCCTCGGGGGCGTCTCGTTCACGTTCGTGTGTGCGTGCGTCCATCACGCGTCAGGAGTGTCGTCCCATGTGACAACGCGAATCTTTGAGCGATCCGTGGCTCCGGGGGACGACCCTCCGAGACGCCTGCACCCCGATCGGGGGCTGCCCGACCGCGTGTTCAGGGGCGTCCTGCGCGGCGGCGGCGGCCTGGTCCTCGCGATCATGCTGCTGGTCGGCGGCTTCCTGACGTACCGGGCCTGGCAGGCGCTGTCGGTCGCGAAGTGGGACTTCGTCACCACCGAGGCGTGGGAGCCCGAAGGCGGGCACTTCGGCATCGCGGCCGTGCTCGTCGGAACGGTGCTGATCGCCATGGTCGCCATCGTGTTCGCCGTACCGCTGGCGCTCGGCACCGCGCTCTACATCTCCGAGTACGCGCCGCCGCGGATCCGCCAGACCCTCATCAGCGTCGTGGACCTGATGGCGGCCGTGCCGTCGGTGGTCTACGGCCTGTGGGGCCTGTTCTTCTTCCAGGGGCACGTGGTCACCGTGTCCCGCTGGATCTCGACCTACTTCGGCTGGATCCCCCTCTTCAAGGTCGACGGCGCCGATCCGAAGGACCCGCTCGCCACCGCGACGGTCTACACCTCCTCCACCTTCATCGCGGGCATGGTCGTGTCCCTGATGGTCGCGCCGATCATCTGCTCGGTGGTGCGGGAGGTCTTCTCGCAGGCTCCGGTCGGCGAGCGGGAGGGCGCGTACGCGCTCGGCGCCAACCGCTGGGGCATGATCCGCAGCGTCGTCCTGCCCTTCGGCAAGGGCGGCATGATCGGCGGCACCATGCTGGGCCTGGGCCGGGCGCTCGGCGAGACCATCGCCGTGTACCTGATCATCTCGCCGGTGTTCGTGATCCAGCCGCACATCCTGCAGAACGGCACCAGCTCGGTCTCGTCCCTGATCGCCCTGCGCTACGGCGAGGCGAGCCCCATGGGCATGTCGGCGCTGATGGCCGCAGGCCTCGCGCTCTTCCTGATGACCCTCGTGGTCAACTTCGCCGCTTCGTCGATCGTCGCCCGCAGCCGTTCCGGTGCGACGAGCGACTCCTGAGGAGACCGAGCCCGATGACCGTCACCGCTCCACAGAGCCCGCCCGGCGACCAGGGGCCGGGGGCCGATCCGAGCCCCGCGGGTGCGCCGAAAGCGCTGTCCCAGGCCCCGGCCACCCATCTGCCCGGACGTCGGCCCGGCGGGGGTTCAACGCGCGGAGACTCGCGCCGCAACCTCTCCACGCTGCGCGCCACCGACGTGTACGCCATGCTCGGCGCCGGCGCCGCGTCCCTCGCCCTGACCTGGCTGATCTTCGACCGGCTGCTGCCCTTCAACGGCGCCCTGGGCTTCGTCGTCATCGCCTACGCGCTCTTCATCGCCCTGTACGCGCTGCTGGTCTCCTTCGACGAGGACGGTCCCGCGGTCCGTGACCGGGTGGCCGCCGCGATCGTCCAGAGCCTCGGTCTGGTGATGCTGACCGTGCTGGCCTTCGTGGTCGTCTACACCCTCTACGAGGGGCGTGAGGCGCTGCCGCACCTGAACTTCTACACCGAGTCGATGGCCGACGCGGGTCCGCTGGAGCCCCTCGGCGTCGGCGGCATCGCGCACGCCATCGTCGGCACGCTGTGGCAGATCTCCATCGCCCTGGTGATCTGCATACCGACCGGGCTGGTGTGCGCGGTCTTCCTCAACGAGGTCCCCGGCGCCTTCAGCCGGTTCGTCCGCACCATCGTCGAGGCGATGACAGCGTTGCCATCCATCGTGGCCGGCCTGTTCATCTACGCGACCTTCATCCTGAGCCTCGGTTTCGGCCAGTCCGGCCTCGCCGCCGGGCTCGCGATCTCCGTGATGATGCTGCCGATCATCATCCGCGCGGCGGACGTGGTGATCCGACTGGTCCCCGGCACGCTGCGCGAGGCGTCCTACGCGCTCGGCACCTCACGGTGGCGCACGGTCTGGCACGTGGTGCTCCCCACCTCGCGGTCGGGGCTGACCACGGCGGTCATCCTGGGCACCGCGCGCGGTGTGGGCGAGACCTCGCCGGTCCTGCTGACCGCCGGCTTCACCCAGGAGCTCAACACCAACCCGCTCCACGACCCGATGGTGTCGCTGCCGCTGGCGGCCTTCAAGCTCGTCGAGTCCCCCGAGCCCACCTACATCGCCCGCGGCTTCGGCACCGCGGCGGTGCTTCTGGTGCTGGTGCTCGTCCTGTTCGTCGCGGCCCGCGTCGTCGGCGGCCGTGGGCCGGGCAAGCTGACCCGCCGTCAGGAACACCGCCGGGTCAGGGCGTCCCGCCGTGACGCGCAGCGCTTCGACGTGTACGCAACCGCCGGTCGGCCGTCGGCCGGTCCCGCCTCGACCAGTCCCGCATCGACGAGGAGCACCCCGTGATATCCGCACCCGTCCGTCGTCCGCGCAGCGTGCGCGTGTACCAGGCGCTGGCGCTGGTCGTCGCACTGGTCTGCGCGCTCATGGCCGTACATCCGCCAGGTGCCTTCGCGGTCACCTACGTGAAGATCAGTGGCTCCGGCTCGACATGGAGCGCCAACGCCATCGAGCAGTGGCGGCGCAACGTACGCCAGCAGGGCATGACCGTGAACTACGCGTCGGTGGGCTCGTCGGTCGGACGTACCCAGTTCGCGAACGGCACCTCCGACTTCGGTGTGTCCGAGATCCCCTACGGCCTCAAGGAGTTCGGTACGACCGACACTCCGCCGCAGCGCAAGTACGCCTACATGCCGATCGTGGCCGGCGGTACGTCGTTCATGTACAACCTGAACATCGGCGGCAACCGGGTCACCAACCTGCGGCTGTCCGGGGAGGTCCTCAGCAAGATCTTCACCGGCGGGCTCACGATGTGGAACGCGCCGGAGATCAGGGCGGACAACCCCAAGCTGGCCCTCCCCGCCCGTCGTATCGTCCCGGTCATCCGCTCCGACGGCTCCGGCACCACCGCGCAGTTCACCCTGTGGATGTCCAAGCAGTACGGCACCCTGTGGAACGACTACTGCCGTCGGGCGGGCAAGCCCACGCCCTGCGGTCTGACGTCGTACTTCCCGAACATCCCCGGCTCGGGCTTCGTCGCCCAGTCCGGCTCGCTCGGCGTCGCGGGCTACACCAAGCAGCCCCAGGCCGAGGGCGCCATCACCTACGTCGAGTACTCCTACGCCAGGAACGCGGGCTTCCCGGTCGTCAAGGTCCTCAACACGTCCGGGTACTACGTCGAGCCGACCGCCTCCAGTGTGGCCGTCGCCCTGACCCAGGCGCAGATCAACAACGACTCGCGGTCCGCCAACTACCTCACCCAGAACCTGGACGGGGTCTACACGTACGGCGACCGGCGCACCTACCCGCTGTCCAGCTACAGCTACATGATCGTCCCGACCAAGGAGGAGATGGGGTTCACCAAGGCCAAGGGCGCCACGCTGAGCGCGTTCGACAACTACTTCCTCTGCGAGGGCCAGCAACTGGCCGACCGGCTCGGCTACTCGCCGCTGCCGATCAACCTCGTGCAGGCGGCCATGGAGCAGGTGCGCAGGATCCCCGGCGCCGTGACGGACAACATCAACATCAAGAACTGCAACAACCCGACGTTCTCCAGTGACGGGAAGAACCTCCTGGCCCAGAACGCCCCGTATCCCGCGGCGTGCGACAAGAAGGGTTCGGACCAGTGCGCCACCGGCACCGGCGGCGCCAAGCAGCCCACCTCGCCGAGCGGCTCCGGCACGTCGGGCGGCGGCTCGGGCTCGGGCGGCTCGGGTACGACCGGCGGTTCGGGCACGTCCGGCGGTTCCGGTGCGACGGGCGGTTCGGGCGCGACGGGAACGGCCGGTACCACCACCGGCGGCAGCGGTACGGCGGGCAGCACCGGCGGTACGGGCGGGACGACGGCGGGAGGCGTCGTCGACCCCGACACGGGCCAGGTGCTCGGCGGCGACGGAGGCACCGGCGACACCTCGGTCGCCGCCAGCCCGGTCTCCCTCGGCACCGGCGACGCCCTCGGTCTGCGCACCGCGCTGATGGCGCTGTCGGCCGTGCTCCTGATCGGCGTGGTCGTCGGGCCACCCCTGATCGGGCGCATGATGTCCCACCGCGCCCGCCGCAAGGGGGGTGCGGCATGACTGCCATGACCGCCATGTCCCGGTCCCGGCGGCGCGTCGTCGCCGCCGTGAGCGCGCTGCTGGCCGCGCTGGTCCTGGCCCTGCTCCCGCTGCCGTCCGCCGCCACGTCCGCCGCGGCGGCGGACGGCGCGGGGGAGGACTCCGCGGTCACGGTGACGGGGAAGCAGGGCAGGTACGACGACTTCTCCAAGCTGAAGGTGACCGTCCACCAGACGAAGAACCTGCGGTCGCAGGGGGTGCGGGTCACCTGGCAGGGCGGGGCGCCGACGATCGACGGACAGAACGCCGCCGTCAACTTCCTCCAGATCATGCAGTGTTGGGGCGACGATCCGGCCGGGCCCGACCGTGATCAGTGCGTCTTCGGCGGTGACGGCTCGATACTCGGGGCCGGAAACGGCCGGCTGGTCGGCACCGATCCGGGCGAGACCCAGTACCCCGGTGGCTTCGTCCCGTTCCGCCCGGTCGGTGACCTGCCCCCCACCAAGTCCTCCCACGACTTCACCTACTTCGGTCCGCTGGACACCAACGAGCAGCGGTTCGCCAGAACCTATGCCGACGGCACGGGCGAGGTGACCTTCGAGGCGCAGGACGGCATCCAGGCGTCCCACCTGGGCTGCGGCATGAACACGGCGCCTGCCGGGAGCGACCCCGTTCCGCGGCACTGCTGGCTGGTCGTCGTCCCGCGCGGCACGCACGACGCGGACGGCACCGAGATCACCAAACCGAACCAGGCGGGCAATTCACTGCAGAGCTCGCCGCTGTCCGCGACGAACTGGGCTCAGCGGATGGTCGTCCGTCTGGACTTCCAGCCGGTCGACGCGTTCTGTCCGCAGGGCCAGCCGGAGCTGCCCACGGTCGGCTCCGAACTGATGACGGACGCCGTCACTTCCTGGCAGCCGAAGCTGTGCTCGTCCACGGGGAACACGTTCGCCTTCACCCAGGGCGGCGAGGAGGAGGCCAGAGGCCAGGTCCTGAGCACGTCGGCCGACGCGCCCCTGCTGGGCTTCACCGTCGACCCGGTCGCCCGGCCGGAGGACGGGTCCAAGGTCGTGCACGCGCCGGTGGCGGTGTCCGGGATTGCGATCGCCTTCTTCATAGAAGGTCCGTCCGGCGTGGTCCAGGGAATGAAACTGAATCCTCGGCTCGTGGCGAAGATGCTCACGCACTCCTATGCGGAAGACGTGACGCTGGGTGCCACCCCTGATTATTTGACAGGGAACAGCACTTCCCTCGTCACGGATCCGGAATTCAAGGAATTGAATCCTGGATTCCCTCGGCTGACCAATCACCAGCTGCGGAGCCTCATGGTTCCGCTGCAGTCCTCCGACACCACGCGGATCGTCTGGAACTGGCTCCAGTCGGACGCGGACGCCCGGGGCTTCCTCTCCGGGACGAAGGACCGATGGGGGATGCGGGTGAATCGCTATTTCCAGGACCTGAAGCTGGCGGAGAACAGCACGCTGACCGACTACCCCAAGGTGGACCCGACGACGACGCCGGCCCTCGGCAACGGGACACCCCCTCTCAGCTACGCGATCACCGATCTGGACCCGTACACGGCCGACCTGCACGACGGGGCCGTGCGAACCCGCCGGGGCAACAACACCCGCACCATCCAGTGGCAGTCGGGGGACACCGCCCAGTCGCCGGCCAAGCTCATCAACGACGCGCCCATGTCGGGTCAGCGTGCCGTGATGGCGATCGTCGACGCCGCGTCGGCGGAGCGTTACGGGTTGACGACCGCGGCGCTGCGGAACGCGGACGGCAACTTCGTGAAGCCCTCGGCCGCCACGCTCACGGCCGACGTCGCGACCATGCGGCCGTCGTCCGAGGACGCTTCGGTGCTCAAGCCCGACCCGGCGCGCGCCAAGGGGCAGGCGTATCCGCTGACGGCCGTCGCCTACGCCGCGGCCTCGGTGAACCAGGACGCGAAGGCTCGCAAGGCGTACGCCCGGTTCATCAGGTACGTCGCGGGATCGGGCCAGACGCTCGGCGTGTCGGCGGGTCAGCTGCCCTTCGGCTACGCGCCCTTGCCGGCCCAGCAGCGTCTGCAGGCCCGGACCGCCGCCGACGCGCTGGAGCGCGGCGCGACCGTGCCCGGCCCTTCGTCCGGCGGGTCGAACCAGGGTGGCACGGGAGGGCCCGGATCCGGAGCCGGCACCGGAGGAACCTCCTCCGGCGGGGGCACCGGCGGAGCGTCCGGGGGCGGAACGGGCGGCGGCGCCACCCCCTCGGCCTCGGACTCCGCCGCCGCGGTGAACGGCTCCGCTCCTCCCTCCTCGGGGCCGCAGCAAAATGTCGCGGAAGCCAAGGCGGGATTCACCCCCGGAGAGATCCTGGGAGTTATTCGCTGGATTCTTCTCGTCGTCCTGTTCCTGGGTGGTGCGGCAGGACTTTCGGGTCCGATAATGCTGCATTTCGCGCAGCGTCGGACTCCCTAGGAGACACCTAGGAAGCCTGCCCGTAACCTTTCTCTCACGGGGAATTGGTTGGTCACCGCGCGGAAATCCTGGAATTGTTTGTGGTGGCCGACCGACGGGCCGGCAGGAAAAAGATCCGGATTTTGCTTGAACGGCCAGCCTTCGAAATCCAGAAAACAAGGGGTTCAGAAGTGAACGTCAAGTCTCGCGCCAAGGTCGGCGCTGCTTTCGGTGTCGCGGCTCTCGGTCTCGGCATCCTGGCCTCCCCCGCTTCGGCGGACCCGAGCCCGGTCACCGACTACCGTCAGCTGGCTGGTGTCGGTTCGGACACCACGCAGTACGTCATGAACGGCATCGGCGACGCCGTCACGAACGCGGGCGGCAAGATCGTCGCGTCGTGGAACGCCACCGGCACCGCCACCGTGAAGACCAAGGCGACCGGCTGTGACACCGTCGCCCGCCCGGACGGCTCCTCGGCCGGTATCAACGCGCTGAACGCCGACATCACCGCCGGTACCCACTGCATCGACTTCGCCCGCTCCTCGCGTGGCCCGGTGGACACCACCACCACGGACCTCACGTGGATCCCGTACGCCAAGGACGGTGTGACCTACGCCACCGACCTGGGCAGCACGCTGCCGACGAACCTGACGAAGGCGCAGTTGGCCGCGATCTACCAGTGCAACTCCACCGAGTTCCCGAACGCGCAGCCGCTGCTGCCGCAGTCCGGCTCCGGTACCCGGACCTTCTGGCTGTCGGCCATCGGGATCACCGAGGCGCAGGTCGGCTCCTGCGTCGACGGCACCATCCAGGAGCACAACGGCGCGGCGATCCTCAACGGCAACCAGCTCATGCCGTACTCGATCGCCCAGTGGATCGCCCAGGGCAAGGGCCTCTCCGACGTCCCGAACCGCCGCGCCGAGTCGCGTCTGCGCAGCATCAACGGCCTGGCGCCCACCACGGGCACGGGCTCCGCGATCGCGCTCAACACGGCCTTCGACCCCGGCTTCCTGCGCGACGTCTACAACGTCGTCCCGACCGCCAACCTCTCGGACTCGGTCGTCGCCGGGACCTTCGTCGGTTCGGGCTCGAAGGTCTGCGCCGCCACCTCCACGATCGCGACCTACGGCTTCGGCGCCGTGTCCAACTGCGGTGCCACCACGCTCACGGGCGAGCGGTAATCCGTGATCGTCGTCTGATCCTCGCGTGACGGCCGGGCACCCTCCAGGTGCCCGGCCCCACGCGCTGTCCCTGACATCCGTCAACGTAATCCGTCAACCGTCCCCCGGGGGGCATCGCCGTGACAGTGCCACAACCATTCAGAAGAGCGGCCGCGATCGTGGCCGCCTGTGCCTTACTCACCCTGGGCCTCGTGGTCCTGGCCATGTCCCAGTCCCAGCCTGCCCGGGCGGCGTCCGTCGGCGAGTTCACCATGACGCCCGCCGGCGGCAGGATGAGTGACCATCAGCCCATCGCCGGCTCGATCGCGATCCCCGGCGCGTGTCCCGCCGCCACCATCGAGGACCTCAACTGGAACAGCGTCCTCGCCCTGTACGTCGTCAAGGCCGACGGCACCGAGGTGAAGGCGCTCAACGGGATCACCAACAAGGCCCCCTACACCGCGGCGACCCCGGCGGTCTCGCTGGTCGCGGCGGACAACCCGGGGATGGTGGTCAGCAGCCTGTCGGACGCCATCACGGGCGACGGCACCTACGAGTTGCGTCTGCGGTGCGTGGACAACTACGACTGGGCCGTTCCGCCCGACTCGATCGTGCCGGGCGACCCGTACTGGACCCAGAAGATCACCGTCACCGGCGACAACTGGGTGGTCGGCACAGGCGCGGAGGCCACCCAGGTCGCGCTGACCGCCTCCCCCGCCGTGGTCGCGCCCGGCGAGGAGACCACGCTCACCGCGACGGTGTCGCCCGCGGCGGCGGCCGGCACCGTCACCTTCCTGGAGGGCGCCACCACGCTGGGCCAGGCCACGGTCGCCAGTGGCAAGGCCGAGTTCAAGACGTCGATGCCGGCCGAGGGGGACCACAGCGTCACGGCCCGCTTCACTCCGGGGAACGCCGCCGACTGGGGAGCCTCGGAATCCGCGCCCTTCGCGGTGACCGTGCAGCTGCCGAGATACGAAATGCGCGACGCCGCGGGGAAGCTGCTGGCCTACAACCCCGAGCTGCAGCGCGGTCAGACCGTGAAGGTCCTCATCCGCGGATGCCAGCCGAACGCGACGTACTCGATGACCATGTTCCACAACGACGCCACCTTCCCCGCCGCGACGGCCGACGCGAGCGGAACGGTCACCTGGTCCACTCTGACCGTGCCGGGCGACGCCGTGGCAGGGTCGAGCAACTGGGACTACAGCCCGGACTGCACCGGCGGCAAGAACCCCGTGCGCGCGGTGGACTTCACCGTCCCCGAGCCGTCCTCCGGGTCCCCGTCGGCGAGCCCGACCGACTCCCCGACGGACACCCCCTCCGGCGAGCCCACCGACGGTTCCAGCAGTGAACCGACCGACGGCTCCTCGGGCGACTCGTCCGGCACCACGTCCGGCACCACCACGACCGGTGGCGGCGGCACCGGCGGCGACTCCACCTCCGGCGGGACCTCGCCCACCGGGGGCCTCGCCTCCACCGGCAGCCAGATCGCGCTGTTCTCCGGCCTCGGAGCCGTCGTCCTCGTCACGGCCGGCGTCCTCGCCGTGCGGTACGGCCGCCGCGAGGGGCTGCTGAAGTTCGGCGACCCCCGCTCGTAGCGGCTCGGGAGCACGGGCGGCGGGCCCCCCCCCCGCCGCCCGCGCCTTCGTATCTCCACCACACACCTCTCCACAGGAGCGCTCCCCGTGACCGTGTTGTCCCCGCCCCCGCCGGCCGACGCGCCGCCGGTGCCGGCGCCCGCACCCGAGCCCAGGTCCGAAGCG
>LRTP01000399.1 GCA_001550305.1 Streptomyces diastatochromogenes
CCGGGGCGGCGTGGCGGCGGCAGGATGTGCGGGGCCCTGGTCGCGGCCCCCGTGGGGTCGGCGAGCAGCAGATGGGAGCCGGGCACCGCGACGGTGACGGTGACGCCGCCGCCCGGGGTGCGGGTCAGGACGACCTCGATGCCCCAGCGCCGGGACAGACCGCCGACCACGAAGAGGCCGAGGACCTCGGTCGGGGCCAGGTCGAGCCGTTCGCGGCGGATCAGGCGGGCGTTCTCCTCCTCCAGCCGCTCGGCGCTCATCCCGAGCCCGTGGTCGATGATCTCGATCAGGGCACCGCCGCCGGAGCCGTGCCGGGGCCGCAGGACGACTTCGACGCTGCTGGACGCCGGGGAGAACGTCACCGCGTTCTCCAGCAGTTCGGCGAGCATCAGCGTGAGGTCGCCGACGATGTCGGGGGCGACGGTGACATCGCCCTCGGCGTGCGGGGTGACCCGCTGGTAGCCCTCGATCTGGCCGAGCGCGGCGCGGACGATGTTGCTGAGCCGCATCGGCCCGGTGTTGAGGCCCGTCTCGCGGATGCCGGCGAGCAGCATCAGGCTGTCGGCGTTGCGCTGGAGGCGTACTGCGATGTGGTCGATGCGGTAGAGCCGGTCCAGTACCTCCGGGTCGGTCTCGCCGCGCTCCACCGAGTCGATCAGCGCGAGCTGACGAGCGGTCAGGTTGCTGACGCGGTGGCCGACGTTGCCGAACATCTCGGCGATGTTGCGGCGGCTGATGACCTGGCGCTCCAGCAGGGCGGTCGCGGTCACCTGCACCTGGTTGAAGGCTTCGGCGAGTTCGCCGAGTTCGTCGCGGACCGGCACGGGTACGGCCTCGAGGCGCGGAGGGCTCGCGTCGTCGGCGTCGTCGTCGGCGACCCGGGCGAGCTCGGTCTCGGCCGCGTCGGCCACGTGCTGGGCCGCCTCGGTGAGGCTCCGCACGGTCCGCACCACGGAGCGGCGGACCAGTACGGAGAACAGGATCCAGGCCGCGAAGGCGGCGAGGTTGGCGGCCACCAGCCACAGCACCTGCCACCAGGCGTCGCTGGACGCCTTCTGGGTGTCGGCGGCGATCTGGTGGATGAGCGACTCGGTGATCTTCAGCCGGTTCTCGGCCTGACGCTGGTACGTCGGGTCGGCGGCCAGCGCGTCGTCGAGCGCGGCGCGCAGCTGCGAGGCGTTCTCCGCGACCAGACCGCTGGGGTCGACCTGCAGCGCGGCGTAGTGCTGGGCGACGACGCTCTGGTACGGGCTGTGCTCGATCGCGGCGAGTTCGGCGCCCTGTTCCTGGCTGGCGAACCGGGTGAACCGCTCGGCCTGGTAGGTGTACTGCTCGTAGTCGCCGACGGCCCCGGTGTACTCGATGAGCGCGTTGGGGTCCCGGGTGCGGGCCGCGAACACACTGGTCTCGAAGGAGGCGTGGGCGGTGTCGGCGCGCAGCAGCGCGTCCAGCAGATTGCCCGCGGACTCCGAGGACTCGCCACCCGACTGACCGAGCCCGAGGCCGTTGATGAGGCCCTCGATGACCGATCCGTACGCCGGGTCGATGTTGTCGGCGGGGATCGGACCCTCTTCGATGGTCTTGCGGAGGCTGTCGAGGCCCTCCAGCTCCTTGAGCGCCTGGGCCTCGGCGTCGGGCAGCCGGTCTCCGTAGGTGGACCGCACGGCCTCCGCCTGAGCGGTGACCTTCTGCTGCGCCTGGAGGAAGGCGGAGGTGTTGGGCGCCTTCTCGCCGGAGCGGGCGGCCTCGTAGCGCAGGGAGACGAGGAGCGCCTGGCGGTGCTCGGTCTGCACGCCGTCGATGAGCTGGGTGACCTGCGCGCTGTCCCGCACGAGTTGGGCGGTGGAGGCGGCGGAACGGGCCGAGCCGATCTCGGCGTACACGACATAGGCGATCATCGCCGAAACGACGGCGAGCGGGACAATCACCAGGACGTTGAGTTTCCTGCGGAAAGGCCAACGGTCGAGGAGGGAAGGCGTCCGGCCTATTCGGGGAGCCGTGGTCTGCGGCCCCCGGGCGGCTTTCCTGTGCGCGGGCACCAAACCTCCTTGACTTCATTCCCAATTGGAAGCCCGCAGCCCGGGCTGCGTGGACTGAGTCATGCCAGCACGCTCGGGCCGAGCAAGTGGAACCAGGTCCCCCGACTCGGCCAACATTAGCGGCTGCCGCAAGAGTACGGCCATGATCAACCAAAAACTGACATGGCGATACGTCGGATTCGAGCCCGTTTCGGTCAGGTTGCGCCCACGCGGCGAAGCCGTGTGGTCTCCATCGGTGATCTATTCGTGTCTTGACGGTGCGTTACTGGGCTCGATTGGATCGTCATCACGCCATGCCTTCCGGCCGCCGACCGCCCATGCACAAGTCTGGATGACCAACGTGACCCACGCCAGAAGCACCAGAACGAACGCAACGTACGCTGTATCCCTGCTGGTTGTGGCCGCGGCCGCCCTCACGGGCTGCGGTTCCTCCGACAACTCCGGCAGCAAGGACCCGCTGAAGGGCGACACCGCCAAGGGCGGCACGGTCGTGGTCGGCTCCAACAACTTCCCCGAGAGCATCCTGCTCGCCGACATCTACGGCGAGGCCCTGAAGGCCAAGGGCATCAAGGTCAGTTACAAGTTGAACATCGGCAGCCGCGAGACCACCTACGGTCTGATCAAGAACGGCACGATCACCGTCCTGCCCGAGTACAACGGCGCGCTGCTGGCCTATCTGAACGCCAAGGCCGCCCCGACCACGGTCGAGGACACCAGCAAAGCCATCACGGCCGCGCTCGATTCCAAGCTGACCCTGCTCGACCCCTCCAAGGCCGAGGACAAGGACGCGATCGCGGTCAACGAGGCGACCGCCAAGAAGTACAAGCTCACGACCTCGTCGACGATCGCCGACCTCTCCGCCTCGGCCAAGGACCTGGTCATCGGGGGATCACCGGAGTTCCAGACGCGCAAGCAGGGATTGGTGGGCCTCAAGTCCGAATACGGCCTTGAATTCAAGTCGTTCAAGGCGCTGGACGCGGGTGGGCCGTTGACCGTGGCCGCCCTCAAGGGCAACAACATTCAGGCCGCAGATATCTTCACGACCGACCCCGGAATCACCAAGAACAAGTTCGTGGTCCTTCAAGACCCGAAGAATCTCTTCGGTTTTGAGAACGTGACGCCACTGGCCTACAAGAGCGGTCTCTCCGCCGCCGGAGTTTCCGCGCTCAACGCCGTATCGGCGAAGCTCGACACGGACGCCCTGGTCAAGCTCAACGCCCAGGTGCAGAACGACAACAAGGACCCGCTGGACGTGGCCAAGAGCTGGCTGTCGACCGCCGGGCTGTAGTTCCGACGGAGGTGCGCAGGCCGGAGCGGGGGTCCGCCGCTCCGGCCTCTGCCGTGCCACGGGGTCTACGAGGCACGACGGTTCGCCCGTCCGTCGCGAGATCACCGACGCTCGCCAACTGATCCGCTCATCAGTTCTGAAGAGGCCGCAGCTAGGATGAACGCATGCCCGATCAAGCCGCCGCCGAGCCCGCCAACCGCTTCGAACGCAGGCGCGCCCGGACCCGCCATGCCCTGATCGCCGCCGCCCAGGGGATCCTGGCCGAGCAGGGCACGAGCGAGGCCAGCATCCAGCAGATCGCCGAGCGTGCCGACGTCGGGTTCGGCTCCTTCTACAACCACTTCCAGACGAAGGCGGAGCTCTTCGAGGCGGCGGTCGTCGACGCGCTGGAGGAGTACGGCAAGCTGATCGACTCGATCACCGGCGACCTCGACGACCCCGCCGAGGTGTTCGCGGTGAGCGTCCGGCTGACCTTCCGGCTCGCCGACACCCACCCGGAACTCACCCGCGTCCTGCGCTACGGCGGCCTCCCCTACATCCACGCCGACTTCGGCCTGGGCCCCCGCGCCCTGCGGGACATCGAGAGGGGCAACGCCTCCGGCCGCTTCCAGGTGGACAGTCCCCTCGTCGCCCTCAGCGCCGTGGGGGGCTCCCTCCTCGGGCTGCTCCAGCTGAAGTCGTCCGCCACGTCCGAGCAGTCGGGCCCCGGCGCCGACGAGGAGATGGCCGAACTCGTCCTGCGCATGCTGGGCCTGCCCCCCGAGGAGGCCCACGAGGTCGCCCGGCGCCCTCTGCCGATCGCGACGGCCTAGGGCAACCTCGTGGGCTCGCGGGCGCCTCAGGGGCGCTCGGTCAGGAACCGGTCGATGGTCGAGGTGAGTTCCTCGGGCTTCTCCACCGGGAGTTCGTGGCCGGCGTCCAGGATGCGCACCTCCGCGTCCGGGTAGGCCTTCGCCATCCGCAGCATCTGGGAGACGGGCAGCTGGATGTCGTAGTAGCCGTGGATCATGAGAGTGGGGACACGGATCTCCCCTACCCGGTCGAGGACGTCGAAGGACCGCATCGCGCCGTAGCAGGTCATGACCACCTCCCGCGGTGTGGCCGCGGAGGTCCGGATGTACTCCTTGATCTCCTCGCGCGGGTACCCGGGGGCGAAGGCCCGCTGGATGTTGGCGGCGACGAACAGCTTGAACGGCACCCGCGTGGACACCGCCATCAGCAGGCCCCTCCCCCTGCTGTACGTCATCCGGCTGATCGAGTTCACCAGGACCATGCGCTCGATCCGGTCCGGGTGGCCCAGCGCCAGGGTCTGCGCGATCATCCCGCCCATCGAGTGACCGACGGGGACGAACCGTTCGACCTTCAGGTGATCGAGGACGGCGAGGACGTCCCCGGCCAGCTCCCCGATGCTCCGCCGTCCCGAGCCGTCGCTCTCTCCGTGGCCGCGCAGATCGACCCGTATGACCCGCCGCGTGGCGGAGAAGTGGGCCAGCTGGTGGTCCCAGCGGTGCCGGTTGGCGGTCCAGCCGTGGATGAACACCAGGGGCGTGCCCGCACCGTCACGGGGGCCCTCGTCGTCGTACGTCAGTCTGGCGCCGTCGACTTCGAGCTGCGGCATGGGTGGCCTCCTGCGATGCGGTCCGGTTACTGACGGGTACGGTAACCGGCCGCCCGGTCCGCCGTCACCGTCGTTCGCCGAGGAATTCGAGGATGTGCCCGAACACGTCGAGGGCCGCGCCCCGGCCGAGGAACGTGTCCAGGTGGCCGTAGCCGGGAATCTCGGTGTACGCGACGTCCAGCTGCGGCTGTCTGCGGGCCAGTACGTCGTGACAGAGCCTCTGGGAGTCGAGCCACAGACCGTTCTCGCTGCCGGCGAGCAGCAGGACGGGGGTGTCGATACGGGCCGCCGCGTCCAGCGCGTTCTGCGGCAGCGCCCGGTAGCGGTGGTCGCCGTCGTGCCAGCGCACCACGGTGCGGGCCAGCTCGATGCGGCGCAGATGCGGCAGGATCCACAGCGGGGCGGGGCCCAGCAGCTCGGCGAGCCGGTGGTGGGTGGCCTCGGACAGGTGCTCGTGCACGAACAGCGAGGCGCCCGTCCCCCATGCCGAGTTGTGCAGGATCTGGCAGGTCGGATCCGGGCAGCTCGCCCCGCGCGAGGCGAGGGCGAACAGGGGGGTGTACTTCGACCACAGGCCGGCCCTGCGGATGTCGACCGGTATGTGATCGATGCGGGACCTGAGCAGCTCCCCCGCCAGCGACATGCGCAGCGAGGTGCGGCCCGCGAGCTTCGGCGTCAGGAACACGCCCTGGGACACCACACCCGCGAGGCCCGGGACCAGCCCGGCCGTCATGCTGAGCGACAGCGTGAGGGAGCCGACGCAGTGGGCGACCACGAACAGCGGCCGGTCGCCGATGCGGCCGCGGATGTGGGAGACGGCCGCCGGGATGTCGTACAGGGCGACGTCGTCGTACGTGTACTTCTGGCCGGTCTCGTTGTACGGCAGCCGGCAGCTGCCCCGCCAGTCGAGCAGCCAGGGCTCGTAGCCGTCGTCGAGCAGGACGTCGACCAGGTTGCGGGTCTCGGGCAGCAGGAACATGTCGGCCGACGCGGTGTGCCCGTGCAGGAGCAGCACGGCGGGGCGGTCCGTGTCGCCGCTGTCCACGCGGGTCAGGCCGAGGCGTACGCCGTCGCCCGCCCGGAAGGGGATCTCCTCGACCCGCGCCGGGTCGAGGCGGTGGTGGAGGGGGCGCAGGGTCGTGGCGCTCCTGACCCTGCGGAGCGTCGGCCTGGTGCGGGAGTCGGTGCTCCGGAGGATCATCGGTGGTGCTCCGAGGGGGTCGTGGTGCGGCGGAGGTCGAGGAGGTCGGCGGCGACCCGGGCGAAGGGGCCGAGCAGGCCGCGGCCCATCTCCAGGCCGAACCAGGCGAGCCAGGTCAGCTTGGCGGCGCGCTTCTCCTGGCTGGTCAGGCGCGGGTCGACCTTGATGCCGTCGACCTGGTCGCGCAGATAGCTGTCGGCGGGCACGACGAGCTCGCCCGCCAGGGCCGCCGGCGCGCCCTCGCGGCCGATCTCGACGGTGAGTGCCCGGGTCTGGCGCCACACGTCACAACGGGCCCGGGCGTACTTGTGGCCCTCCAGCCACCAGCGGCCGCCTTCCGCGTCACGCAACGCCAGCCGGTAGCTGAGGAGTCGGTGGCGCATACCGTGCCGCTGCGGGATGCCCTCCTCGGGCCGGATCCAGACGTCGCCGTGCTCGACGACCAGCGGTTCGGGATGCACCGCCGCGCACGTCAACTCGCCGGTGACGTCGACCCGGCGCTCCTTCACCAGCTGGTACATGCTCGCGAGGGAGAGGGTGAGCGCCATCGAGCAGGGAGTGCCGGCGGGGGCTCCGACCGGGCCGACACCGCCCTCGGTCGTCTCGGAGAACCACAGGTAGGGCTGGTCGTCCTTGTGCGGCAGCCGGGCCAACCCGTCCTGGGCGAGCCGCTCGAACGTCCTCAGCTGGGCCTGGGCGTCGTAGCGGGCGGCGGGCCGCAACCCGAGCGCCTCGACGAGCGCGGCGGTGCGCTCGGCGGTGGCCGCCGGGCCCTTCAGGGTCGCCTCGCACAGTCTGAGCGCGGTGGGGCTCTGCAACACCCTGGTGAGGAAAGCCAGTTCGGGCACGGGCTCGGCTTCCAGCCGGGCCAGGGCGTGGGTCCGCCACTCGTCCCAGTCCTGTACGCGTACGTGCATCCCGCCGAGCGCCATGTCCCGTACGACGTCGTCGAGGGTGTTGGGTACGCCGGTCAGGTTGTAGTCGTAGCCCCACGCGTCGGGTTCGCAGACGACGCCGACCGCGACCCGGCTCACCCAGTCCACCGGGGCCGCGTTCAGGTGGCTGAAGGCGGGGACCGTGCGGAAGCGGCCGAAGGCCGAGAGGAGACCGCTGCTGAGGTCCTGCGGGTTGTAGGCGCCCGTCCTAGTGTGGCCGCCGATGCCGCCGGGGCGCAGGGCCGTGACGATCAGGCCGTGGTCGCGGGCCCGTCGCAGGGCGACCTCCGCCGCCCATTTCGTCTGGTCGTAGCCCGCGACGAGGCGGTCGACGTGGGCGAGCGGGTCGTCCTCGCCCATCGCGGTGATGCCGACCTCGTTGAAGACCGCGATGGAGGAGATGTGGTGCAGCGGCTTCGGGCGGCCGGTCGCCGCGAGCTCGGCGAGGGTCAGCGAGCCGACGACGTTGCTCTGCCGCAGCGACTGGTAGCCGCGCAGGAAGTCCACCGCCGCCGCCACGCCGACGACGCTGTCCAGCTCGTGGGTGAGCGTGGTCCACAGCTCGTCGGACAGGCCCAGGTGCGGGCGCCGGATGTCGCCGGGGAGCACGGTCACCCGGCGGCGGACCTCCGACGACCAGGGCAGCTCGTACCTCTTGAGCGCCTCACCGAGCCGCCCGAGGGCCGCCTCCTCGTCGGCGGCGCGGACCAGGCAGTAGACGTGGGCGTCGCTGTGCCGCAGCAGGTCGAGGAGCATATGGCTGCCGAGGAAGCCGGTGGCGCCGGTCAGCAGGATCCGACGGGGCGGCAGCGGCTCGGGGTCGCCGGTCCAGGGCAGCCGGTCGGCGAGCGCCAGGTCGGCCAGGATCTGGTCGAGGTCCTCGGGCCGGGCCGTGGGGTACGGGGCGGAGGTGACGGCCACCGCGGAGGCGGTGCGGGGGGCCGGGACGGGGAGGATGCCGGGTGCGGGCGCCGGACGGGTGCCCGCGGCGGACGACGGAGGCGGACTTCCCACCGTGACCGAGGCCGAGGTCCCCTCGGACCTGGCTGTACCTGCCGTGTCCGGGGCCCGAATCACCCCGGGCGTGGGCGTTTTCGATGCGGCCGGGGCCGAGAGGGCGGCCGTGGCGCCCGCCGTCGACAGCCGGCGGTGGGCCAGGCTGGTCGGGCGGGCGTCGGCGAAGACGTCGTCGAGGGCGATCTCCATGCCCAGCTCGTCCTCCAGCGCGGCGACGAGTTCCACGGCGCCCACCGAGGTGCCCCCGGCGTCGAAGAAGTCGACGTCGGGCGACAGGTGCCCCTCGGGCAGATGGCGGCCCGCCACGGCGGCGATGGCTGCCGCCAGAGCCGCCACGTCCCGGACCGCCGCCGCCGGACCCTTCACGTCCCGGACCGCCGCCGCCGGACCCTTCACGTCCGGGACCACGTCCGGAACCGCTGCCGCCGCAACGCCTCCGTCGGAACCGGTCGGCGTGTGCGCCGCGGCCGTCCTCACCTTGGCCAGCAGGGCGTCCACGCTCAGCCCGCCACCACCCCGCTCGATCGCCTCGGCCGTCGCCCGCTGTCCGGCGTACACCGACGCGTCCTCGTTCATCTCACGCATGAGAGCCCTTCACCCCGTGACTTGTCCTTTCGCGCACTGCCACCACTGCCATCGCCTTCACCCGTCGGCGCCGCCGGTTCACCCCCGCCGCCAGGACCGGAAGGCCCGCAGGTGTTCCGGCGTGACCACGGTCTCCAGACGTTCGTCGTCCTGGTCCCCGCCACCGAGCGCGGCCAGCAGCCGCCGGGCCGGTACGTTGCGCGGAGTGCGCTCCGCCGTCAGCCGGACCTTGACGCAGCCCAGCTCGTCGGCACGGTCGGCCAGCCACCGCAACAGCCGTTCCTCGACTCCCCGGCCGAGCGCCCGGCAGCTCATCAGCCAGGCCAGTACGTCGAGTTGGTCGCCGTCCGCACGGAGGGCGAGCAGCCCGATCTGGCCGTAGTCGCCGAACCGGTCCCGGGCCGCGGCCGTCCACACCTCACCGCGCTCCCGCCACCGCCCGAGATCGCTCCCGTCGGCGGACCGGCCCCGCAGGGTGAACTGGTTGGTACGGCGGACGAGTTGCTCGGCCCGCTCGACATCGGCCCCGGACAGGGCCCGGATGTCGACCTCAAGTTCCAACTGGGCGAGGAACTCCTCGAATCCGGCCTGCGCGCGCACCGCGTCCCGGTCCCGCTCCTGTTCGTAGAACCGCGCCCGCAGCGCGTCCTCGGCCGTCGCCGCGGCCGGCACGAGCGGCCACAACCTGCCCAGGAATTCCCCCAGTTCGGCCGCCGGCGGGCAGGTCACCGACAGCACCTCCGGCAGCGCGGACCGCACTCCCGCGATCTCGACCGGGTTGTCGTCGAGGAACAGGAAGCTGTCCGGGCCGAGGCCGAGCGTCCGGGCCGCCTCGGCGAGCCGTGCGGACTTCGGGCCCCAGGTCACGGAGAGCACGCTGAAGTGTTCGGCCTTGAGCAGGCTGTCCGGGCGGTCCAGGACGGCCCGTACCGTGGCCTCGTCGTTGTTGCTGACAAGTGCCAACAGCGCGCCCGCCGCACGCCACTGACGGAGTCGGCGGGCGAGCAGGGCACGCGGTCCGGCCAGGTCCACCGCCTCCGGGCCGATCTCCCCGGCCACTCCGCCCCACAGCGTCTCGTCGCCGTCCACCGCGATCACCTTGGGCGCGGGGCGCCGTACCGCACGTACGACGTCGGCGAGGCACAACGCCACCGCCGCCTGGAAGTGCGGGGTGAAGGGGAGGTGGGCGATGCGCTCGGTCCGCTCGTCGAAGGGTTCCTCGACGGCGTGGCGTCGGCTCCAGTCGTCGGGGCGGAGCACCGCGATGCCGGGCACCTCGGCCAGTTCGTCGGCGATCTCGCGCTCCCACCGTGCGAAGCGGTCCCGCGCGTGCGCGGACGGCAGGAAGCCGACGATCAGCGGCTTTCGCGTCCGTTCGGACACGGCGCGCAGCGCGGCCGGGAACGCGGTACGCAACTCGGCGAGCAGCGCGTCGTCCACCGGGCCGAACCGTTCCAGGTCCGCCGCCCGCAGCAGCGCCACGCCCACCGCCGCCGTGGGGTCGGCGAAGACGCCGGAGGGGTCACGCAGGGCGGCGAGCACCTGGTGGTACGGGGCTTCCGCGACGGTCAGGCCGCCGTCCCCCGCGCCCTCCTCGACCGCCGCCTCGCACAGCAGGGGCAGATTCCCGAGGGCGAAGGTGGCGGCGAGGGCGAGCGACCGGCGCGGGGAGTGGCGCGTGTCCTCGGGCACCTCCACCGCCGTACCCGACGTCGAACGGACCGCCGGCGTCGCCTCGACCGCCGTATCCGGCATCGAACGGACCGCCGCCGTCGGATCGTCCGCCGCCTCCGCGAGCAGCCGCAGGAACTCCTCCCCCAGTTCGACAGAGGTCGCCGCGTCCAGGATGTCGAGGTTGTGGTCGAGCCGGATCCGGCCCGCGTCGGGGGTCATGGTGATCATCAGGTCGAGGTCGGAGTACCCGGTCCCGGCGGGCAGGACCTCCAGGTGGGCGAGGCGGCCCGCCGCGGAGCGTACGTAGTTGAAGTACACCTCCACCAACGGCGCGTTCGCCCGGTGCAGCCCCTGTCGGGCGAGGGTCGACAGCACGTCCGAGAACATGGCGCCCTTCGCGAGGACCCGGTCGAGGCGGCCGTCGGTGCGGCGCAGCACCCGCTCGATCCGTTCGCCCGCCCCGGCCTCGGCCGGGAACGGCACCGGCACTCCGAAGAAGCCCACCGCGTCGTACGCGTCGGCGTGGATGCGGGTGTCGACGGGCACGGCGAGAACGAAGCGTTCCTTCTGCCGCATCCTGGCGAGCAACACGGTCAGGGTGCCGAGGCAGAAGGCGGCGGGCGTGATCGCGAGCCCGCTCGCGGCGGCCGACACCCGTTCCATGAGCCCGTCGGGGATCGTCACGCTCACGCTGCCGGCCCGGTACGAGCGTGTCGCCGGGCGGGGCCGGGCGAGCGTCAGGTCGAGTCGGTCACTGCCCTGGAAGGCCTCGCGCCATGCGGTCACGCCCTCGCCGGGGGTGTCGTCCGTCTGTTGCGCCTCGATCAGGAGATCGATGTCCCGGTTGGTGACGGCGTCGCCGAGCGAGGTGCCGGACAGTTCGGCGTCGAGTTCCCCCGCCACGAGCAGCAGCGACTGCAGGTCGCTCACCGCGTGGTGCGCGCCGAACGCCAGGACCTGGCCCCGGGCACCGGCGTCGAGCAGCTCGAAGCGCCACAGCGGAGGGTTCGCCAGGTCGAAGGGCGGTTCCAGCAGCCGACGCAGCCGGTCGGCGCCGTCGAGTTCGGCGTCGCCGGGCACGTCCGTCCAGCGCAGCACCGGCCGTGTGAGCTCCCGGTCCACCCGGAGCAGCCGCGCGTGTTCGCCTCCGGCACCGGTCACGAGCGCGGTGCGCAGCGCGGCGTGCCGTCCGGCGAGACGGGTGAGGATGTCGGTGAGCTCCTCGCGGGTCGTGGGCGTGGTGAGCCCGAGGGCCAGGCCGACGGCGTGGGCCGCGTCCGGCATGCCCGGCCGGGCGCTGCGCAGCAGTCGTAGGACGTCGCG
>LRTP01000004.1 GCA_001550305.1 Streptomyces diastatochromogenes
CGGTCACCCCGGCGGCCGCCGCCAGCACCAGCACGCCCAGCGCCATCGCCGCCGTGCCGAGCCCGCCGACGAGCTGCCCGAGCGCGGCACCGGAGGTCCGCAGGGCCTGGACGACGATCTCCCGCGGACGCTCGGCGGTGGGGTCGGCATCTGCGGTGCCGGTGGGGTCGGTGGTCGTCATGCTCACTCCGCTTCTGACATGCGCCATTGACCCTAGGCCCACTTCGCCGTGAAGTACAGCAGGCTGTACTTCCGATCCGGCGGTTGGCGGGATCGGCCGAGGGGGGCGCGGTCCGTAGCGTCGGAGACATCAGCCGGGACGCCGGCCGAGACATCAGCCGAGTCACTGCCGAAGGAGCCCGCGATGGCGACCACCGACCCCTACCGACTGAGCGTCCACGACGCGCACCACGACGCCCCCGCCTCGTCCGTCACCCGCGGCGAGGTCACCCGCGTCCTCCTCTGGCTGGTCCTAGTGATCAGCGTGGTCGCCAACATGGTCGCCTCCTACGCAGCCGTCGGTGTCGCCGTGAACCTCGCCTGCGGCGCGGTCACCGGACTCGCGGCCATCGCCCTCGTTGTACGCCGTCTGAAGGGCGGCCGCCGGTGAACCTCGCGTCGACCGCCGTACGGGCCACCGCGCCCGCCATCGCGCTGGAGCGCCTCACCAAGACCTACCCGGGCGGGGTGACCGCCCTCGACGAGGTGTCGCTGTCCGTCGAACCCGGCACCTTCCTCGCCGTGATGGGCCCGTCGGGCTCCGGCAAGAGCACGCTGATGCACTGTGCGGCAGGACTCGACTCGCCGACCTCGGGCAGCGTCCGCATCGACGGCCACGAGATCGCCGGCCTGAACGAGAGCCGCCGTACCGAACTGCGGCGCGAGCGCGTCGGGTTCGTGTTCCAGGCCTACAACCTGATCCCGTCCCTCACCATCGAGGACAACATCACGCTGCCGCTGCGGCTCGCCGGCCGGGCACCCGACCGGGAGTGGATCGCGGCGCTGGTCGAGCGCGTCGGCCTGGCCGGCCGGCTCGGCCGACGCCCCGCCGAACTCTCCGGCGGACAGCAGCAACGCGCCGCCGTGGTACGGGCGTTGGCGGCCCGTCCGGCCGTCGTGTTCGCCGACGAGCCGACCGGAGCGCTGGATCTGCGCAGCGCGCACGAGGTGCTGGAGCTGCTGCGCGCCCTGGTCGACGAACTGGGCCAGACGGTGGTGATGGTCACCCACGACCCGGCCGCCGCAGCCCGCGCCCACAAGGCGCTGGTGATGGCAGACGGCCGGGTCGTCGAGGCCCTCGACCACCCCACCGCGCCCCAACTGGCCGAGCGTCTCGTCGCGTTGGGAGACCGCTGACCCATGTCCGAGCACTTTCGCACCCCTTCCCGCCTCCCGCTCTTCCCGATCGCGCTGCGTATGGCAGCGCACCGGATCACCGCGCTGCTCGCCGTGGTGTGCGCGGTACTCGGCGGGGCCGCCCTGATCACCGGCACCGGTGTGCTGGCCGAGTCCGGGCTGCGCTCGCAGCTGCCGCCGGGACGGCTCGGCGGCGCGGACATCGTCGTCGCGGCCGACCAGGAGTACCACCCGGACGGCGACCTGCCGCTCGCCCTCCCCGAGCGCGCCCGGATCCCGTCGTCGCTGGTCGACCGGCTCTCTGGCCTGCCCGGGGTGACGGCCGTGGTCGGCGACCTCGGCTTCCCGGCCGCGCTGGTCGATACCCGGGGAGGCGTCGTACCGACCGCCGACGACCTGGATGTCCTCCTCGGCCGCGAGCACGATCTCCAGGCCGCGGCGGAAGAGGG
>LRTP01000040.1 GCA_001550305.1 Streptomyces diastatochromogenes
GGTGAACAGGGCCAGGCCCGCCTCGCGCTGCGCCCGGCCGCGCGGGCCGTGGAGGAGTTCGGTCAGGGTCGGCGCCAACCGGTCCGGCTCGCGGATCCAGGGGGCGAGGCCCGCCTCGTCGAGCGCGGCGGCGTTGGTCTGGCCGTGCCCGGGTATGCAGCGGTAGCTGACGACCGGGAGTCCGCCCGCGAGTGCCTCCAGCGAGGTGAGCCCGCCCGCGTTCTGGACGAGGACGTCGCACGCGTGCATCAGTCCGGGCATGTCGTCCACCCAGCCGTGCACGTGGGCGATGCCGTCCGCGCGCAGCCGTTCGGCCAGCGCGTGATTGCGTCCGCAGACCACGACCGGCAGGGCGACCCCGGTGCCGAGGATCTCCGCGGCGGCCTCCCGGACGGGCCCGACCCCCCACGAACCCGCGACCAGCAGGGCGAGCGGTGTGTCGGGGGGAAGGCCGAAACGGGTGCGGGCGGCACGCCGTTCGTCCTCGTCGGCGGGGGTGAAGCGCGGGTCGGTCATCGGGCCGGTCACGGTGACGCCCGCCGCGCCCTGCTCGTGCGCCTGGGCGGCGGGTATCGCGTGGGCGGCGAGGTGGGCGTCGATGCCGGGCGCCACCCACAGGGAGTGGACGGAGAAGTCGGTGAGGTAGGTCAGGGCCGGTATCTCGAGCCGGCCGCGCAGCCGCAGGGCGCCGAGGACCTGGCTTGCTCCGGGGTAGGTCGAGACGACCGCGCGGGTGTCGGGGGTGACGGTGGCGAGGGTGCGGCGTTCGGCGCCGCGGAGCAGCGCCCGTACGGCGGGGTTGGGGCGTCGTTCGTGCTCGGTGGCGGCGTAGATGCGCTGGTAGCCCGCGGGGGCCCAGGTCAGCAGCCGGAGGTAGGCGCCGGAGAGCAGCTTTCCGATGCGGGCGGGCAGCAGGTCGAGGAAGTCGTGGCGGTCGACGAGGAAGCCCGCCGCCGTGAGGTGGCGGGTGAGTTCGGTGGCGGCGCCGTCGTGCCCGGCCCCCATGCTCGCGGAGATGACGGTGATGCGGGTGGGACTGTCGGAGTGGGGCACAGCGGATCAGCCTCCAGAGTGGTGAGGGCATGACGGGGGACGTCACCGACTCGCCGGAACAAAGGCGAAAAAAACAAACGCAGGAGCGACCGAGGTCGCCGCCACCGGCGTCGGCGATACGGGCCGACGCCGGTGGTGAGGTGTTGAGCGCTCAGGTGTCGAGCACTCAGGCGCTCAGCACTCAGGCGTTGAGCGCTCCCGCACCCAGCAGCCCGAGCAGCAGCACGCCGACGACAATCCTGTAGATCACGAAGGCGTTGAAGGAGTGCTTGGCGACGAACTTCAGCAGCCAGGCGATCGACGCGTAGGCGACGACGAAGGAGACGGCGGTGCCGACGGCCAGCGGCACGGCGCCCACCCCCGCGCCGACGGCGTCCTTCAGCTCGTACAGACCGGCGCCGGTGAGGGCGGGGATGCCGAGGAAGAAGGAGAGCCGGGTGGCGGCGACCCGGTCCAGGTCCAGGATCA
>LRTP01000400.1 GCA_001550305.1 Streptomyces diastatochromogenes
CGCCGCCGGCCACGGCCACCGCGTCCGTGCCGTCCGGGCCGATGGAGGCGTACGCGCAGGAGTCGGCGACCGCCGCCGAGGCCGGCGCGCCGCCGATGATCCAGGTCAGCGTCAGCAGCGCCAACACCCGTATGACGAGGGCGGACCGGGTCCGCTGTGGTCCATGCACGACCGAGATCATGAGCCGTACAGCGCCCCCGCACGCCGGAGCCGACGGGTATTGCCCCCGAACGAAGGACGTCCGGCTCGGACCGGTTTGACGCCCCCTCGGGACACGGTCACCGGGGTGGGAACAGATGCGCGAGATACATGTCGGCGTGGGGTGTGTCACAGCGTTCCGAAAGTTTTTTGTGCGGCCGTTGAACACATCCGCCACTCCCGCCCGTACCTAGGGCCATGCGCGGCGCTGCAGGGCGCTGCAACCCTTAACGCGAACAGTGGGAGTTACCCAATGAAGACCTCCTGGCGGAGCGCCTCACTCGTAGCGACAGCTGCGGCCGTGCTGGCGCTCACGACGGCGTGCGGTCAGGAATCGGGCACCCAGTCGACGGGGAGCCAGAACGTGGGCGCCGCCGCGGCAGCCAACGGTTACGGTCAGGCCACCAGTAGCAGCACCACTTCTCCCAACGGCTACGGCGCCGACCAGCAGAGTGCCGCCCCCAAGGCGGAATCCGCAGGTCAGCTGGCCGTCGCGGAAAGCACGACGCTCGGCAAGGTGCTGACCGACAGCGCCGGATTCACCCTGTACCGCTTCGAGAAGGACACCGCCGAGCCGCCGAAGTCGAACTGTGACGGCGACTGCGCGACCGCTTGGCCGCCCGTTCCCGCCGACGGTGCCGTGGCCGCCACCGGTGTGGACAAGGCCCTGCTCGGCGAGGTCACCCGCTCGGACGGCACCAAGCAGCTGACGATCGGCGGCTGGCCGATGTACCGGTACGCCAAGGACACCAAGGCCGGTGACACCAACGGCCAGGGCGTCGGCGGCACTTGGTACGCCTCAGCCCCCGATGGCAAGAAGGCCACCCTGGCCTCCCTGCCGGGCCTGTCGACCCGCAACGACCCCAAGCTCGGCGAGATCATCGTCGACAAGAACGGCCGGACGGTCTACCGCTTCCTGAAGGACCAGGCCTGGCCCGTCCCGAAGTCCGCCTGCACCGGTGCCTGCCTGGAGAAGTGGCCCGTCGTGGCCCCGGTCTCCGCCAGTGACACCAAGGGCGTGCAGAAGAAGGGCCTGATGGGCTTCACCCGCCCGGACGGCGCCAAGCAGATGACCGTCAACTGCTGGCCCATCTACACCTTCTCCGGTGACAAGGCGGCCGGGGACACCAACGGTCAGGGCGTGGGCGGCACTTGGTACGCCGTCGCCCCCGACGGAAAGCCGGTCGGCGCGCCGAAGTAGAGGATCACCTCCCCAGGGTTGATCGATCTCGCCCGGAACAACGCGTACGACCCGGGTCCGCCCCCTCCGCACCGCACGGAGGGGGCGGACCTCTTGGCGTACCCGGAACGCGCGGGCGCGCGGATCGGACGACGTGAGGCGCGCGGATCACGGCGCGGTTCACTTGCCGAACGAACGCCCGGGAGTTTTCCACACCGGGGATACCCGACGCCCCGATACCGTCGCGACGCTTCGTAACTCCCACGAACTTTTTGGAATGCTTCGCATCGATTTCGCGGTGACAGGGATCGGCGTGTTCGACTGACCTGCGCCGGGCGTCAATTCGGCACATGCCCGAGGCAGTGACGGTGAACGGACGGTCAATTTCCGTTTTGACTCGCTCCTTTGGCGGACGATCAGTAGCCTCAGCTCGAACACCGGATCGCCTACGTCGTCGACTACGCCTTGGAGAGATAGATGGAGCGTCCCGCCTGGGCCCCCCGCAGCATTGACATCTCGGTGCCGAGCGTGTCCCGTATCTATGACTACTACCTGGGCGGTTCGCACAACTTCGAGGTCGACCGGGAAGCCGCGCGCAAGGCGCTGGAGTTCATGCCGGGACTGCCCAAGGTCATGCAGGCGAACAGGGCGTTCATGCGCCGTGCCGTGCGTTTCGCGGCCGACGAGGGCATCGACCAGTTCCTCGACATCGGCTCCGGCATCCCGACCTTCGGCAACGTCCACGAGATCGCCCAGACGGCCAAGCCCGGCGCGCACGTCGTGTACGTGGACCACGACCCGGTGGCCGTCGCGCACAGCCAGGCCGTCCTGCGGGACAACGAGGACGCGGACGTGGTCGCGGCCGATCTGCTCAAGCCCCAGGAGATCCTGGCGACTCCCCAGGTGCAGCGGTTGATCGACCTGAACCGTCCGGTGGCCCTCCTCCTCGTTGCCATACTGCACTTCGTGGAGGACGCGGACGACCCGTACGGTGCGGTGGCCGAGCTGCGCGACGCGCTGGCGCCGGGCAGTCTGCTCGTGCTCACGCATGCGTCGTACGAGGGAATCCCGCTCCCGCCGGAGCGGGCCGAGGGCGCGGTCGACGTGTACAAGGACATCCGCAACCCGCTGATCATGCGCTCGCGCGAGGAGATCGCGCGGTTCTTCGAGGGGTACGACATGGTGGAACCCGGTCTGGTGCCGATGCCGATCTGGCGGCCCGACACGGCACCCGAGGACGAGGATCCCTATTCCTTCTCGGGGTTCGCAGGTGTGGGGCGCACGGCGTGACGGGCGAACCGGACGGGCCGGAGGACAGACTGCGCAGGTTCGCGACGATCTGGAGCCGGGCGGTCTTCCCGGTCACCTCCACGTCGCTGACCCGGCCGGAGCTCGAGCAGCAACTCCTGCCGCTCGCCCAGCGGTTGAGTGACGCGCTGAAGGCGAGGACCTTCGACGCCGCCGCGGGCCAGGCGGTCGGCGCCGCGCTGGTCGCCGCGCACTGCACCGACCCCGAGGCGCTCAGCCGAAGCCTCGACTGCGTCGACGCCTATCTGGTGCTCTACTGCGGCGAGGACGGCCTCCAGGAGGCTCTGCGGACCCGCTCGGCGCGTCTGCAGCACGCCATGGCGGCGGGCTTCGCGGGGGCACTGCGGGAGCGGACGCTCGCCGAGCAGGAGGCCATCTCCCAGGCGGCGTTGAACGCGCGCAGCACGGTGGCCGAGGCGCTGCACGCGAGCGAGGCCCGGTTCCGCGCGGTGTTCGAGGGCGCGGCCATAGGAATCGGCATCGCCGACCTCGAAGGCAACATACTGCAGGTCAATGGAGCCCTGCTGCGTATGTTCGGTGGTTCCGAGCAGGGCGTGCGCGGCCGCAAGGTGCCCGAGTGGACGCATCCCGAGGACGCGCCCCAAGTCTGGCGGCTGTACGAGGAGTTGGTACGCGGCGAGCGCGAGCACTACCACGTCGAAAAAGCCTTCTACCGGCCCGACGGCACCGCCCTGTGGACCAACCTGACGGTGTCCCTGCTGCGCGACGCGGACGGCCGGCCGCAGTACCAGCTCGCGCTGATGGAGGACACCACCGAGCGGCGGCTGCTCAATCTGCGGCTGCGTTACGAGGCCACCCACGACGCGCTCACCGGTCTGCCCAACCGGACCCTCTTCTTCGAACGCCTGGAGAAGGCGGTGTCCGGGGGCAATGACCAGCGCTTCGGCCTGTGCTACCTCGACCTCGACGGCTTCAAGACCATCAACGACAGCCTGGGGCACGCGGCGGGCGACCGGCTGCTCGTCGAGGTCGCCGACCGGTTGCAGTCCTGTGCGACCGCACCCGGTGAGATGGTCGCCCGGCTCGGCGGCGACGAGTTCGTGGCCCTCACCACCGGGCCCGACACCGAGCGCGAGGTGGACGCGCTCGCCGACCGCATCATGAACGCCCTCGTCACCCCGGTCCGCATCGACGGCCGGGAGCTGACGGTCCGCGGCAGCATCGGCATCGTCGAGGGCCCGGCGGGTGAGCGCGGCCCGGCGGAGGTGCTGCGCAGCGCCGACATCACGATGTACCGCGCCAAGTCCGCGGGCGGCAACCGCTTCGAGCTCGCCGATCCCGAGGCCGACGCCCGCGCCATCACCCGGCACGGGCTCACCACGGCGCTGCCCGCGGCCCTGGACCGGGGCGAGTTCTTCATCGAGTACCAGCCGCTCGTGCACCTCGGCGACGGAAGCGTGCACGGCGCGGAGGCGCTGGTGCGCTGGCTGCATCCGCAGCACGGCGTCCTCGGCCCCGACCGGTTCATTCCGCTGGCCGAGCACACCGGGCTGATCGTGCCGCTGGGCCGGTGGGTCCTGGAGCAGTCGGTCCGCCAGGCCTGCCAGTGGCAGGAACGACACGCCGACTCGGGTCCGCTGCGGATCAACGTCAACCTGTCGCCCTGCCAGCTGACCCACCCGGGCCTGGTCCAGGACACGGTCGACATCCTGGAGCGTGAAGGTCTCGACGCCGAGGCGCTGTGTCTGGAGGTCACCGAGTCCGCGCTGATCGGCGCCGACGACGATCTGCTGAAGCCGCTGCGGCGCCTGGCCGAGATGGGCGTCGACATCGCCCTCGACGACTTCGGCACCGGTTACTCCAACCTCGCCAATCTCCGCCGCCTGCCCGTGAGCATCCTCAAGCTGGACCGCTCCTTCACCCAGGGCATGCAGCAGTTCCCGGCGGACCCCGTCGACCTCAAGATCGTCGAGGGGATCGTTTCGCTCGCCCACAGCCTCGACCTCGCGGTCACGGTGGAGGGTGTCGAAACGGGCGCACAGGCCGAGCAGTTGCGGATACTGGGCTGCGACACGGCCCAGGGCTGGTACTACGCCCGCCCGGGCCCACCGGATCGGCTGCACGAACTGGCCCTGGTGGATGCCACGGGCTGAGGCTTCGGGTGCGGCGTGGTCTCCTGGAACGGAGAGCCTGCGGCTGTTTGCCCAGTGGAGCAATTGAAGGAGCTGAGAAGGATGGGCACGGAACTCCAGGGCAGGACCGCCGTCGTCACCGGCGCGAGCAAGGGCATCGGACTGGCCGTCGCCGAGGCGCTGGCCGGCGCGGGGGCGACGGTGATCGCCGGGTCGCGCACCACGACGCCGGGTCTCGACGCGCTGGTCAAGCAGGGCGGTGTCTCCTGGGTACCGGTGGACCTGGCCGAACCCGGTGCCGCCGAGCGCCTCGTGGCGGCGGCGGACGGCCGGCTGGACATCCTGGTCAACAACGTCGGCGCGGCCCCCGCCCGTATGGGCGGATTCCTGTCGGTGACCGACGAGGACTGGCAGCGCACGGTCGATCTGAACCTCCTCACGGCCGTACGGGTCACCCGCGCCGCCCTGCCCCTGATGCTGTCCGCCGGGCAGGGCTCGGTCGTGACGGTCGCCTCGGTCAACGCCACCCTGCCCGACCCGATGGTGATCGACTACAGCGCGGGCAAGGCCGCGCTGGTCGCCTTCTCCAAGGCGCTCTCCAAGGAGGTCGGCCCCCAGGGCATCCGGGTCAACACCGTCAGCCCGGGTCCGGTGGAGACCGAGCTGTGGCTCGGCGGCGACGGGGTGGCGGCCACGGTCTCGGCAGCCGCCGGGATCACCCCGGACGACGTGGTCGCCCAGGCGTCCGGTGCCACGGTCACCGGCCGCTTCTCCCAGCCGTCCGAGGTCGCCGACCTGGTCCTCTTCCTCGCCGGCGACCAGTCCCGCAACATCACCGGCAGCGACTTCGTCATCGACGGCGGCTTCATCCCGACCTGGTGACGTACCGACCGGCCTCCTGAGCCCCCTGCGCCGGTCAGCGTTCCAGCAGCATCCGCTGGAGTTCGCGGGCCGCGCGTGGCGGAGCCACATCGCTGCGGTGGGCCAGGGCGATGACGCGGTGGAGTCCGGGGCGTGCGAGCGGTGTCACCCGCAGGCCGCGCCCCGAGCGCGTCGCGACCATGCGCGGGACGACGGCCACGCCGAGCCCCGCCCTGACGAAACCCAGCACCGCGTCCATCTCGCCGCCCTCGACGGCGAAGTCCGGCTCGAAGCCCTCGGCGCGGCAGGCGGCGACGGTCAGTTCCCGCAGGTCGTAGCCGTGCCGGAACATCACGAGGCGTTCGCCCTCCAGGTCGGGGATGCGCACGGTGCGACCGGTCCCCGGCGCGGGCGCATCAGGTGACGACACCACGACCAGGTCCTCACGCAGCAGCTCCACCGTCGTCAGCGCGGGGGAGGGGGTGGGCAGCGGGAGGACGACCAGGGCGAGATCCAACGCGCCGCGCGCGAGTTCCCGTACGAGATCGTGGGAGCCGCCCTCCTCGATCAGCAGCCGGATGCCCGGATAGCGGTCGTGGAAGGCGCGCAGGACGTCCGGAAGCAGGCCGGTGCACACGCTCGGCGTCGCGCCCAGGCGGACCCGGCCGCTGCGCAGCTGGGCCAGTTCCTGCACCTCGTGCCGGGCCGTGTCCGCGTCGGCCAGGATGCGCCGGGCCAGTGGCAGCAGCGCCTCGCCCGCGTCCGTCAGCGTGATGTTGCCCCGCGCGCGGAGGAAGAGGTCCGCCCCCAACTCCCGTTCCAGCGCCTTGATCTGCTGGGACAGGGACGGCTGGGCGACATGGACCAGATCGGCGGCCCGGGTGAAGTGCCGGGTCTCGGCGACCGCCACGAAGTACTGGAGCTGCTGGAACTGCACCCACCCATCATAGGCTCCAGCTATTGAAACGAGCTGGACCATGTCTTGGACCGATCAGCACCCGCGGCCCTACTTTCTGAGGCATGGCTCTGGCAACGCGGACGGACCGACGACCGTCGATGACGCGCACCGTGTGGGACAGCTCCGTCGGGAAGAAGACCGTGATGGCGGTCAGCGGCCTGATCATGCTGATGTACCTGGTCGTACACATGTTCGGCAACCTGAAGATCTTCTTCGGTTCGGGCGACTTCAACCACTACGCCCACTGGCTGCGCACCCTGGGTGAGCCCTTCCTGCACTACGAGTGGGCCCTGTGGATCATCCGCGTGGTCCTGGTCGTCGCCGTCGTCGCCCACGCCACCGCCGCGTACCAGCTCAGCCGCCGCGACATCAGGGCGCGCCCGAACAAGTACGTCCACAAGAAGCCCAGGTCCAGCTACGCGACCCGCACGATGCGCTGGGGCGGGATCATCCTCGGCCTGTTCATCGTCTGGCACATCCTCGACCTGACGACCGGCACCGCGCACCCCGGCGGCTTCCAGCCCGGACACCCCTACCAGAACGTGATCGACACCTTCTCGACCTGGTACGGCGACGTGATCTACATCGTCGCGATGCTCGCGCTCGGCCTGCACATCCGGCACGGCTTCTGGAGCGCCGCACAGACCCTGGGCGCCGGCAACCGCACCCGAGACCGCGCCCTCAAGACCATCGCCGACGTCCTCGCGCTGGTGCTGACGGCGGGCTTCATCTCCGTACCCGTCGGTGTCATGACCGGATTGGTGAGCTGACATGACCGCAGCCTCTGAATACGCCGCGTACACGACCGGTGCGCCCGTCGCCGACAGCAAGGCCCCCGAGGGGCCGGTCAACGAGCGCTGGGACACCCGTCGCTTCGAGGCCAAGCTCGTCAACCCCGCCAACCGTCGCAAGCACACGGTGATCGTGGTCGGTACCGGCCTCGCGGGCGGCTCGGCGGGCGCCACGCTCGCCGAGCAGGGCTACCACGTCGTCCAGTTCTGCTACCAGGACTCGCCCCGCCGGGCCCACTCGATCGCCGCCCAGGGCGGCATCAACGCGGCGAAGAACTACCGCAACGACGGCGACTCCGTCCACCGGCTGTTCTACGACACCGTCAAGGGCGGCGACTTCCGGGCCCGCGAGTCCAACGTCCACCGTCTCGCGCAGATCTCGGTCGAGATCATCGACCAGTGCGTCGCCCAGGGCGTGCCCTTCGCGCGGGAGTACGGGGGTCTGCTCGACACCCGTTCCTTCGGCGGCGTCCAGGTGTCCCGCACCTTCTACGCCCGCGGCCAGACCGGCCAGCAGCTCCTGCTCGGCGCCTACCAGGCCCTGTCGCGGCAGATCGCGGCCGGCAACATCGAGATGCATCCACGCACCGAGATGCTCGACCTGATCGTGGTCGACGGACGGGCGCGCGGCATCGTGGCACGCGATCTCATCACCGGCCGGATCGACACGTACTACGCGGACGCCGTCGTCCTGGCCAGCGGTGGCTACGGCAACGTCTTCTACCTCTCGACGAACGCCATGAACTCCAACGCCACCGCCGTCTGGCGGGCGCACCGGCGCGGCGCCTACTTCGCCAACCCCTGCTTCACCCAGATCCACCCCACCTGCATCCCGCGCACCGGCGAGCACCAGTCCAAGCTCACCCTGATGAGCGAGTCGCTGCGCAACGACGGCCGTATCTGGGTCCCGAAGGCCCAGGGCGACACTCGCCCGCCGAACGAGATCCCCGAGGACGAGCGCGACTACTACCTGGAGCGGATCTACCCCTCCTTCGGCAACCTGGTCCCGCGCGACATCGCCTCCCGCGCCGCGAAGAACGTCTGCGACGAGGGCCGCGGGGTCGGCCCGGGCGGACAGGGCGTCTACCTGGACTTCGCCGACGCCATCCGGCGCATGGGCAGGGCGAAGGTCGAGGAGAAGTACGGCAACCTCTTCGACATGTACGCCCGGATCACCGCCGAGGACCCGTACACCGTGCCGATGCGGATCTACCCGGCCGTGCACTACACGATGGGCGGACTGTGGGTCGACTACGACCTCCAGACCACCGTCCCCGGCCTGTTCGCGATCGGCGAGGCCAACTTCTCCGACCACGGCGCCAACCGCCTGGGTGCCTCGGCCCTCATGCAGGGCCTCGCCGACGGCTACTTCGTGCTGCCGTCCACCATCAACGACTATCTCGCCCGCAACCCGCACCACTCCGAGGTCACGGACGAACACCCCGCCGTCCAGGAGGTGCTGGCCGAGACCGAGGACCGGCTGCGGCTGCTGCTGGCCGTCGACGGCGACCGTACCCCCGACTCCTTCCACCGCGAACTCGGCGAACTCATGTGGGAGTTCTGCGGCATGGCCCGCACCGAGACGGGTCTGCGCAAGGCCCTGGAGCGCATCCCGCAGATCCGCGAGGAGTTCTGGCGGCGCATCAAGGTCCCCGGCACCGGCGAGGAGTTCAACCAGTCCCTGGAGAAGGCCAACCGCGTCGTCGACTACCTGGAGCTCGCCGAGCTGATGTGCCTCGACGCGCTCCACCGGTCCGAGTCCTGCGGCGGCCACTTCCGCGAGGAGTCCCAGACCCCGGACGGCGAGGCCGCCCGCAAGGACGAGGAGTTCTCCTACGCCGCCGCCTGGGAGTTCACCGACACCGGCGCCGCGCCCGTCCTGCACAAGGAAGACCTGGTCTTCGAGTACGTCCACCCCACCCAGCGGAGCTACGCATGAAGCTCACCCTGCGCGTCTGGCGCCAGAAGAACGCCGACGCCGACGGAGCGATGTCCACGTACGAGGTGGACGACATCTCGGCCGACATGTCCTTCCTGGAGATGCTCGACACCCTCAACGAGGAACTCATCCTCAAGGGCGAGGACCCCGTCGCCTTCGACCACGACTGCCGCGAGGGCATCTGCGGCGCCTGCAGCCTGGTCATCAACGGCGACGCCCACGGACCCGAGCGGACCACCACCTGCCAGCTGCACATGCGGTCCTTCCAGGACGGCGACACCATCGACGTCGAGCCCTGGCGCGCCTCCGCCTTCCCGGTCGTCAAGGACCTCGTGGTGGACCGCTCGGCCTTCGACCGGATCATCCAGGCCGGCGGGTACATCACCGCCCCCACCGGCGCCGCGCCCGAGGCCCACGCGACGCCGGTGCCGAAGCCGGACGCCGACTTCGCGTTCGAGCACGCCGAGTGCATCGGCTGCGGCGCGTGTGTGGCCGCCTGCCCCAACGGGGCCGCGATGCTCTTCACCTCGGCGAAGGTCAACCATCTGAACGTGCTGCCACAGGGGGCGCCCGAGCGGGAGACGCGGGTGCTGGACATGGTGGCGCAGATGGACGAGGAGGGGTTCGGAGGGTGCACGCTGGCCGGGGAGTGTGCCACCGCTTGCCCCAAGGGGATTCCGTTGGTTTCCATCACCGGGATGAACAAGGAGTGGCTGCGGGCCGCCCGTAGGTCAGGGCGTCGCTGAGGCGGTGGTTCGACTGCGGGTCGGTGGGGGCTGATCGCGCAGTTCCCCGCGCCCCTTTCGGGGCGCTCCTGCTGAGCTGAATTGTTCAGAAGACGTTCGCCGGATCTGTGCGGACGGGCGGGGCCGGGAGTGGTGCTCATCCCCGGTCCCGTCTCGCATTCGGGGGAATCTCCTGGCATTCAACATCCCCACATCCTGGCTCCTGGCACAGGTCACGCGCAGGCCAACCGGCATCGGAAGAACAGGAGCGCGCGGGCCGTACCGAACCGGTCTGCCGCCGCTGTGCCGAACCGGCCCGTGACCAGGAGAGTGCCATGACCGGCGTTTCCACCCTCGACAGCCCCCCGCAGCCCCTGGCCCCCACCCGCTACACCGTCTCCCTCGCCCGTTCCGAGGCCGACGTCCGGGCCGCGCAGCGGCTGCGGCACGACGTCTTCGCGGGGGAGATGGGCGCCCTGCTGACCACGCCGCAGCCGGGCCTCGACATCGACGCCTTCGACGCCTACTGCGATCACCTGCTGGTCCGTGACACGCTGACCGACCAGGTCGTCGGCACCTACCGCCTGCTGCCCCCGGAGCGCGCCGCGATCGCCGGCCGACTCTACTCGGAGGGCGAGTTCGACGTGACCCCGCTCGACGCGATCCGCCCGGGACTCGTCGAGGTCGGGCGCTCCTGCGTGCACCCCGACCACCGCGACGGCGCCGTCATCGGCCTCATCTGGGCCGGGATAGCCCGTTACATGGTCGAGGGCGGCCACGAGTGGCTCGCGGGCTGCTGCTCGATCCCGCTCGCCGACGGCGGCGAGCTCGCGGCCGGAACCTGGGACCGGGTGCAGGCCAAGCACCTGGCACCCGAGGAGTACCGGGTACGACCGCTGCTGCCGTGGACCGCGGAGGGTGTCACCCGCCGGCCCCACACCGAACTCCCCCCGCTCCTGCGCGGCTATCTCCGGCTCGGCGCCTGGGTCTGCGCCGCACCCGCGCACGACCCGGACTTCGGGGTCGCGGACCTGTTCGTGCTGCTGTCGATGCGTCGGGTCAACCCGCGCTATCTGCGGCACTTCCTCTCGCTCGTCCCGGCCTGATGAGCGTCTGGCTGCCCAGCGCGCCCTGCACCCCCAGGGCGTGCGTCGAGGCGACGGGGTCCGCCACGGCCGTACCGCGTGCCGTGCTGCGGCTCGCGGCGGTCCTGGTCGTGGTCGCCACCGGGGTCGTGCTGTTGCCGCTCGGCGGGCGGATCCCCGCCGAGCCGGTACGGCGCTGGTGCCGGGCGATCGTGCGGGCCGCGGGCGTCCGCGTCCGGATCACCGGCCCCGCCGTCCCCACCGGTGGGCTGCTGATCGTCGCCAACCACATCTCCTGGCTGGACATCCCGCTCCTCGCCGCCCTCCGGCCGGCCAGGATGCTCGCCAAGTCCGAGATCCGGCAGTGGCCGGTGGCGGGACCGCTGGCCGCGCGCGGCGGCGTCCTGTTCATCGAACGCGACCGGCTGCGCGCGCTGCCGGACACGGTGGCGCGGATCGCCGGGCTGCTGCGCGACGGGGCGGCCGTCGTGGCCTTCCCGGAGGGCAGCACCTGGTGCGGCAGGGCGCAGGGCCACTTCCGGCGGGCCGTCTTCCAGGCCGCGCTCGACGCGGGGGTGCCGGTCCAGCCGGTGCACATCCACTACCGGCTCGCCGGGGGAGTGGCGAGCACCGCGCCCGCCTTCGTCGGGAACGACTCGCTTCTCGCCTCCCTGTGGCGGGTGGCCTCGGCCCGCGGGCTGGTGGCGGAGGTCGAGGTACGGCCCACGCTCGCCCCGGGCAGCCACCCGGACCGACGGGAGCTGGCCCGCGCGGCGCAAGGGGGGTTGCATTCCCAGGGCGCACGCGCGTCGGCCCTCGCCCATCGCTGACGTATCAGGACGAGGCGACCCGAAGGGACAGGGGCCGGTGGCCGGCGGTAGGGGGCTATCGGCCCCGAGCGAGCGCCCGGGTGAGGTAGGGAGCCGTCGTGCTGCCCTCCGCCCGCGCCACCTCGGCCGGGGGGCCCGCCGCCACGATCCGGCCACCCGCGTCCCCGCCGCCGGGACCCAGGTCGATCACCCAGTCCGCGCCCGCGACCACCGCCATGTCGTGCTCGACGACCACGACGGTGTGTCCCGCGTCGACCAGGCCGTGCAACTGGCGCATCAGCACCTCGACATCGGCGGGGTGCAGCCCGGTCGTCGGCTCGTCGAGGACGTAGAGGGTGTGCCCCCGGCGGACCCGCTGCAACTCGCCTGCCAATTTGATGCGTTGGGCCTCGCCGCCGGACAACTCCGTGGCGGGCTGGCCGAGTCGTAGATAGCCAAGACCCACGTCGAGGAGCGTGGCGAGGCTGCGGGCGACGGGCGCGGTGTCGGCGAAGAACTCCGCCGCGACCTCCACCGTCATGTCCAGGACCTGCGCGATGTTACGTCTGCGGTACGTCACCTCGAGCGTCTCGGGGTTGTAGCGTGCCCCGTCGCAGTCCGGACAGGGAGCGTAGGTGCTCGGCAGGAACAGCAGCTCCACGCTCACGAACCCCTCGCCCTGGCAGGTCTCGCAGCGCCCGCCCGCGACGTTGAAGGAGAAGCGCCCCACCCCGTAGCCGCGCCTTCGCGCCTCCTCCGCCCCGGCGAACACCTTGCGCACCACGTCGAAGAGGCCCGTGTAGGTGGCGAGATTCGAGCGCGGGGTACGGCCGATGGGCCTCTGGTCGACGGAGACGAGCCGTCCCACTCCCTCCAGTTCCTCGGTCACCTCGCCGATGAGGGTGGACTTGCCCGAACCGGAGACACCCGTGACAGCGGTGAGCACACCGAGCGGGAACGCGGCGCTCACCCCGCGCAGGTTGTGGCGGCTCACCGGCCCCACCTTCAACTTCCCTTGCGGAGAACGGACTTCGCGTTCCGGCACGGGGGAGCGGTCGAAGAGGAAGCGGGCCGTGGCCGACTCCGCCACCCCGGCCAGCTCCGCCACCGGACCGCTGTGCAGCACCCGCCCGCCGTGCTCACCCGCCCGCGGACCGACGTCGACGAGCCAGTCGGCGCCCCGCACGACATCCAGATGGTGCTCGACCACGAACACCGAGTTGCCCGCCGCCTTCAGCCGGTCCAGGACCGTGAGCAGAGCCTCCGTGTCCGCCGGGTGCAGGCCCGCGGACGGTTCGTCGAGGACGTACACGACACCGAACAGACCGGAGCGCAACTGCGTGGCCAGCCGCAGTCGTTGCAGCTCGCCCGCGGAGAGGGTCGGGGTGGCCCGGTCGAGGCTGAGGTAACCGAGGCCGAGTTCGACGACGGGGGCGATCCGTGCCCTCAGGTCGTCGGTGAGGACGCGGGCCGCCTCTCCCCGGGGCTCCAGGGTCCCGGCCAGCTCGGACAGCGGCAGCGCGGCCAGTTCGGCGATCGTGCGGCCCGAGAAGGTCACCGCCAGCGCCTCGGGACGCAGCCGGCTGCCGCCGCACACGGGGCACGGGGCGCTGGTCAGGAACCGCTCGGCCCTGGCCCGCAGCGTCGGGCTCTTCGAATCGGAGAACGTCTTCATGACATAGCGCCGGGCGCTCATGTACGTGCCCTGGTAGGGGCGTTGGATCCGGTCCGCGTCCCGCACCGGATGCACGGTGACGACCGGCTGCTCGTCCGTGAACAGGATCCACTCCCGCTGCGCGGCCGGCAGCTCGCGCCACGGCAGGTCCACGTCGTACCCCAGCGCGTCGAGGACGTCGCGCAGGTTCTTGCCCTGCCAGGCGCCGGGCCACGCGGCGATCGCGCCCGCGCGGATCGACAGCGACGGGTCCGGGACCAGCGACTCCTCGGTCGTACGGTGGACCTGGCCGAGACCGTGACACTCCGGGCAGGCCCCGGCGGCCGTGTTCGGCGAGAAGGCGTCCGAGTCGAGGCGTTCGGCGCCCCGCGGATAGTCGCCCGCGCGTGAGAACAGCATCCGCAGGGAGTTGGAGAGGTTGGTGACCGTGCCCACGGACGAGCGCGAGGTGGGCGTCGAGCGGCGCTGCTGGAGCGAGACCGCGGGCGGCAGCCCGGTGATGTCCCCGACCTTCGGCGCCCCGACCTGGTGGATCAGCCGTCGCGCGTACGGCGCCACCGACTCGAAGTAGCGGCGCTGGGCCTCCGCGTAGATCGTGCCGAACGCCAGCGAGGACTTGCCCGAGCCCGAGACCCCGGTGAAGACCACGAGGACATCGCGCGGGATGTCGACGTCCACACCCTGGAGATTGTGCTCGCGGGCGCCCCGCACACGGACGTACCCGTCGTGGCGGCGGTGCGGTTCGGACATCGACGGGACTCCTGGCGGGGGGCTCGGGGCAAACCCCACGATTCTAGGCCGCGGTCAGTCCCGCGACCCGGGCGAGCCTGCGGAAGGAGTCCAGCAGGGCCCCGCGGTCGTACGTACTGGTCGTGACCAGCACCTCCTGCGCGCCGGTCTCCTCGATCAACATCTCCAGCTCGTGCTCGACCTGCTTCTCGGTGCCCGCGATCTGCCCCGCGAGCGCCGACTCGTAGAAGTGCCGCTCCTTGCCGTTCATCGGGAGATCCTCGACCCGCTCGGCGGGCGGCAGCGGCGGGAAGGTGCCGTGCGTGCGGGCGTACGCCATCGACCAGGCCTCGGGGAGAAGCAGCCGCATCGCCTCGTCCGGGGTCTCGGCGACCGCGACGGCGCCGGAGACGACGACGTACGGCTCCGCCGTCCACACCGAGGGGCGGAACGTCGCGCGGTAGTGGTCGATCCCGCGCCGCATCTTCTCCCGGTTCCTGATGTCCCCGATGACCAGGGGCAGACCCGCGCGCGCCGCGATCGTGGCGCCCTCGTTCAGGGCGAGCACGAAGGGCGGCACGGTCAGCCCCTCCGAGGGGCGCGCGTGCACCCCCGCCGACGACGGGCCCCGGAACCAGCCGAGCAGCTCGTCGAGCTGCCCCGCGAAGTCGTCGGCGACGTCCTTGTCCCGCCCCAGCGCCCTGCGCACCCCGTCCGTGAAGCCGACCGAACGCCCGAGCCCCATGTCGATCCGCCCGGGGAACAGGGACTCCAGCACACCGAACTGCTCGGCCACGACCAGGGGCTGGTGGTTGGGCAGCATCACCCCGCCGGTACCGACCCGGATCGTCCGGGTGGCGGCGGCGACAGCGGCGGCCAGCACGGTGGGCGCGGACCCGGCGACCCCTGGCACGCCATGGTGCTCCGAGACCCAGATCCGGTGGTACCCGAGCCCTTCCAGCTCCTGGGCCAGACGCACGGTGTCGCGCAGGGCCTCGGCGGCGTCGTGCCCCTCACGGGTGCGCGAGCGGTCAAGGACGGAGAAACGCGTCACGCTTCGGATGATACGGACCTCGCCCCACCTGCGGTCACAGGGCCTGGTGGGAAACGGTCAGCAGATAGGTGCCGTAGAAGAGGGAGAAACCGGCCAGGCCGATGAGCAGGACGACGACCGTGCGCCGCTGGGCGCGGGCCAGGGAGAGGGCGAACGGCAGCAGCAGGGGGAAGGCGGGCAGCAGCAGTCGGGGTCTGCTCGTGAAGAAGTGGGCGTCGCCGAGGGCGATGACGAGGAGAAGCCCCGAGTACACGAGCAGCGGCAGCGGCTGTCGGTCCAGGACGCCGAGGACGAACAGCAGGACGCAGCCGAGGACGATTCCGGCGGAGAGATAGACGACCAGGGTGTCGTGCCCGACGATCAGGTGCTTGAACATGTGCGCGGTGTAGTGACCGAAGTCGAACCGTGAGCCCCACAGACTCTGCACCCGGAAGTAGCCGGTCAGGTCGTGGGTGCGCAGCCCCACCCAGGCGACGTACCCGAGCCACCCGACGGGCGCCAGGAGCATGGCCACCCAGGCGCGCGGGACGGTGGGTCTCCCTTCGCGGCGGCGCTGCCAGAGGTGGGCGGCGGCGGCCGTGATGACGGCGGCGGCCACGGTGAAACCGTTGGGGCGGCACAGCCCGGCCAGCGCGGCCAGCGTCCCGGCGGTCAGCCAGCGGTGGGTCAGCGCCGCGTAGAGCGCCCAGGCGGCGAAGGCCGTCATGAGGGACTCGGTGTACGCCATGGTCAGCACGACGGCATGCGGCAGCAGCGCCCACAGTGCCGCGAGCGCCAGCCCGACCCGCCGCCCGTGCAGCAGCTCGCCGACCGCGTACACGCCCCAGGCGGCCACGGCGGCGGCGATCCAGGAGATGACGAGCGCCGCGTTGACCGGGCCGATCGGCAGGACCGTGTTCAGGCCGTGGATCAGTCCGGGAAAGAGCGGGAAGAACGCCAGGTCGTTGTAGACGACCCCGTGGCCGGACTTGGCGGCGACGACCGTGCCGTAGCCGTACCGGGCGATGTGCCAGTACCAGCCGCCGTCCCATTCCAGACCGAGCACGTTGCGCGGGTGCCGGCCCAGGTGCAGCGACCAGGCGGTCACCATGAGCACGCCCGCCAGTCGCGCGGCGGCGAACAGCCACAGCGCCGGCAGCGCCCGCTTCAGTTCGCCCCGCCATCGCCACACCCCGGGCGAGGCGGCAGGCGACGCGGGCACGAACTGCCGCGTGGGTCTGCCACTCACCGTCTGGGGGCCGTCTTCCATGCCGACCTCCTCGTCGCCCTGCTAGAGGGAATGGCCGGGGACGGGGTTCCACCGGTGGGAAGATCCTGACTTCATGGGACACGACGGTCCCGGGCGGCGCATTCCGGGCCGGGACGGAAGGGTGACGAGGTCGCCGGGTTCGAACCGCTCGAACGGCTCGCTCAGTCGTTGAAGTAGTGGCCTGCTTCGAGGTCCGGGACGAGTGCGGGGTGCTCGGGACGCCATCCGATCAGCTTCCGGGTCAGGGCGCTCGAGGTCGGGTTGTCGAGGGACACGGCGGCGGCGAGGAAGCCGAAGTGCCGGCTCGCGTCCTCGGTGGTGATCCCGGCGACCGGCAGCTCCAGCCGACGGCCGATGAGCTCGGCGATGTCACGCAAGGGCACGCCCTCCTCGGCGGCCCCGTGCAGGATCGAGCCGGCCGGGGCGGCTTCCACCGCCAGCCGGAACAGGTGCGCCGCATCGAGCCGGTGCACGGCGGGCCAGCGGTTCGATCCGTCGCCGACGAAGGCCGACACGCCGGTCTCGCGGGCGATGCCGATCAGGCTCGGGACGAAGCCCTTGTCGCCCTCGCCGTGCACGGTCGGTGAAAGCCGCACGACCGAAGCGCGCACCCCGCGCGCGGCCAGCGCCATGGCCGCGCTCTCCGAAGCGATCCGGGGTGCCTCCGACCCGGGATCGGGCACGATCTCCTCGGTCCCGAGGCGACCCGGCGCCATCATGGTGAGCATCAAGGTCCCCGAGGTCACCACGAGCGGCTTGCCGGTTCCTTCGAGCGCCGCTCCGAGAGCCTCGACGGCACCCAGGTCCAGCTTGCCGTTGGCGACGTAGTCCGAGAAGTCGTGGTTGAAGGCCAGATGGATGACGCCGTCTGCCGCCGCGGCGCCCTCGTGCAGGCGGTCCGGATCGTCGAGGGAGCCGCGGTGCGCCTCGGCGCCGACCGCCGTGAGCGCCGCGGCGGCGGTGTCCGAGCGGGCGAGGCCGAGGACCTGATGCCCCGCTTCGAGGAGTTCACGGACGACGGCGGAACCGATGAATCCGGTCGCGCCGGTGACGAATACGCGCATGGTGCAATCCTTCGACAGGACGAACAGGGTCCACCCCGGTGCGGCACCGGGGCGGTGATTCCACCCTGCGCGCGGGAGGTGCTCCGGGTCCAAGACCTGTTCCGCATCCGGCGATACGCCTGAGGCATCACCACAGGTCAGACCGTTGCCCACACCCCTGCCACCACGCAGTCCACCCGTGGCCGCCGGCCGTCGTACGAACTCCTCGGCGGCAAGTACTGCGCCGCGCCCCCGCGACTAAGCGAACGGCGATCGGGAATGGCTTTCCCGGAGCTCTTGTCGGCGGCTCGCCGCGGCCGGGTCGGCGGGAGCCCTTCCACCCCACGGAAAGCAGGAGTGAGCATGCAGTACGTGAAGCTCGGTTCGACGGGCCTGGACGTGTCCCGGATCTGCCTGGGCTGCATGAGTTTCGGGCTGCCCGACCGAGGGCCCCACGAGTGGACGCTCGACGCCGAGGGTGCCCGCCCCCTGATCCGCCGCGCGCTGGACGCCGGGATCACCTTCTTCGACACGGCGAACGTGTACTCCGACGGCACGAGCGAGGAGATCGTCGGCCGCGCGCTGGCGGAGTTCGCGCGCCGCGACGAGATCGTCATCGCCACCAAGGTGAACGGCGCGATGCACGACGGCCCCAACGGGCGTGGCCTGTCCCGCAAGGCCGTCATGACGGAGATCGACAACAGCCTGCGCCGTCTGGGCACCGACTACGTGGACCTGTACCAGATCCACCGCTTCGACCCCGCCACTCCCGTCGAGGAGACGATGGAGGCTCTCCACGACGTGGTGAAGGCGGGCAAGGCCCGTTACATCGGGGCGAGTTCGATGTACGCGTGGCAGTTCTCCAAGGCCCAGTACACGGCCCGGCTGAACGGCTGGACGCGATTCGTGTCCATGCAGAACCACTACAACCTCCTCTATCGCGAGGAGGAGCGCGAGATGCTGCCGCTCTGCGCGGACCAGGGCGTCGGCGTACTGCCCTGGAGCCCGCTCGCCCGCGGTCGGCTCACCCGTGACTGGGACGTCAGCACCGAGCGCAGCCGCACCGACGACTACGGCAAGAGGCTCTACCAGCCGGGCGACCGCGAGATCGTCGACGCCGTCGCCCGGATCGCCGCCGAGCGCGACATCCCGCGTGCCCGGATCGCCCTCGCCTGGCTGCTGCGCCGGAGCACCGTGACCGCGCCCATCATCGGTGCCACCAAGGTGGGACACGTCGACGACGCGGTGGCCGCCCTCGACGTGGAGCTCTCGGAGAAGGAGATCGAGCAGCTGGAGGAGCCGTACACGCCTCGCGCGATCAGCGGGCACTGACGCGCGGCGCGGCGCCCACCGAACCCGTGGTGAGCGCCCCCCCACGTCCGGCGCGTCCGAGCCGAAGAAGGCCTCCGACTCGGCTTCCGCGTCAGCCGGTGCCGGGCGGGGAGCGCGCTCAGCCGAGACGTTCCGGGAGGCCGCCCGCGCAGTCGTCCTCGGCCGCGTAGGCGGCCAGCCACGCCAGCGGCGCGTTCCAGTTGATGGCCACCTCGTTCGTCGAGTACGAGCCGATGTCGTCGATGTAGCAGGCCTGGGGCGCGCAGCCGGGCAGGTGCTCCTGTGCGACCGGGTCCTGCAGCCCGCTGTTGGGCCCGCCCGCGAGGGAGCCCGCCGGCGGGTGCGGCAGCGAGGGGTCGTACTGGTGCGCCCAGAAGCGGTGATGCTGGTTGTCGGAGTACCGCTCCCCGTATCCGGTCACGTACGACCGGCCCAGGGCGTTGCGGCCCAGCAGGTAGTCCATCGACTCCAGCACTCCGGCGCGGTAGCGCGGGTCCCCGGTCAGTTCCTGGGCGGTGGCCATGACGATCGCGTTGTCGGTGACCGCGCTGTTGGAGCCCCAGACGTACCCGGTGGCGGGGATCGGGACGGCGTATCCCTGCCCGGCCATGGTGGACAGATAGCCGTCCGCCGCGACGGTCACCGAGGCGCGCACCCGCCGGAGGTCGGCCGCGGGCAGCCCGGTGCGTACGGTCGCCAGGGTCAGCCTGCCCAGCGCGGCGGTGTCGGCCCAGCTGAAGCCGCCGGACGTGAAGGCGTTCGCGGCGGTGTGCCAGGGCGAGGAGGTCACCGCGTCCCGGTAGGCGCGCTCGCCGGTCGTGGCGTACAACTCGGCGGCCGCCCAGTAGAACTCGTCGGTGACCTGGGTGTCGCCATAGGCCCCGCCGCCGGTGCTGTCCGCATCCGGCGCGTACATCGCCGGGTTGGCCCGCGCCGCCGTCCAGGCCTTGCGGGCGGCGGTCAGGCAACGGTTCGCGAACGCGGTGTCGTAGGGCCGGAAGACACGGGCGCACTGGGCCGCCGTCGCCGCCAGGTTGAGGGTGGCGGCGGTGGACGGCGGGTGGAGCTCACGCCGCTGGGCGTCCTGCTCGGGCCGGGTCGGCAGCCCGGTCCAGGCGGCGTCGTGGACTTTGTGGAACGCCATTCCCGCGTACGGTCTGCCGTCCGGGACCTGCATCCGCATCAGGAAGTCGAGCTCCCAGCGCGCCTCGTCCAGGACGTCGGGTACGCCGTTGCCGCGCTCGGGAACGCGCAGCGTCGAGTCGCCGAGCGCGGACGCGGTGCCCGCTCTCTTCGCCCGTTCGAAGGAATTGACGAGCAGCCAGGTGGAAATGCCGCCGTTCACGACGTACTTGCCCTGGTCGCCCGCGTCGTACCAGCCGCCCCTGACGTCCTGCGTGTAGTCGCACACCCCGGACTGACAGGGCACGTTCGTGTCGCCCTGATTGGGTGCGGCTCCGAGATGTCCGGCGGGCCGCGCATAGGCGGAACCCACCAGGGAGGCTTCGATCGGTATCCCGCTGCGCTGGTGATAGAAGAAGGCCAGCGCGTCGGAGCGCAGCCCGTCGTAGAGATCCGCGCGAATGTCGAAGGGATCGCTGACCGTTCCGTCGACCGTCAGGACGTAACCCGAACCGATCCGTCCGTACGAGGAGAAGTCGGCGACCTGGGTCGGCTGCCCGGAGGCCGCGTCCGTGCCCCGGCCGACGGTCGACCCCGAGGCGACCACCCTGCCCGAGGCGGTGCGCAGTCGCCAGGTGAGCGGCCCCGCGGCGGAGGTGACCACGGTCGCCCGCTTGGGGCCGTCCGGCAGATAGCCGACTTGGTTGACCCGTACGGCGGTTGTCGCCGTGGCGGCGGTGGCAAGCCCCGTCGCGGAGGGGGCGGTCACGAGGCCGCCGACGAGTAATGCCCCCGCCAACAAGGCGGTCGTCACGTGCCTTTGGCGGCGGCGGGGCAACGGGAAAGCGGACATGAGCGGCTCCCAGCGGTGAGGTGAATCCTGGGCCGCGGCCACGCGAGGTGGACGACGGGGAATGGGAGCGCTCCCAATGGGGAGCATTGCATGGGCATGCCAGGTCGTCAACGGGTCGGTGAAGGCCCTTCCGCTCTTCGGGGGGCTGGTCGGAGGCTCGCGTATGACCGCTCGCCGATGGTTGTAGGGGATTCTGAATTTCTTTTGTGGAGGCCTCGGCTGACGTTTGGTCAATCCGTCCGCGCGTGATGGTAAAGGGAAGGTGACGAGATCTCTTGTTTCGGCTCGGCGCACTGTGTAAAGGTGTGCCTTGTTGGCGTGCAGACAATTCGCTTCCTTCTGTACGCGCACGGTGTGCCCGCGCGCCCCTCGCTTCAAAAGAGCTGTCGGAGAGGGCGATTGCGGTAACAACCCCCCCATGGGTAGTCCCTCCGCTTCGGCGGGCGGGCTACATACCCATTGGTATGGACTAATTCCTGCGTTACCTTTGGGAGGAAAGCGGACGTGAATGACGCAGCGGTGTCTCATTCCCCAACGCCCGGTCGCTTGTTCGAGGTTTCGGATGAGCGGCTCGCGGCGGACCTGAAGAAGAGCTCGGGGAACACGCCCGCGCACCAACCCGTCGGGGAACTCCTCGACCGCCACTGGGAAGCGGTCTTCGCCTACGCGCGCCTGTGCACCAACGGTGTGCGTCCCGCCGGAATGCTCACCACGGCCGCTTTCACCCGGCTGTTCGGTGAATCGCTGCGGCAGACCGGGCCGACGGCCGCCTGGCGGCCGCAGTTGCTGGTCACCGTACGGCGTATGACCGCCGAATGGCTCGGAGACCAACGGCGGGAGATGCTTCATCCCGAATTGCTGGCCGATTCCGACAGCCGTGACCGGGTCATGGCGCGGCTTCTGCCGCCGGAGAACAGGCGGCAGTTGTCCCGCGCGTTCCAGCGGCTTCCCGAGCCCGCCCGCTGTCTGCTGTGGCACACCGAGGTCGAGGCCGAGCAACTCGCCGTGCCGGCAGGGCTGTTGGGAATCGGCGACGACGACGCCCTGGTGGAACTGCGGCGGGCCCGGGAACGCCTGCGCGAGGGCTGCCTGGAAATCCACCGCGAACTGGCACCGGAGGAGGAGTGCCGCCGCTTCCACCGGATGCTCGATGTGTCCCTGCGCCGCGGCGGCCTCGACCTCGACGCCGACCTGAGCAGGCACATGGGCCGCTGCCGGCACTGCCGTCACACCGCCGACCAGCTGAGCCGGTTCAACGGCGACCTCGCGCTCCCCCTGGCCGAGGCCCTGCTCGGCTGGGGCGCCGCGGCCTACCTCGACTCCCGCCCCGGACGCGTCGACGCGATCGTGGAAGTGACGGACGTCCCGGCCGCGCACAGAATCCCTCCCCTTCCCAGCCACGCGCCCCTCGTTCCGGGCGAGCCCCCGCGCCCCGCGCCGCGCAGCCGCGCTTCCGGTGACTCCCGCCCGCCGACACACAAGGCGCCCCGGCGCTCCTCCCGCCGCGCCCCGCGTCGCAACAACATCGCGCTGGCCGCGCTGACCGTGAGCGGAATGATCCTGGTCCCGCTGGTCCTGTGGGTCACCCAGAGCTCGGACGGCGCGCCCGGCACGGCCGACGGCGCCGGACCCTCGGGTTCGCCCAGTTCGGGCACGGCCAAGGCGCCCGGATCGAACCCGTCCTGGATAGGCACCGGCGACACGTCGAAGGGCGGCGTGCGCGGCCGGCTGCGCAACACCGAGACCGGGCTGTGCATCGGCATCGTGGGCAAGAAGCCGGCGAAGGGCGTGGAGACCACGCTCACGCCCTGCTCCTCGGCGGCGAGCCAGGAGTGGTCGTACGAGGACGACGGACTGCTGCGCGACCTGGCCGCCCCCGACCTCTGCCTCGACTCCCACCTCGGCTACTCGGTCCAACTCGCGCCCTGCACCGGCGAGTCGCAACCGGGCACCAAGAACGTGCGCTACGACTTCACCCTCCAGGGCACGGTGGTGCCCCGCTGGAACCAGGACCTGGCCCTCACCCCCGCCTCCACCAAGGGCGAGGCGTCCGTGGTCCTCAAGGTCCGGGCGGAGGAGTCCGACCAGCACTGGACGATGGACACCTCGTCGCCCTCGCTCCAGATGGAGGCGGTCAACTGGGACTCCGCCGGGCAGACGAAGACATCGTCGGGTCAGGCCTCTACCCAGCCGTCGAGGTCACCGTCGCCGACCGTGCCCAAGTCGTCGCCCCGGCCCTCGGCCGAGCCCTCGACACCCGCGCCCTCGACACCCGCCCACAGCTGCTCCCCGTACTACTACTGCGCGCCTCCGGGCGGACAGTACGGCGCACCCGGGTACGGGTACGGCTACGGAGATGGTTACGGCGGCTATGGCGGCTATGGGTACGGGGGTTACGGGGGTTACGGGGGATACGGCGGTTACGGACACGGCGGCGGCCAGGGCGGCCATCGCTGACCCGTCCTGTACGTCACACACCGACCGCGGCCGGGCCACGCGCGCCTGGCCGCGGTCGTGTTCGTGTTCGTGGTGGTGGTCGGTGTCGGAGTCGTCAGGAACTCGCCGTGGCCGACTGCGAGGCCGCCGTGCCCAGGAACTCCGACCAGCCGCCGAGGGGCGACTGTCCCGGGTTGAGGGTGCGCAGCTTGCGCAGTACGGCCGGGTCCTGGGCCTCCAGCCACTGGACGAGCTGGCGGAAGGAGACCAGGCGTACGTCGTCGTGCCCGGCGATCTGCTCGATGGCCTGCTCGACCGCGTCCATGTATATCCCCCCGTTCCAGCGTTCGAAGTGGTTGCCGATGAAGAAGGGGGCGCGGTTGCTCTCGTAGGCGCGGCGGAAGCCGGCGAGGTAGCTGTCGCGGGCCTGGGCACGCCAGGCGTCGTACATGGACTTGTCCCCGAGCGGGTTGGCGTGGGACTGGTTGGCCATCAGGTTGTAGTCCATCGACAGGACCTGGAAGGAGTGACCCGGGAAGGGTATGGACTGCAGCGGGAAGTCCCAGATCCTGCCGCCCTGGACCTTGCCGGGCCACATCTGCAGGCCGCCGGGGCTGCTGGCGTCGTACTTCCAGCCGAGGGAGGCGGCGGTCGGCAGCAGGTTGGACTGGCCCTCAAGACACGGGGCTCGGCCGCCGATCAGCTCCTTCTCGTAGTCGAAGGGGAACGGTTCGAGGTCGGTGAAGCCGGTGTTGGTCTTCCACTCGGTGACGAACTTCTTCGCCTGCGCGATCTCGCTGCGCCACTCGGCGGGGGACCAGCGCCGCACCCCGTCCGCGCCGCAGAAGTGGCCGTTGAAGTGGGTGCCGATCTCGTGGCCCTCCAGCCAGGCGGACCGGATCTGCTGGATCGTGGAGTGGATGTGTCGGTCGGAGAGGTAGCCGATCGCGGAGGCGCCCACGGGGTGCTGAGGCGGGCTGTAGAGGTGCTTCTTCGACTCGGGCAGTGTGTAGATGCCGCTGAGGAAGAACGTCATCGAGGCGCCGTGGTCGGCGGCGACCTTGCGGAAGCGGGAGAACAGCTTGTTGCTGAGCTCGCCCGCGCCGTCCCAGGAGAAGACCACGAACTGCGGCGGGCGCTCGCCCGGCTTCAGCCGTTCGGCCTTCGGCTGCTTGGGCTGGGCCCCCGTGTCGGCGGTGGAGCCGTCGCCGATCAGCTTCGGCTTGGGGGACTTGCCGCTCGTGTCCCCCTCGGCGCTGCTGCCCACGGACCAGTCGTTCGCCGAGCAGGCGGTGAGCGCGCCCAGGCCGCCCAGCGCGCCCGCGGTTGCCGTCGCGGTCAGCAGACGCCTGCGTGAGATGCCGGTCATGATGAACCCCCGAAGTTTCTCGATCCGGCTCCCGCCCGTGGGCGGGAGCTTCCGTTCCTGTGACGCGCCGCTCTGCGGGGTGCGTCAAACGGTGTGATGCGTGGATCGTCGGGAAAGGTCGCCGGGATCGGCACGTGTTGCTGTTCCGTGACAAACCCCGCCGATCCGCGGGGCGGACGGCGGGGCGGGGGAGCGGGGTGGGTGGCGGGGTCGGTGACGTGGGCTGGGGTCAGGCGCCGTTGCCGGCGCGGACGACGGTCAGGGACACGGAAGAGGCGTTCCCCGACACGGGTACCTCGCCGCCCTTCCACGTGACCTTGAGCGGGTCCCGCTCGTCGGGCGGCGTGACGATCAGCGAGGCGGGCGTCGCCGTCTTCGCCCCGCTGATGCCCGGATTGGAGAACGTCAGCCCCGCCCACGCGCTCCGCCCCGGCGTCAGCGTGACCGTCGTCGGCGTATCGGCGGAGCGCCTCGGGTCTGGCCCGAGCTGCTTGCCCGACGCGTCGACGAACGCCGCCCCGGGGAAGCCACGCAGGGTGCAGGTGCGGTGGGAGGTGTTGGTGAGGACGACGGGGAAGTTCTCCTGACCGGCGCCCGGATTGTTGGCGCCGACCGTCGCGCGCAGCTCCGAGGTGTGGCATCGGGTACCGCCGGACGAGCCGCTCCCGGTCGAGGACGAGTTCGAGCTCGACGACGAGTTCGAGGCAGCTGCCGACGGTGTGAGGGAGCCGGTCGGGGCGGCGCCCGTTCCGGTGGCGTCCGTGGTCTTGTCGCCGGAGGCCGGCTCGGCCGTGCCGGAGAGCTTCTGCGGAGGACTGGCGGTGCCGTGGTCGGTGCCGCAGGCCGTGAGCAGGCCGAGCAGCGCGACACCTGCGACCAGCGCTGCCCTGTGGGTGGGGGTGGACGGGCGGCGGACGGGAACCGCGTCGCCGGGCCGGAAGGTCGCCATGTCAACACTCCTTGGAATTCACCGCACGCGCCCTGACTCGGCGTGCGGACGGCGCTCTGTGCTCCGTCATCAGTGTCCGATGCTCGGGCGCGTGAAAAAGTTCGCGGACCGGACCCGCGATTTCCGCGGGTCCCGGAACGGGGATCGTGATCCGGCGCCCGCGGGCCCCGGCGTCGCTCGTCAGTTTCCCGCTGGTCAGCCTCCCGCTGGTCAACCTCTGGCTGGTCAACCTCCGGCTCATCAGCCTCCGGCCCGTATGGAGCCGAGTACGCGGTCGGTCGTCGCGGCGTTGCCGGCGGTTTGGCGGATCTGGACGTACAGCTGTGGCTGCTGGTTCCCGCCCGCCGCGGTGAGCCCCGCCTCCGTGAGTGAGCCATGGCTGCCCGGACAGGCGTTCCAGGTACGGATCACCCCGTGCCAGCGCGTGCCCGTATAGGTGCGGCTGCCCTCGTAGTGGCAGTCGGTGTGGGCGATCGCCCCGACCCTGCCGCGCACGTCGCCGTGTGCGCTCAGGCCGACGAACACCCCGTCCACGCCCGAGCTCAGGTCCTGCCACTTCGCCAGGTCGTCCGCGACGGCGAGACCCGGTTCGTGCGTGTCCGACAGGCCCAGGGTCCGCGGATTCCACCCGGAGTCGCGCAGTTGGCGGCCCCACCCGCCCGGAACCTCGACCGAGACCTGTCCGGAGGCGTCCTCGACCGTCACGGACGGGGCGTCGGACCCTCGGGTCACGAGCGCGGTGGTCACACCGGCCGCGCCGATCACGACCGCGGCGGCCACGGCCACCAGCACGGTCCGCCGACGGCGCCGGGGCACGCGGACCGCCCCCATCGACACCTGTTCGGCCAGCCGTTCCAACTCCACGGCCAGGCTCAACGCCGTCGGCCAGCGCCGCTCGCGGTCGGGTTCCATGGCGCGTAGCAGCGCCCGCTGCACGTCCGGGGCCAGATCCGTACGCAGCCGTTCGGGTCGTACGACCTTGCCGGGCGGTCCGGGGACCGACCCCGTGACCAGGTGGTAGCCCAGAGCACCGAGGCTGTACACGTCGGCCCGCGCGTCGATGCCCGAACCGGGCTGGGCCTGCTCGGGCGGGGTGTAGCCCGCGGAACCGGCCGCCATCGTCAGTCCGGAGGCCTGCGCCAGGCTCTTGGCGAGCCCGAGGTCGGCGAGCAGGACGCGGTCGGCGCCGCCGGTGGAGGTGCGCAGCAGTACGTTGGACGGCTTGATGTCGCGGTGCACGATCCCGGCCTCGTGCAGCGCGGCCGCGGCCCGTGCCGCGAGGGCCGTCAGGCGCAATGCCTCGGCGATGGGCAGCGGCCCGGCCTCGATCCGGTCGTCGAGGGTGCCTCCGTCGGCGTACTCCATGACGAAGTAGGGTCTGCCGTCGGGTAGTTCACCGATGTCGTAGACCTGGACGACCCGGTTCGAGTCGGCCTTGCGCAGCAGCCGGGCCTCGGAGAGGAAACGTTCGCGGACGTCGAGGTGGTCGGCCCAGTTGTCGGACAGCACCTTCAGGGCGACGACGGCCTCGAGCACCTCGTCGTGGGCCAGCCACACCACGCCGAAGCCACCCGCGCCGAGACGCCGGTCCAGACGGTAGCGGCCGATCCGATCGAGGGGACCCCTCACCATGAACAACCCGTCGCAACGCCTGTGAGCCGGTGGGTTCGACCACGGTCGGGATGGCCTGGCATCTGTTCACCAGCGGGCATTTGCTCTCCAGGGCGGGGCGGATGCCACGAGCACGGCGCTGTGGCCGCTGTCCCTAGAGGGGTTGCTGCTCCTGGCAACGGTCGGGCTGTTGAAGCCTACCGGTCACGTCGGCCGCCGAGCACGCGGCACCATGTGGAGGGCGTTCTTCCTCGGTAGCCCAGTGTCGTCGCAGATGAAGGCTTTATGGCGGACTTCGTAAGCACCCGACGCAGGCTGCCAGGAGGAGCCCGACGGAGAACGCCCAGGCCCCGAAGGAGCATGCCGACGGCGGTGTCCATCCCCTTTCACCCCGCCTCCCCGGCGGAACCGGGAAGGGGCGCGACCTCCGGGCTGTCCGACGGAGCAGGACGGAGGGAGCCCCCAGCCCACTGGGGCGCGCCGAACGACGCCGAGTGCGTGCAACTATGATGCCTGGCCTCTGATCGACATCGAGGGGAGCACCCAGTGCAGGACGCGGCGGCGACCGAGGAGCTCGCGCTGCGCGCGGCCTCGGGTGATCCGGCGGCCCTTGATCTGCTGCTCCAGGGGATTTGGCCGGAGGTCGTGCGGCGCTGCGGGCGCTTCCTGCCCTGTCGCGAGGACGCCGAGGAGGCTGCGCAGGACGTCCTCCTCCAGGTGGCGCGGAAGATCACCTCATTCGAGGGGCGCAGCCGGTTCAGTACCTGGCTCTACACGGTCGTCGCCAACTGCGCCCGTCAGAAGTACCGCGAGCTGAAGCGGCGGGCCGCCGAGCAGCCGGACGTCATCGACGCCTCGCAGCACGTCGACCCGCGTACCACGAGCGTGATCGCCGGATCCCGCATCGACCTCCTGGAGGCGCTGGAGCGCCTGGAGCGCGAACACCCGCATCTGGTGGCGCCGTTGGTCTACCGGGACATCTGCCAGCTGGAGTACGCCGAGGTCGCCGAGCGTGTCGGCATTCCGCTCGGCACGCTCAAGTCCCGGCTGCATGAGGCGCGCAGGCAGGTCAGGCCCTGGCTGGTCGACGCGTCCTGACGGATCGGCGGCCACCTGCCGCGGTCAACCACCGCGCGAGCCGTCAACCGGCCCGAATCCCAAGCCGGTTGTGGCGCAGGGTAAGAGGTTGATGATAAGTCGCGGCAGGGTCTCCCGGCGGCCTTGATCATGTCGGTACTGTCCACCGTTGTGTCGAACGGCAGTCGTTCAACGGCCGTTCTACGCGCGCAGATCGGCGCCCCGCACCGCCTCTTCCCCCGCCCCCACCCATGGAGGAATGCCGGATGCTCACCCCCACAAGGCCCCGCCACAGACTCGCCGTCGCCCTCACCGCGCTCGGCGTGCTGCTCACGGGAGCCGCGCTCCAGACGACCACCGCCGCCCCCGCGCACGCGGCCACCACCCATCGCGTCCTGTTCGACAACGGCCACGCCGAGACGGCGGGCAACGCCGACTGGATCATCTCCACCAGCCAGCCGAACCCGCTGAGCGAGGACTCCTCGCCGTCCTCCGAGACCGACTGGACCGGCGCGCTCTCCTCGTGGGGCGTGGCCCTGCAGAAGACCGGCGACTACAGCCTGGACACGCTGCCTTCGGGCTCCAAGCTGACGTACGGCGGTACCTCGGCCACCGACCTGTCGAACTTCGACACGCTGGTGCTGCCCGAGCCCAACACGCTCTTCACCACGGCCGAGAAGACCGCGATCATGACGTTCGTGAAGAACGGCGGCGGTCTGTTCATGATCTCCGACCACACCGGCGCCGACCGCAACAACGACGGCTACGACGCGGTGAAGATCCTCAACGACCTGATGACCAACAACAGCGTCGACTCCACCGACCCGTTCGGCTTCTCCGTCGACTCGCTGAACATCAGCTCGGGCCACCCGGCGGCGATCAGCGACAGCACCAACGCCGTCCTGCACGGCTCGTTCGGCACCGTCACCAAGAGCCTCATCGCCAACGGTACGACGGCCACGCTGAACCCCGCCGACAACTCGGCGGTCAAGGGCCTGCTCTACCGCTCCGGTTACTCGGGCAACACCGGGGCCTTCTTCGCCACCAGCACCTTCGGCAGCGGCCGAGTGGCGTTCTGGGGCGACAGCTCACCGATCGACGACGGCACCGGCCAGTCCGGCAACACCCTCTACGACGGCTGGAACGACACCGGCGCCACCAACGCCGCCCTCGCCCTGAACGCCACCGAGTGGCTCGCGGGCGGCAGCAGCAGCGGCGGTGGCGGTGGAGGGGGCGGCGGTACCTGCACGGCCGCCCAACTGCTCGCCAACCCCGGCTTCGAGTCCGGCAACACGTCCTGGACCGCGACCAGCGGTGTCATCACCAACAGCTCCGGCGAGGCCGCCCGTACGGGCTCCTACAAGGCCTGGCTGAACGGCTACGGCTCGGCCAACACGGACACGCTCTCCCAGTCGGTCACCATCCCGTCCGGCTGCGCGGCCACCCTGAACTTCTATCTCCACGTGGACACGGCCGAGACGACCACCACCACGGCCTACGACACCCTCAAGGCCCAGGTGCTCAACAGCAGCGGCACGGTCCTGTCGACGCTCGCCACGTACTCGAACCTGAACGCCGCGTCGGGCTACACGGTGCGCAGTTTCGACCTGTCCAGCTACGCCGGGCAGACGGTCACCGTCAAGTTCACCGGCACCGAGGGCTCCACCCTGCAGACGTCGTTCGTCCTCGACGACACGGCGCTCAACGTGAGCTGAGCACGAACGAGCGAGAGGGCGGGCCCGGAAACGGCCCCGCCCTCTCACTCACCAGCGTTCGGCACGTTCTTCGTCACAAGGCGTGAAACATGTGGGCCACTGTCACCCGCCGTGCCGGTTGGATCGGGTGCCGGCCGCCGGGACGGTCGTCTCCGGTGTGTTCCATCCCGAGACCCGAACCCGGGGGGCCGAACCATGCAGGTCGGTCGTCCGGTAGGTGGCGGTGAGCGTCGTGGACTCGCCGGGCCACAGGCTGACCTGGTTGTCGGACCACCGAACGGGCAGGACGGGCTTGCCTGCGGCGTCCACGAGGTGCACGTCGGTCAGCAGGGACGGAGTCTTCCCGGTCCCGGTGTTCCGTAGCGTGACCGTCGTCGTGGACGCGCCGTCCGTGCCGGCCGAGGTCGTGGCCGTCGCCGAAACCGGCACCCGTGCCATGGAGTTGAGCCCCTTGAGGTCCGCGTAGCTCGTCGTCGGCGTGTAGTACCAGTCGGTCCTGGCCCAGTCGAGGGTGTCGGACTTGGTGGACAGCCAGTAGACGTTGCGGCTGACCTCCTTGCCCTCGGCGTCGGTGAGGACGAGGCGTGCCAGGTAGGTCGTCGACAGGCCGCTCACGGAGGACGGCACGGTGAGGGGGGTGCTGTGGGCACCGTCCCCGTCCACGTCCACCCCGGTCGCCGTCCTGTCGTACTTCTGCGTGCCGTCGGGGTTGAAGAGCGTGACCCGGGCCGTGAGTCCGGACGCGGAGGCGTGCCGGTTGTTCACGACGATGATCGAACGGGTGTCGTAGGAGTACTGGATGTGCAGCGGCTCGTTCGCCTTCCGGGCCCCGAAGTAGGCACCGCCCTGGTCGAGGTATCGGTCCATCAACTGCCAGTGCAGCGAGGTCCATCCGCTGTTGAACATCCAGTAGACGACCCCGGTCGCGGGCTGGGCGGAGTCGGTGGCGTTGCGCCCGTACGCCTCGTACTGCGCGCGTACGTTCTCGTACTGGGCGAGCTGTGCCTTGCGTACGTAGTCGGTCAGGCCGCTCGGCGCTCCGTACCGTCCCGCGAGCGCGTCGTCGTACAGCTTGAGCGTGCCGAAGGTCGACGACGGTGAGCGGTGGTACTGCTTGGTGGTCGGGCTCTTCCACAGGGTGTCCAGCTCGGCGGGTGACATCATGCGACGCAGGGTGTCGAGGGTGGGGATGTCGGGGCCCGCGCTGGTCTCGGAGTTGAAGCCGGTGGCGCCGCCCTCGCGCTTGGCGTACCAGTAGTTCGGCGGGATCCAGTCGTAGGGACCGGTCATCTTCATGCCCGAACTGCCGCTGATCGGAGAGGACTTGTCGGAGGCGGCGGCGACCACGGGGTTCGGCCAGTCGGCGGCGTCCAGCGCGTCGAGGTAGTTCTTCTCGATCGTCGCGTCCGGCGCGAAGTCGCTGCCGATGAGGAAGGAGACGACGCTCGGGTGGTCGCGCAGCCGGGCGGCCTCGGCGGCCATCGACGCCTTGGCGACGGGGTAGTCGGCCGCGGTCCACTGGTCGCCGGCCTCGCTGCCGTTGACGTTCCCCTCCCATTTGTCGCAGCATTCCCAGCCGGGCAGCGTGAGGATGCCGTACCGGTCGGCGAGGTCGAAGAACTCGTCCGGCTCGAGGTGGCCCTCGAGGCGGATGGTGTTGAGGCCGAGGTCGAGCGCGTACTTCAGCCGGTCCTCGACATACCTCCGGTCCCAGCGCAGGAACTCGTCCGGGGACCAGCCGCCGCCCTTGACGAGCAGCCTGCGGCCGTTGACGCTGTACTGCCGGGCGCCGTCGGAGTTGAGGGGCGCCTTCACCTCGCGGATGCCGAAGTGCTCGTGCGCGGTGTCCGAGGCGCTGCCGCCGACGGAAGCCGTCAGGTCGAGGCCGTACAGCGGCTGTCCGCCCATGCCCGCGGGCCACCACACCTTCGGTGCGCTCAGCCGCAGGCCGGGGGTGTCGGTGGGGGAGAAGGTGACGGTCTTCGTCTCGTGCGCGGCGAGGGAGACGGTTTTGCTGAAGGAGGCGTCCGGGCCGATGCTGCCGGACACCGTCGCCGTGACAGGAGCGCTCGTCTCGTTGCGGGCCTGTGCCTTGACCGTCAGGTCCGCGGAGGCGAGCGAGGGGACGGCGAGCTCGGTGACGACGTGTGCGTCGCGCAGTGCGACCGGACCGCCCCGGCGGACGAGAACGTCACGCACGATGCCCATGTTCTGGTCGGGCGGGGGCTGGAGCCAGTCCAACCAGCCCATGGTCAGGTTCTTGTTGGGCGTGTTGGGCCGGATGCGGAAGGCCACCGTGTTCGTGCCCGACCGCACCAGCGAGGTGATGTCGAGTTCGTGCCGTGTGTAGGCGCCCACGACATCGGCGGCGGTGGCGACCTGCCTGCCGTTGACGTAGACGTCGGCCGCCGAGATCACGCCGCTGAAGTCCAGGTAGCTGCGCTCGGTGGTGTCGGCGACCGTGAAGTCCGAGCGGTACCACCAGGGGACCTGGAAGTCGGCCTTGGGGATCTTCTGCTGGTTGGTCGAGAAGAACGGGTCGGCGTACTTCCCGTCCGCGAGCAGCGCCGCGAGGACGGTGGAGCGGGAACCCGCGGGGTACCAGCCGCTCGCCGGATAGCCCGGGCTCGAGACGTCGGACGCCGCGTCCGTGACCTTGGCCGTCGACTGGATCGCGTACCCGGACAGCGCGGTGGTGCTGCCCGCGGTGGCGGGCACCGGGGTGACCGGCACGCGTGCGGCCGCGTCGGGTCCCGCGCTCCGGGACCCGGCCCACGCGCTGGTCGAGAGGGTGCACAGGAGGCACAGGGCGACGGCGGCCGTGGCGGAACGCCGTTTTGGGGCAGGGTGATGGAACACGGTGGTCTCCTTGGGGGTGGGGAGCATCCGCGCTACGAGACTGCATGTCGGCACAGTGAGGCAGGAGCAAGGGAGGGGAGGGGCGGGAGCAGGGAGGTGCGAGCCGGGCCTGCAAGTTAGGAAACTTTACTAACTGGCGCACAAGCTAGGCGGCCGAGCAATCCGTGTCAATCACCGAAGGCGAGTGCCCCGCTCAGGACGCCGAGCGTCGCTCGAACACCACGTCCCTCGCGGTCCCGAGGGCCGTCGCCACCGCGCCCAGCAGAACCGCGTCCTCGCCCAGCCGACTCGGCACGATCTTCGGACGCAGCGGCGTGAGCGTACGCAGGGTCTCGCGCACGGGCCGCAGCAGCAGGTCGATGCTGTGGCCCACGCCGCCGCCGAGCACCACCAGATCGGGATCGAGCACCGCGGCGGCCGCGGCCACCGTGTAGGCGATCCGCTCACCCTCCAGCCGTACCGCGCGCACCGCGGCGGAGTCCCCCGCGCGCGCCGCGTCGAACACGGCCTTGGCCGTGAGCTGGCCGGTCATGCCGAACTGCCGCGCGGCCTCGACGACGGCCTCCCCCGACACCGCGTCCTCCAGCTTCTCCGGCTTCTGCAGCCCCGGCCACGGCAGGAACCCGATCTCCCCGGCCCCGCCGCGCGCCCCCGTGAACAGCCGTCCCTCGCTCACCACACCCATGCCGAGACCGGTGCCGATCAGGATGTACGCGAACAGCCGGCTGCCCGCGCCGACGCCGTACGTGTACTCGCCGAGCGCCGCGAGGTTCGCGTCGTTGTGCACCTCCAGCGGGATGCCCAGCTCCTGGCGCATCCGGTCGAACAGACCCGCGCGGCCCCACCCCGGCAGATGCATCGCATACCGCACCCGACGCCGTTCCTCGTCGTACACGCCCGGCGTGCCCACCACCGCGTGCGCCACCTCGTGTGCTCCCAGGCCGGAGTTGGCGACGACCTGACGGGCGGTGGAGACGACGAGGTCGGCCATGGCACCCGAACTGCGCGCCCGATTGCGCACATCGGCGCGTGCGACCACGCCGCCGTCCAGATCGGCGACCGCCACCCGCAGCCAGCTGCGCCCGATGTCGATGCCGAGCGCGTACCCGGCCGCGGGATCCGGGGCGTAGAGCACCGCCACCCGGCCGCGCTCGGGTGCGTGCGTGCCCGCCTCACGCACCAGCCCCGCTTCCTCCAGGGCCGCGAGCGCGCTGGAGACCGTCGGCTTGGACAGCCCCGTCTCCCGTGCGAGCTGAGCCCGTGAGGCGGCGCCGCCCGTGCGCAGCCGGTCGAGCAGCAGCCGCTCGTTGGTACTGCGCAGCCGCTGCCGGTTCCAGGGCTGTTCGGGCTGCGCTATGGCGTCGCTGGCGGGCATCGCACCATTCTCACGCATGCCTGACACCCTCTTGACGCATCTAGTAAGTCTCCTTAACTTTATCGCCCAGTCAGCCTCGCCGGGCCGGCCGAAGGGGAGCCCGCCTCCCCGCGTCCCGATATCAGGAGACCCCTATGTCCGGTAGCCCGCCACCCACCGGCGGTTTCGTCCGCCGCGTCGGCCTGTTCCAGGCCACCGCCATCAACATGAGCCAGATGTGCGGCATCGGCCCGTTCGTGACGATCCCGCTGATGGTCGCCGCGTTCGGCGGCCCGCAGGCGATCATCGGCTTCGTCGCGGGCGCGCTGCTGGCCCTCGCGGACGGCCTGATCTGGGCCGAACTGGGCGCGTCCATGCCCGGCTCCGGCGGCAGTTACGTGTATCTCCGCCAGGCCTTCCAGTACCGCACAGGACGCCTCATGCCGTTCCTGTTCGTCTGGACGGCCATGCTCTTCATCCCCCTGATCATGTCCACCGGGGTGGTCGGCTTCGTCCAGTACCTCGGCTACCTGGCCCCCGACATGGGCAAGACGACGGGCGACCTCATCGGCCTGGCCGTCGTCGCCCTCGTGGTGCTCCTCCTGTGGCGCGGAATCGAACACATCGCCCGCATCACGGCGGTCATGTGGGCGGTCATGATCACCTCGGTCCTCCTGGTGATCATCGCCGCGGCCACCGACTTCAGCCCCCATCTGGCCTTCACCTACCCGGCGCACGCCTTCGAACTGACCAGCAGCCACTTCTGGATCGGCTTCGCCGCGGGCCTGACCATCGGCATCTACGACTACCTGGGCTACAACACCACCGCGTACATGGGCGCCGAGATCAAGGATCCGGGCCGCACCCTGCCCCGCTCCATCGTCTTCTCCATCCTCGGCATCATGGCGATCTACCTGCTCCTCCAGATCGGCACGCTCGGTGTCATCGACTGGAACCGCATGACCGATCCGACGGACATCGCCTCCACCTCCGTCGCCTCGGCCGTCCTCGAAAAGACCTGGGGCAAGGGAGCCGCCGACACGGTCACGGTCCTCATCCTCATCACCGCGTTCGCCTCGGTTTTCACCGGACTCCTCGGCGGTTCGCGCGTCCCCTACGACGCCGCCCGCGAGCGCGTCTTCTTCCGCCCGTACGCCAAGCTGCACCCCAAGCACCGCTTCCCGATGCTGGGCCTGGCGACCATGGGCGTCATCACGGCGATCGGCTTCCTCATCGGCCGCCACACCGACCTGGCCACCCTGATCCAACTCCTCACCACCGTCATGGTGATCGTCCAGGCCCTGGCCCAGATCGTCGCCCTCTCCGTCCTGCGCAAGCGCCAGCCCACCCTCCACCGCCCCTACAAGATGTGGCTCTACCCGATCCCCAGCCTCCTCGCCCTCGTCGGCTGGCTCACGATCTACGGCTACGCCGACAAGAACTCCCCGGGCCGCCACCCCATCGAATGGTCCCTGGCCTGGGTGGCCCTGGGCTGCGTCGCCTTCGTCGTCTGGGCGAACCTGGAGAAGGTATGGCCCTTCGGCCCGAAGGAGATCAAGGAGGAGTACCTGACCACCTCGACCCCGGACCCGGAGCCCGCCGGAGCCTGAACAGCCCACTGCCCGCACCCGCCGACGCACGGAAGGGACCGTGGCGGTACGTCGCAAGCCCGTCGCTTACGTCCGGATCTGGAAACGGCTCCCTACAGGGCAACGCCTGATCCGGCGGCGACGGGCTCGACGTACCGCCACGGCCCCGACCCACGCACCCACAGCCGGTGCAGCGATCACCCGAGCGACGCGCAACGCAACGCCGCCCGGACCTCGTCCACCGGATCCCCCCGGTGGTAGGGCCGCTCCGAGGGTTCGATGCCGTCCAGGAACTCCTGATAGCGGACGGCGTACGTGAGATGGGCCAGCGGCTCGGCGAGATCGAGCGCCCGAGCCGGGTCACTGCCGGGCACCCGGGATTTCCAGGCCGCCACCCAGTCCCGGGCGGCCGCCGCACGACCCGACTCGGGAAGGAAGCCCTGGACGCGCAGACCGTCGAGCACCGGATTGCCCCAATAGGCATCGGCGAAGTCCATCACGACAGGCGCCCCACCGTCGCTGCGCCAGTTCCCGGGGTGGAAGTCACCGTGCACCAGTGTGTCGGGCAGACCGCACTCCGACAGAAGCTCCCACCGCCCGGCCAACTCCCGAGCTCCCCGCACCTCCCGCTCGGTCAACTCCTCGGCGAGGGGCCCGTCGAGCAGATCACGAACCGCCACCTCGAGAATCGGCGCACGCCAGTCCCGGACCCCCGCCACGGGGCCGCACCCACCCGAACCCCCGGAGGCGACCGCGGCCTGCGCGGCGACGAACCGCCCCACCGCGGCGCCGACCGTCGCAGGCGAGGCCCCCCAGCAGTCCTCACCGGGAATGTGCTCCATCAGGACGCGCCGCTCACCCACGCCGAGGAGCGGGGGAACGAGCCCCGGGTCGACCCCCGCGAACGCGGCGATGACGGCGGCCTCGTCCGCCGCGAAGCGCGGTGTCGCCTTGAGCCACACCGGACCGCGCGCGGTGGGCAGACGAAAGAGCCCGGACAGATTCCAGGTACGCCGCTGTACGACCGGACCGCTCACAGGCCGCCCCGCCGAAGCCAGCTCCCCGGCCGCCCAGTCGAGCAGCTCGCGCAGCCCCTCCGCTCGGGCCCACGGCGATCTGAGCGTCTCCGCACCGTCCAACACCATGGTATCGACGCGACGTTGATCCAGCAGACCACTCGCCGGACGCTCCAACGCCTCGACGTGGTACGTCACATGACCGTCCCGTCCGCCCGCGCCCCCCTGCACGTCCAGCAGACGCAGTACCAGCACGGGCACCCCGAGGAGCCCCTCCAGCCACCCCACGACCGGACCCACTTCGGACCACCAGGGGACGTCCACGGCGAAGGGCCCCGCGCTCCCGAGGTACTCGTCGCCCGAGGTCACCCACGCACTCACCGTTCTTGTCACCGCGCGAGTGTGAACGACCGGATGCGCTCCCGGCCAGCGAATAACGGCGGCCGGGACGCGCGCATCGGAAGGGGAGCGGAGCCGATGCGGCGACTCCGCTCCCCTTCCCCCGGGTCCCCCAACCCGGTCCCCCCTCGGGCCCTGTGGCCTTCCGGGCCGGAGCGCCCCCCGCGCGCCCCGGACCGAAATCCTTCTGTCCGACCCGGACCCGAGGGCCGGACAGCACATCGAACGAAACCCCCGGCGTCAGCCCTCGGCCTCGGTGTAGACGAAGGTCTCCAGCAGCCGGCGGTCCGCCGCCCGGTATCCCGGACACACCACGAAGGCGACGGGTCGCCCGGCCTCGCACGAGGGCCAGAGGGCGTGTTCCTCCGGATCCGCCGGGGCGCCGGGTTTCACCGCGAAGTCGAAGTGGCTGGCATGGCCACTGACGGTCATGGCCCGGTACAGATGGGCGGCCTCCGTGCCGACCCGCTCCAACAGCCGCTGGTGGCGTGCGTCGAGCCCCACCACCCCGGCGTCGGTGGCGATGCGGGCCAGTTCGGCGAGGTCGGGCTCGCCGAGCCCACCCTGCTCGTCGGGGCCGAACAGCACCACACACAGCCGGCTGATCAACTGCGCCTGGCGCCGTACGACGTCACGGGGCCGCTCCGCCGTCAGCCGAGGCTGGATCAGGTCGGGCATCCGCTGGGTGTACAACGCCCGCAACCGCTGGGCGAGTTCGTAGTGGACGAGAAAGTCCTCACGGGTGAGATCGGCCCGTTCCGCGACCTGGGTGACCCGCACCAGGTCCAGTACCTCGCTCTGGTCGTCGAGCACGCGGCGGGTGTCCGCGACGGCCGTCTCCAGCGTCCGGGCCCGTTCCTCCGCGCGTTCCTGGCGCATCCTCAACTCGATCAGCCGGTCACCCAGCGGGTCGAGCGCGGCGAGTGCGGCCCGCTGGTCGTCCGCGGCGGCCTCCAGCTTCCGGATCCGTGACTCCAGGGTGTCCAAGCCGTCCAGCCCGATGCTCACTTCCTGCGGTCGTTTGCCCTTGTCGCGGTTGAACAGCACGTCTCCTCCTTCGGGGCGGCAGGCCATGGCTATAGGCGGTCGAAGTCGACGGAGACCCGGCTGGTCCCCCCGGTGGCGGGGTCGAACACCTCGACCCGGAGTTCGGCGGCGCCGAAGTAGAACAGCAGCATGATCGGACGCTCCCGCAGCGGTCTGCCGACAGTGCCGGACAGGTCGACGGTGAGTCGGCCGATCTCCTCGGACCCGTCCTCGTCGACGTACCGGGGATCGGCCTTCGCGGAGCGGTACAGACGTACGTCGAGCTCGTCCTGGTCCTCGCGGACCGGCACGATCCGGAAGGGGTGGGCGTCGTTCACCCGCACGCTGTCCATGCGCCGGACCGCGACACCGAAGCGGCCGACGCACAGGAGGTCGCCCTCGTCGTCGCGGTACATGCGCATCGTGGAGTCGACCCCCTCCTCGAAGGGCTTGGCCGTCTCGAAGCCGTAGGTGTACTTGGCCTGCCGGGAGACGAACACGTCCGGCCGGTAGGCGAAGTGGACGGCGCCCTCCAGGACGGCGAGGGCCGGGTCCGGCGGGACGAGGATGCGGTGCCGCTCGCCGAAGCGGGCCCGCATCCGCTCGCACAGCCACGGGGAGCGGGCGAATCCGCCGACCAGGACCAGGGTCTCCGGCTCCGCGCCCGCGCCGCTGGTCCTGCCGATGGTCGCGAGCTGCTCCGCGACCTTGTCCAGGATGCCGTCCACCCTCTCGTCGAGCAGCCCCTCCACCTCCTCGGGAGGCAGGACGATCTGTCGTGGCAGGCCGGCGGCGTCGTGTGTCAGCCGTGTCCGCACCTGCTCGTCCAGGAGGTCCCACACGGTGACCGGAACCTCGATCCGCACCGGGTCCAGCACATGGGCGACCGTATCCGCCTCCCGGTCCAGTTCCACCGTCGCCTTGGCCCGCTCCCACTGCTCGGACAGCTCGAGCAGCTCGCCGGGGTGATCCCGTTCGATCCGCTTCAAGGCCGCCGGTCCGAAGCGGTCGCCGAGCGTCTTGTCGAGGAAGGCCTGGTTGACGTATTCCGAACCCAGCCACCCACCGGTGGCGAGGCCGATCTCGCGCAGCGCGATGGCCGGACCGGCGTCGCCGTGCGACTCGTACGCCGTGATGTCGACCGTGCCGCCGCCGCAGTCGACCACCACGGACCGGAAGCCGTGGAGGTGCAGGGGCAGCCGGGGCCGCCGGTGCGGACCCGAGGCGGCGTCGGGCATCCGCAGATGGCAGTACAGGGCCGCCGCCTCCGGCTCGATGGCCAGCAGCAGCCGCTCCGGATCACCGGGGAACCCCGCGTCCACGGCCAGCCGCCGCAGCACCGCCTTGTCCTCGTCGTCCCAGATCGCGGGGACGGTGATGCACCAGCGGACCTCTCGTTCCGTGTACGTCATCCTCTTGATCTCCGCGGTCGCCAGTTCGCGGATCTCCTTGAGGTAGGCGGTCACCAGTTTCCGTATCAGACCGCGGTCGCAGCGGTCGACGAAGCCGCCCGTGATCGGCAGGTCCGCCATCGAACCGCCGCTCTTCAGGGCCGTCTTGAAGGCGTAGGCGTAGCCGAGCCCTTCGGTCTCCCGCTTCGCCAGGGCCTCGACCCACCGAGCGCGCGCCTCGTGGCCCCAGGCGACGGTGTCCCCGTCGTCCGTCACCAGGATCGCGGTCAGGTTCTTCGCGCTGTCCAGCTGCCGGCCGGGGAACCGGGTGAAGAACTGGACCCGCCTGGTCAGCGGATCGTCGTTGAGCGGCGTTCGCACCGTCCAGGCGAAGCCGGTGCCGTGGGTGCCGAAGTCGACGGCCGCCACCACCTTGGCTTCGTCCGATCCCATGACCAGTGCTCCTGTCCGCCGGTGCTCGCACCCTTGCTCGCTGTAAGCTCGCTCACAGACAGAGTGGTGGGTTTCCGCGGCGACGTGGAGCGGTCGGCTGTTGCCAACGCTTTCTGGCAACACAGGGTGGGGAGCGGGCCGTTGGGAGGATCGCGATCGAAGAGAACGCGTTCGGCGCAGAGTTGCGCCGACGTCGGACGGCGGCCGGTAAGTCACTGAGCGAGCTGGCCGAAGAGGTGCACTGCAGCCGCAGCTTTCTGAGCAGGATCGAGACGGGCCAGCGACGTGTCACGCACGAGCTCGCGCAGCTGTGCGACGAACGGCTGGAGGCGAAGGGCGCGCTGCTCGCTCTGATTCCCGGTCCGTCCACGGAGCGGATCTCGAAGACGATCGGCCCGGGCCCGGGGGAGCGGGCGGCCAAACTGGTCAAGTTCCGTGCGGGCAGGGGAGGTTCGGACACCGCCCGGCAACGGGACGAGTTCGACCGGCTGCTGCGGCGCGGCGACCTCAGCCACACCGCCGGGGACATGCGCGAAGCGGACCGGCTCTACCGCGCGGCGTACGCGAGCGCCGAGGGGGATCCCACGGCCCGGGCGGAGGCCGTCATCAGGATGGCCCGCCGCTGGTCGGACCCCGGTCAGGTCGACCACGAACTGCTCCAGCTGATCAGGGAGAGCCTGGCAGCGCTGGGTGACGACGGGAGCGTCGAGGCCGCCGGACTGCGCCTCAGGCTCAACGCGCACCTGGCGAAGAAGCTGTCCATGGCGGTCAGCCAGGACACCGCCGCCGGCCAGGCGGGCCCGGAGCAGGGCGCACGGCTGGCGCGCAGCACACTGCGCAGGCTGTCCGTGGACGGCAAGGACGACGAGGTGGCCTGCGAGGTGCTCACCGAATGCCGGTGGGGACTGTACGACTTCATGTCCACCGCCGAGTCCCTGACGCTCTCCGAACGCCTGCGGGACGCCGCGGCCCGGCACGGCTCGGCCTACTTCCGCGGCGAGGCGCTCATGGCCGTCGCCCTCGACCAGCTGCGGGCCGGCAAGGTGTACAGCGCGCTGGCCACGGCGAACCAGTACCGCAAGCACGCCGCGGACACCCGCGGCGTGCTGACCACCTGGCAGCAGCACACCCTGGACGCCCTGCTCGACCTGTGGCACGGCCGGTTCGACAAGGCCGCGGGCTGGATCCTCGGCGACGCGCTGACGTTCGTCGAGCGATTACCCGCCGATCTGGCCGTCCCCGCCGACAACCTGCACCAGACCCGCCTCGGGCAGGCCTACTGGCTGCTGCGCGAACAGGGCCGGATGGCGGACCTGTTCGCCTCCGGTCTGGCCGACACCGTCGAACGGCACGGCTACTTCCCCGTCTGGCGGGCCGGGCTCGCCCTCGCGCTGTGCGAGACGGGTCAGTACGCAGAAGGGGCGGACCGGCTCGTCGGATTCGCCCACGACACCGCCGACTTCAGCCGGTTCCCGCCCTCCGGATGGGCGGTGCCCACGCTGGTGCTGCTGGCCGAGGTGAGCGCCGCGCTCGACGCCCGGGGCGGATTCGAGGCCGAGCTGCGCCAGGTCCTGCCGGCACTGAGGGAGCGGCTCGCCGCCCACGACGGCGAGCAGATCGCCCTCGCGGGCTGGCCCACCGTGCTGATCGGGCCGACCGCCCGGGCCCGCGGACTGCTGGCCCTGGCCGCCGGAGAGCCGGACACCGCCCTGTCCCACTTCCGCACCGCGACCGAACCGGTCCGCTCCTCCCAGCCCCAGCTGGCCCGCCTCCGGCTGGCCCAGGCCCGCGCGCTGCGCAGGTCCGACCGCCCCGGCGCCGCCGCCCACGCCTCCGGACTGC
>LRTP01000401.1 GCA_001550305.1 Streptomyces diastatochromogenes
CCCACTCCGAGAACTCGACCAACCGGCCGTCGGCGAGCAGGCGTTCGCGCGGCTCGATGAACTCGTCCACGGTGTAGACCGTGTACTTCGGCCCGGTCGGCACGATCACACCACCCGGAATGACCAGCCGGCGGATCCGGGCCACGTCCGCGGCCTTGCCGTCGCGGTTGTCGAAGGCTCCGAAGAACTCGGCGGCTATCGCGTCAATCTCGATCTTGGACATGGCGCGACGGTAACACCGCTAGGGGGCAACGGACATGGCGTCGCCGAAAGACTTCGCGCCGTGGCCGACGGTGTACTGGTACTTCACGTGGTGGCACGACGACGGCGCCGTCGAGCGTATCCATGACGCCCTGCGCAGCAAGGTCCGTGAAGCCGACGGCCGCGACGCGGAGCCGAGCGCGGGCCTGATCGACTCCCAGTCCGTCCGCACCACGGATACCGTCCCCGCTGCCACCAGGGGCTTCGACGCGGGTAAGAAGGTCAAGGGCCGCAAGAGGTTCATCGTCACCGACACCCTCGGCCTGCTCCTGGCTGTCCACGTCGTCGCGGCAAGCGTCCAGGACCGCGACGGCGCGAAGCGGCCGCTGTTGTGGACCAGGCTCGACCACCCCGAGGTCCGGAAGGTCTGGGCCGACCAGGGCTCTGCCGGCCGCCTGGTCGACGGGGCCACCCACATCCTCGGCCGCGAGCTGGAGATCGTCCGCAAGGATCCCGACCAGCGCGGCTTCCAGGTCCAACCCAAGCGCTGGGCGGTGGAACGCACCTTCTCGTGGCTCACCGCTCACCGGCGCCTCGCTAGGGACTACGAGACCAGCCTCGCCACTCGGAGACCATGATCCGCTGGGCAATGATCGGCATCATGGTCCGCCGACTCACCCGCCGCTGTCCCGCCGCGCGGCCTGGCCCCAAGCCGTTGATCCAGGTGAGGTTGCACGCCGGTACTGTCCAGGCATGACCAGTGATGCTGCTGCCCCAGGTGGGGCCTGGAACGGCGCCGCGGTGCGCTCGCGTGTTGCCGCAGTGGCCCTGGAAGACCCCGAACGTTGCCGCTTCGGCGCTTCTCATCACGGGTACCGGCTTCACGCGCCCCTGGCGGAGGAGTCGATCCGACACTTCGAGCAGCTGCACAGCATCACTCTTCCTGCTACCTACCGAAGCTTCCTGAGCACATGCAGGTTCGCATTTCGCGTGTACCTTTCTCGTTGACGATGGCCTTTGTCCGGCCCAAGGGACAGGGCGATGAGACGCACTCTGTTTTGATCGTTTACGTGTCGGGGTGCTGCTCTGCTCTGCGCTGCCGCCACGCTCTGGATCCCGCTGGGTGATGGTCTGCCGTGGGGGTCGGAGGCGTCTGCCGCCGGTCGGGCGGAGTGTCTATGAGGCGTCGCGAGTGAAACGCCAGGCTCCGCAGGTGAGGGCGAGTGCGAGGTAGAGGGCGAGGTCGAAGAGGGCGAAGGAGAGGGAGGGGGTGCGTTCCGGGTGGAGGGGGTGTGGGTGGAGCTGGCCGAGGGTGTCCGCGGCGTTGCTCAGCATGAGCTTGCTGGGCAGGGAGGACCAGCCTTCGACGGCTTTGGCTGCGCCGTAGCCGAGATAGACCAGGGCGAATAGCGCGGCGATGGCTCCGGCGGTGTGTCGGATCACGGCCCCGAGGCCGTAGCCCACGACGGTGACGACGAACAGGTAGAGCCCGGCACAGGACACGGCGCGAAGTACGCCTGGAGTGCCCAGGCCGACGTCGAGGTGCTTCTCGGCCAGGACGGCCTGTCCGATGAAGAAGCTGGTGAACGCGGTCAGTTCGCCCAGCAGCAGGGCGAATCCGCCGATGACGAGGGTCTTGGCGGTGTAGGAGAGCGCGCGCCGGGGTGTCGCGGTCAGCGTCGAGCGGATCAGTCCGGTGGTGTACTCGCTGCTGATGCCCAGCACGCCGAGGACGCCGAAGGCGAGGACGGCGAAGGCGAAGCCGGAGAGTGAGTCGCCCACCGGGTCGAACTGGGCCCGGTCGGCCGTCGTCATGTGCGGCCAGGCGTTGGCGGTGTGCGCGACGTCCATGATGCTCAGCGCCAGGCCGAATGCCACGGCGATGAGGGCGGTGATCCAGGTCGAGCGGAGGGAGCGCAGTTTGATGACCTCGCAGGCCATGGCGCCTGTCAGTGCGGTCGGCATCAGTGGCCCGTCCCTTCGGTCCGGTATTCCACGGCGGATTCGGTGAGGTTGAGGTAGGCGTCTTCCAGTGAGGCTCCGGCGGGAATGAAGTCGGTGATCGGGACATCGGCGAGCAGACGTCCTCGTCCGATGACGAGAAGGTGGTCGACAGTGAGTGCCATCTCGCTCATCAGGTGGCTGGAGACCAGGACGGTGCGTCCTTCGCCGGCCAGCGACCGCATGAGGCTCCGGATCCACCTGATGCCCTCCGGGTCCAGGCCGTTGGCGGGTTCGTCGAAGATGAGCACGGGCGGGTCGCCGAGCAGGGCGGCGGCGATGCCCAGGCGCTGCTTCATGCCGAGCGAGTAAGTGCCAATCCTGCGTTGGGCGACGTCGGCGAGGCCGGTGAGGGCGAGTACCTCCTCGATTCGGCTGCGCCGGATGTGGTTGGTGGCCGCGAGCGCGGCGAGATGTGCCCGCGCCGTACGGCCCGGGTGGACGGCCCCGGCGTCAAGGAGCGCGCCGACGCGGCGCAGCGGCTGTTCGGCCTGGCGGTAGGGCACGCCGTCCACCAGGGCGCGGCCGGCGTCCGGGGTGTCCAGGCCGAGGACGGCCCGGATGGTGGTCGACTTCCCCGCACCGTTGGGACCGAGGAAGCCGGTCACGCGGGCGGGCTGGACCTCGAAGGTGAGGTCGTCGACGGCGACCTTGCGGCCGAAGCGTTTGGTGAGGTGTTCGCATCGAATCACGTCCATGACGATGCCGGGACGGGCAGGACGCTTCATCTGCCCGCGGGCAGGTCTTTTCGGGCCCGGGTCTGCCGTACGGCATAGGGCCCGCGGACGATGTGGGCATGACCGGCAGGCGCATAGGCTCAGGTCGTGGAACGGAAGACACATGCGGCCCCGGAGTCGTTCCGGCCCTATTGGCCGGAGGCTCTTGCTGTCCTGTCGTTGGCGGTGTGCGGCCTGGCGCCATGGCATCCGCAGGCGATCTTCTGGGGCGGGTTGCCGCTCGCCTTCGCGCTCTTCTGCGTCACGTCCCTGCGCCCGGCCCGCACCGCGGGAATCGCTCTGGCCGCGGCCCTGGCGATGGCGGTGTCCACCGGCCTGCCCAGGTTCGAACACACCGGGGCCGTGGTGCCCTTCGCTCTGCTCTTCGCCGTCGCCTGGGCGGTGGGCTTCGCGGTCGGCCAGCGGCGCCGGTATCTGCACACGCTGGTGGGTCAGGAACGCGACCGCGCCGATCAGGAGGCGGCTGCGGAACGGCTGCGGATCGCCCGCGAGTTGCACGACAGTATCGCCCACTCTATGAGCGTGATCTCCGTCCAGGCATGCTTCGGCCGTCTGGTGCTCGACGATCGTCCCCAGGACGCGCGCAGCGCGCTGGAGGCGATCGAGACCACCGGCCGGGAGACCCTCGTCGAGCTGCGCCGCATGCTCGGCGTGCTGCACGACGACACCCACGACGCGGGCCTGGCCCCCGCCCCAAAACTCGCGGACCTGAACCGTCTCACCGAACGGACCCGGCGACCCGGCCTGCGGATCGACCTCGCCGTCACGGGGCACGTCAGGCCCCTGCCCTCAGGGCTGGAGGCAGCCGCGTACCGGATCGTCCAGGAAGCGCTGACCAACGTGGTCAAGCACGCCGACGCGAGCAACGCGCACGTCACCGTCGCGTACGGACCCTGCGAGCTGACCCTCACGGTGACCGACGACGGCAGCATCCGGCCGGCCCCGGGCCGCACCGGGCGCGGGCTGCCCGGGATGCGTGAGCGCCTCGCCCTCTACGGCGGCATCCTGCAGGCGGGACCGGCCGCGCCCGGCGGGTTCCGGGTGCGGGCCAGCATCCCCGTGGACGGGCCGCAGCCCAGTGCTGCGGCGCGGGAGCGGCCGTGACCATCCGGGTCCTGGTCGCCGACGACCAGCAGCTGATCCGCATCGGCCTGGCCGGAATCGTGGACACCGCCCCGGACCTCGAGTCGATCGGCAGCGTCGCAACGGGCCGGGACGCCGTCGCAGCCGCCGCCGAACACCGGCCCGACGTCGTCCTGATGGACGTGCGGATGCCCGAGATGGACGGCATCGAAGCCACCCGCCGTATCACCGCCGCCGGCCACGCCCGTGTCCTGATGCTCACCACCTTCGACCTGGACGAGTACGTCTTCGGCGCACTGCGTGCCGGGGCCAGCGGCTTCCTCCTGAAGGACGCTCCGCACCTCGACCTGTTGTCCGCCGTCCGCACCGTCGCCCAGGGCGAGGCGCTGCTCGCGCCGCGCATCACCAAACGGCTCATCGCGGCGTACGTCAACAGGCCGGCACAGCCACCGCGCGGTCAGACACCGCTGCGGCTGCCCGAGTCCGTCACCACCCGTGAACGCGAAGTGCTCCTGCTCGTCGCCGAAGGACTCACCAACGCCGAGATCGCCGAACGGCTGTACATCGGCGCGGGCACGGTGAAGACCCATGTCGCCCGGCTGCTGACCAAACTCGATGCCCGCGACCGCGTCCAACTCGTCATCCACGCCTACCGCAGCGGCCTCACTGGCTAGTCCGCCCAGCCCACGACCGCCCCGAAAGGCCAAGATGGTGAGACACGACGCCGTGGCCCACAAATGAGACAAACCGCAAGTACCCAGGTCGCCACAGCGGAGCAGGACATTCCCATTGAGGGCCTACAGCACAGTCGTGGAGCGGGGCCGGACTACGGGCTCTTGGGCCTGGCAGAAGAAGTAGACGAGGAAGAAGCCCTGCACGATCTTCGGGCAGAGTGTCTGCATGTGGGCTTTCTGGCGAGTGCGTTCGCACACCACCGAATGGCCGGGACCGGGCCGGGAAGGCAACGCTGACTACTCCGTCGCGGGGACACTTGTCCTCGGCGAGTGTGGTTGCGGCACCTTCTCCCGCCTGGTCATCGCGGGGAGTAATGCCAGACAAGTGTGGCTCGATGACCGCGCGTGGGGTGGTCTCACCCCAGGACCAGACTTTCGCGAGTGGTACACCGCATGGCTGGCATCCCAGTAGATCTCAAACGCGGTCTGAAGGAGCACCCCTGCCGCCGCCTCGTGGGCGACGCCGGCAAGCAACGGGTCATCCTCGCCCGCCGTGCCGAAGGCCGGTCGAGCCACGGAATTGCCACTGGGGTCGGCGCCTGATCGGCGTCGTGCACGAAACCCTCACCCCGGCCGACAGCTGAGCTCGGCGAGACCGACGGCTACTGGTCCACGCGTGCAGGTTCGTTGCTACTGGAGCGGCCACGAGTCGCGGCCGGGACCGGCCTTTCTCCTCCGAGGGTCGGCCCTGTGCCTCGCGGTTACCCCTTGCCTGTGGTGCCGGTGTGACCGAGACGTTTCCTCGGCCGTCGGTCAGCGGGTGTGGCGGCGGACCGCGTCGAGCAGCTGGTCGATGTCGTCGGCGCTGTGGGAGAAGGCGGTGACGAGTCGGACGATCCCCGGTTCCCAGCGGTCGTGGTAGAACACGTAGCCCTCGGAGAGAAGTCCTTCGGTGACCTGCTGGGGCAGGCGGCAGAAGAGGATGTTGGCCTGTGGGGTGGCCAGAAGGCCGGTGCCGGGGATGGACTTGAGGCCGTCGCCGAGGCGGGTGGCCATCGCGTTGGCCTGGCGGGCGTTGCGCAGCCACAGGCCGTCGGTGAGGTACGCGTCGATCTGGGCCGCCTGGAAGCGCATTTTGGAGGTGAGCTGGCCGGCACGCTTGACGCGGAAGGCGAGTTCGGCGGCGAGTGCGGGGTCGAAGGAGACGATCGCGTCGGCGGTCATCGCGCCGTTCTTGGTGGCGCCGAAGGACAGGACGTCGACGCCCGCCTTCCAGGTCATCTCGGCCGGGGTGGCGCCGAGATGGTCGAGGGCGTTGGCGAAGCGCGCGCCGTCCATGTGGACGCGCAGTCCCGCGTCCTTGGCGATGGCGGACAGGCCGCGGATCTCCTCCAGGGTGTAGACGCTGCCGCTCTCGGTGGCCTGGCTGATGCTCACCACGGACGGCTGCACGCTGTGCACGTCGCCGGCCCGTCGGCGCACCGCCACCCGCAGCGCCTCGGGGTCGATCTTGCTGTCGGGGCCTGGCACACCGACGAGCTTGGCGCCGTTGGTGAAGAACTCCGGTGCGCCGCATTCGTCGGTGTTGATGTGGCTGTCCGGGTGGGAGAGCACGCTGCCCCACGGCGGGGTGAGGGCGGCCAGGCTCAGTCCGTTGGCGGCGGACCCGGTGGAGACCGGGAAGAGATCGACGTCCCGTTCGAAGATCTCGCCGAGCCTGCGGCGGGCGCTGTCGGTGAAGGGGTCGTTGCCGTACGGCAGGACCTGTCCAGCGGCCGCGTCGGCGACGGCCTGGGCTATCTGCGGGGACGCCCCGGCCATGTTGTCGCTGATGAAGGCACGGCTGGAGGGGGTGATGGCGATGGCGGCGCTCATGAGGCGTCTTCCTTGGTCTCAGGTGCTGATGGGGGAGGCGAAGACGACGGTGACGTCCACTTCCTCCGCGCCGGTGCGGTAGAAGTGCGGGGCGTCCCCCGCGAAGGCGAGCATGTCGCCGGGGCCCAGATCCTGCGGGGCGTCGACGGGGCCGGCGGTGACGTGCCCGGTGGCGATGAGCAGGTGCTCGATCGTGCCGGTGGCGTGCGGGACGCCGGGCAGCTCCGTCTCGGGCGGAATGCGCAGCCGCCAGATCTCCAGGCTGTTGCCACTGCTGATGCGCCGCAGCAGTTCCCGGGAGACCTCGCCGGGCTCGATGTCCGTGCCCGGTCGGAAGACCGGCCCGGTGTCGGCGTCACGCGCCAGCAGGTCGGCGATCGGAATGCGCAGGGCGATCGCGATCGCATCCAGGGTGTCGATCGTCGGATTGCCGTTGCCGGCCTCCAGTTGCGACAAGGTGGCCTTGCTCAGCCCGGCGCGCCGGGCCATCTCCGCGGCGCTCATGCCGCGCTGCTGGCGGCGCAGGCGGATCTTCGCGCCGACCGCGGCTGCGGTACTGCTGACCGGCCGGCGGCCGGACGGAGGGGGCGTCATCAGCGGCTCCTGTGGGCCGCGGTGCGAGACACACGGATGCGGGCCGGAAGAACCCCGATCGAATGAACCATGCGTTCACTATACCGAACCCATCGGTCGAAGTGAACGTGACGTTCGATTTAGTGAACAGTCCTGATTGACGGGGATGCGCGCCGCCGGTGGCTCATACGCAAGACCCGTGTCGGCCGGCCGCTGTGCTGCGGTCGGCCGACACGGGTACCCCTCGCGGTTCGGTGCTCCGTCGGTCAGGAGCCGGGGAGGTCAGCCCGCCGTGATGCGCAGCCTGATCGTGCGGGCCTCGGGACGCAGGGCGAACTCGGGCCGCACGTCCGGGCCGCACGACCGCGAACCGAGTCCGTGCTGCGCCGCGTCGATGGTCAGTCGGCTCGTCGTCGAGGCGGGGAGCTCATACGGATGTCCGGCCCGTGCGAGTTCCTGGGGCGTGTGGCGGCTGAGTGTGAAGCCGGGCCGCCGTCCGTGCGTGTCGGGCAGGGCCTCGACACGGAACACCTTCGCGCCCGTGCTCGTGAGGGTCAGCCGGCGCAGGCCGGACCGGTGTCCGGTCTCCTGGGGACGTGCGTAGTCGACCGAGAGGTCGTCGATGCCGGAGGAGAATCGGCCGGTGCGCGCCGCCCGCAGACTGTCGGGGTACGACTCCGACGGCCCGAGCCCGAACCACTCGGCGCCGTCGACGGGTGCCCCGCCGTCGGGCAGGTCGAAGCGGATGCCGATCCGTGGCCACACCGTGCTCCAGCCCCTCGACGGCTCGATCTCCACCCGGAGTTCGAGCTCGCCGGCTTCGAGCGACCAGACGGACTCCACCATCACGAACAGGGCGGAGTTCGCCGCGGAGACCTTGTCGAGCGTGCGCAGCGCGTCCGCCTTGTCGTGGGGCCGCTCCACCGACACACGACGTGCGGTCAGCCGGTCGAGACCGTCGCGACGCCACAGTTCGGCGTTGGACACCCCCGGGACACTCGCGTCGCTCTCCTCCACACCGTCCGACGGGCTCTCGTCGTTGTCGGTCGGGGCACGGAACAACTCCAGCCGTGGTCCTGTCACGGCGCGGCCCGCCAGGCTCACGAGGCGGCCGTCCACGAACTCGGCGGCCCCGAGCGTCAGCGTTCCGGTGTCCGGTCGCCAGCCCGTGCGGTGCCGGACTGCGGGCACGGGGATGCGCGGCGAACGGTCCGACTGGACGGTGGCCACCACATGGCCCTGGGGGGCCCAGGGGGCGGCGGTCGCCAGGACCGCGTCGATCGTCAGCCATGTCTCGCCCTCGGGCGCCACCGGGACCGGCGGGGGGGACACCCGACCCGACTCGCCCGCCGCGACCACCGGGACCTCCAGGTCCCCGGCGTCCACAGGCGTTCCGTCGTGCTCGACCCGCCAGCGAAAACGCAGGTCGGAGGTGTCGGCCGAGTGCCGCAGGTTCGTCACCGCGACCTTGTCGCCGTCGAAGACGAAACGGACCGGCTGTACGACCGCCTTGTACTCGTACAGGCTGGGCGTCGGGACGTCGTCGCTCAGCAGCATGCCGTCCATCACGAAGTTGCCGTCGTGCACGACCTCCCCGAAGTCGCCTCCGTAGGCCTGGTACGCAGTGCCGTCCGGCGCCGTGGCCAGGATGCCGTGGTCGCGCCATTCCCAGACGAACCCGCCGTGCAGCCGCGGATGTTCGTGCACCAGCGCCTCGTACTGATCGAGTGCGCCCGGCCCGTTGCCCATGGCGTGGGCGTACTCGCACAGCAGGAACGGCTTGGCCCGCTGCCGGGCGCTCTGCGCGGGGGTGCAGTTCAGCAGCGGCGTGTCCGTGCCGTCCGTGCCGATGCGCTCGGTCTCCGGCACCGACGCGTACATACGGGAGTACACGTCGGTGTACTCGCCGGTGTAGTCGCCCTCGTAGTGCACGGGGCGTTCGGCGTCCCGTGCGTGCACCCAGGCCGACATGGCGGCGAGGTTGCTTCCGGTACCCGACTCGTTGCCGAGCGACCAGATCACGATGCTCGGGTGGTTCTTGTCCCGTTCGACCGTCCGCCGGATGCGGTCGAGGTACGCCTCCCGCCACGCCGGGTCGTCGCTCGGGTTGCCCACCCAGCCGAGCTTCTCGAAGCCGTGGGTCTCCAGGTCGCATTCGAGCACGACCCAGAAGCCGAGTTCGTCGGCGAGGTCGAGCAGGCGCGGATGCGGCGGGTAGTGGCTGGTGCGGATGGCGTTCACGTTGAACCGCTTCATCCGGGCCAGGTCCTCGCGGGCGTGCTCCTCGTCGAAGACCCGGCCGCGCACGGGATGCGCCTCGTGGCGATTGACCCCGTGGAACACGACACGACGTCCGTTGACCAGGAACCGGTCACCGCGGATCTCGACCGTACGGAAGCCCACGCGCAGCGCGATGCTCTCCGCCGCCGTCGACACGGTGGCGCCGTACAGTCGGGGCCGCTCGGCCGACCAGGGCTCCACCTCGCCGGCGTCGACCGGCGTCACGTCGGCCGCGGTCGCCCAGACCTGCTCGACGCCGAGTTCGGGGATGCGCAGGGTGACCGGGAACGCGGACGCCTCGGCGGTGATCTCCGCCTCGACGCACCCGCGACCGTCGCGGAACCCGGTCCGCAGCCAGACGTCCTCGATGCCGCCGAGCGGCCGGGCGGTCAGCGTGACGTCGCGGAAGATGCCCGGCAGCCACCACTGGTCCTGGTCCTCGACGTAACTGGCCGCCGACCACTGATGCACCCGTACGGCGACGACGTTGTCGCCCGGACGCACCGCCCGCGTGACGTCGAACTCGTGGGCGAGCCGGCTCCCGCCGGCGCTGCCGATGTCGACACCGTTGACCCAGACCCGGAAGAGCGACTCGACACCGTCGAACCGCAGCACGATCCGCTCGGCGTCGGACCAGTCGGCGGGTAGGGCGAAGTGACGCCGGTAGTCGCCGGTGGGGTTCTCGTCCGGGACGTGGGGCGGGTCGATCGGGAACGGGAACTGGATGTTGGTGTAGATCGGCCGGCCGTGGGCTCCGTCGCCCTCCAGCACCCAGTGGGACGGCACCGGGATGCTCTCCCAGGCGTGGTCGTCGAATTCTTCGGCCGCGAAGTCCTGTGCCACCGACGCCGTGGGTGAGAGCCGGAAACGCCAGGCTCCGTTCAGCGAGAGCGAGGGAGCGTCGGAGTGCAGCCACGAGCGCGCCGGGCGTAGCGCACCGCGCCCGGGTGTGGGGTCCGAAACGTACGCGGAAAGCTCGGAGGGCAAGAGGTCACAACTTTCTTGGTGGCAGCGGGGAGATTCTTCGAGGGCTAGCGGAGGACCACGGTGCGGATCTCCCAGGGGCCGAGGGCGAGTTCGAGACCGTCGCCGGACGGTTCCGCTTCCGCTTCCGCGGGGAGCGGTCTGCCGAGCAGGTCGACCGTCGTCGCCTCGGTGAACGCGCCCGTCACCCGGACGACCGAGCCGGTGTCACTCATCGCGGCCAGCCGCACCTCGGTTCCGGACCCGCGCTCCTCGTCGGTGACGCGGCGGACGCTGGAGACGAGGACGTCCCCGCCGTCGACCCGGAGTCCGGTCGCGTCGTCCGGCAGGTCGCCGCCGCCGGGCGCGGTGCCACGGGTGACGAGCACGTCGCCCCGGAACTCCTCGGCGAGGGCGACCGCGTCGGCCCCCTGCCAGCCGGTCGAGGAGGGCAGCACGGCGAAGCGGTTCGCGATCCGCATGCCGAGGTCCTGCGCACCCGGCGCGGGGATCTCGCTCGCCGCGGGCTCGTCGCGCAGGGGGTGGATGTTGACGCTGATCGAGCCGATCGCGCGCAGCAGGGTGACGGCCAGTTCCGTGCCGCCGTCGACGAGTTCGTACTCGCTGGAGTGGTCGAGCAGCACGGTCGCCGGTCCGGCCGACACGAACGAGCTCGCCGGGAAGGTCGGGAGCGGGTACTCGCCCCAGCCGCCCTCGGCGGTGAGCCCGCGCTCGGTCACGGCGAACTGACCGGCGGACGCGGAGACGGATACCGGCTCGGGCAGCGGCACGTGGAAACGCAGCCGGTGGTCGGCGGACTGGTTCAGGAACGACGTGCAGACCCGGACGAACGGCTCGCCCGCGCGCACCTCCACGAGCGTGTCCACCGGAGTCGCCACGGTCCGCTCGGCGCGCAGATCGCGGTCGTCGCAGAGCGCGGCGGGCCACGCGTAGACGCGGGTGATCCGCAGCCGGGAGCGCAGCGGACCCTCTTCGAGAACGTCGACGGTCGTCTCCACCGGCTCCGACACGAGTACGTCCCGTGCCGGGGGCGCGTAGTTGTAGCTGTCGCCGCGGTCACCGCCGTCCACGAGGCGGCCGACGCCGCTCAGGACGGTGCCGTCGGCGCCGGTCACGGTCAGGGTGCCGTCCGCGGCGACCTCGACGTCGACCAGGCCGTTGGACACTCCGCGAGGCGTCGCCGTGGCATCCGCGAGGGTGGCCGACGGGGCGGCCGGGCGCTCGCTCGGCGCGACCCGGAAGCTCGCCAGCCCGGAGG
>LRTP01000402.1 GCA_001550305.1 Streptomyces diastatochromogenes
CCGACCCGGTCGCGGCCGCCGCGCGCCTCAGGGCAGCGATCGCCCGCCCCCGGCTCTCGGCGGACGAGGTGGCCACGAGCTCGGCCTGACGGCCATGACCCGGCGGGGTCGGCGCGGGCGCGTCGACGGGGTGGACTCCGGGGAGCTGAGCGGGGCACCGGGCCGCCCCGACTCGGCGTCCCACAGCGCCAGTTCACGGTCGCGCGGTCCGAGTACGGTGTGCGGTGCGCCCGCACCGAAGATCCGCACCGGGTGCGAGGCGTCCCAGGCCTGCCAGCCCGGGTCGCCCTCGACCGCGAACCGCACCCACGCCGAGTGCATCGCGTCGGCGAGTTCCTGCGGGGCGCCCGGGCCCGCGAGCTGCGCCGCCTGGGGCACCTCCACGGTGTCGAAGACGAAGCCGAGCTCCAGGGCGTGGCAGGCGCCGAGACCCGGCACGTTGGAGGGCCAGGCGAACTCGTAGACGTACGCGGGTGTCCGCGGCGGGCGGGCATCGGCGAGCCGGTGCAGCGGCACCCGCAGCAGATGGTCGGTGACCATCTGCCCGACGAGGTCCGCGGTGCCCGCCCCCGGATGGATCGCGCGATAGCCGCGGGGCACCTCGTGGCCGCAGCGGCAGCGGGCCATGGCACCGGCCAGGGCGACGGGACCGAGCCGGTCGACGCGCTCCAGCAGACCTCCCGGGGCCAGCCACAGCCGGTACTCCTCGCTGGTCCAGCCCAGCAGCAGTTCGACGTCGGGCGCGCCGCCCGCGAGGAGTGCCTCCATCGGGTGGCGCGGGACGAGGTCGCCGTCGACGACGATCCCGAAGGCGGGCCCGCCGAGGACCGGGCTGCCGAGCCTGGCCACGTCGGCCTGGGTGCGCAGCAGCAGGGCGCGGTCCACGGCGGCGAACGCCCGCGCCGTCGCCGGGACCTTCAGCCGGGTGGCCATCCTGCGCACCATGCGCCGTACCTTGTCGCGCTCGCTCGCCTCCGGCGGTCCGCTCTGCAGGACGGCCCGCCGGAACAGCCCCTGGGCGCGCGGGCTTGCCAGCAGCGCCCCGATGCTGATGGCCCCGGCCGACTCACCGAACACGGTCACCCGGTCCGGGTCGCCGCCGAACCGCGCGATCGACTCCCGCACCCACTCCAGCGCGGCGAGCTGGTCGCGCAGCCCGGCGTTGGGCGGCGCGTCCGGGAAGAGGCCGTAACCCTCCACACCCAGCCGGTAGTTGATCGAGACGAGGACGACACCGTCGCGTGCGAAGGCCTGGCCGTCGTAGACGGGCACGGCCGACGAGCCGCGGGTCAGGGCGCCGCCGTGGATCCACACCAGGACGGGCAGCCGGGTCCCGGGGCCGGGCTCCGGTGTCCAGACGTTCAGGTTGAGGCAGTCGTCACCGGGCACCACGGGGTCGGCGAGGAGCCGTGCGAACGCCTCGGAGTACGGGGGCTTGGGCGGCGTCGGCCCGAACTCCCCCGCGTCACGCACACCGTCCCAGGGCTCGGGCGGGACGGGTGGCAGGAAGCGGCGTGCGCCGAACGGCGGGGCCGCGTAGGGGATGCCGCGGAAGACGGCGATCCCGTCCTCGTACCGGCCGCGCACCGCTCCGTAGGGAGTGGTGACCACCGGGTCGTGCGTCCGTGAAGCCGAGTCCACCGCGTCCACCGCCATCCGCCCACCAGCTCCTCACCCGGCGCGTCGTGTCCTTCCGCAGCAGAGCATCACACCGCCTCCGGTGAGCGCGACTCCCCATGAAGTGGATCCCGACACATCGAGATCCACTTCTGAACGGACCCTAGTGCCCGCCGTGCCCGGACCCGGGCACCGTCACCGGCTTCCCCCGGAAACAGCCGAGGGAGTACGGATACTCTCCATTGAGGTGGTAGTGGTACATGACGACCTTCTTGCCGTCCCACATGATCGCGTGTGTGTGACCGTGACAGACGTCCAGGTCCCTGTTCCTGACGATCCTTCCGTCCTCGCCGCGCGGCCCGAAGATCCCGAAGCCGTCGATGGCGTATCCCACGAGCGGTGAGTGCCGGGAACGGGAACGGGTGCTCGCGAACCCTCTCGAAGGCTTGCTGCCGAAGCAGGTCTGCGAGGGTCCGTGGTAGTGGTACTGCGTGTCGTACGGATGGCCCCAGCAGCGGTCCAGCGGCAGGGCCGCGTTGGGGTCGACCGGTCGGTCCTCCGCGTCGGTGGCCACCTCCAGGTGGAAGGTGCCGCCCGCCAGAGCCATCCCGGTCGTCAACTGGTCGATGCACGTGGGCTGCGCCCGGACAGACGGATCGCGCGGAACGGTGACGTCGAGGTTCCACGGCTCGATGGGGATCGCGGCGGCGTTGGGGTACCCGTGCGCGGGAATCTCCGCGTAGTACTTGTAGGCGCGGCTGCCCTTCCGGACGGGAAAGCGCCCGGTGGAATGGTCCGGGAGCCCGTTGCCCCTGAAGCGCCTCTTGGCCGCGGTCGTCGTCACCTTCAGGTACTTATGCCAGTGCATGGTCCCCGACACGAACGGGCGCTTGAGTACGTCGATCACACCGTGCGCGTCGATCCACGGGCGGTCGGGCCGGGTGAGGGTCCCCCCTTTGCAGGCGAAGAGGGTGTCGCGCGCCGGTGAGGCGATCGACGTGCCGGTAGGGGGTGTGTGCAGGTGGGTGATGAGGGTGCCGTCTCCCCCGCCTCGTACGTCCTCGGCCGCCCGCGCGGGATGGGGGGCGCCCACCGCCACGGACCCGAAGTCGGCCGGGGCCGTCGATGGACCCAGCAGCGCACAGGCGGCACCGGCCGCCACGGCGACGGATCTGAGTACGCCGTACATCAACGCTCCCCATCTCGACAAGGAACAGACGCGCGGCGAGCCGGCGCATCCGGCCCGGTTCCCGCCGCCCGCATCACCACACCACGCTCGGCTGCCGATGCCCTGCGGACACGTACGCGCGTTCGGGTGAGGCCGCGCCCGGAGCGGGTCACGCCGCCGCCCGCCCCGTCTCACAAAGTGGCTTCGGGCGCTCTCCACGTTCAGGCGCTCGACGAAACTCACCCCGGCGTACCGGAGTTGCGGTCGCGGCTGTGGTGGGCGCAGGCGCGGTCCCTGTGGTGAGAACGCCGCCCGCGCCTGCGGGGGATGTCGTACCGGGCACGAATTGGTTGCGGCCCGGGCTCCCCGCGGTGGCCCGTGGTGGCACTGCGGCAGCATGACAGCCCATGAGCCGAGACCGCTACGTCGACTTCCTGCGCGCGTGGGCGATCGGCCTGGTGGTGCTCGGCCACTGGCTGATCACCGCCCTCGTCCGGGAGCCCGGCGGGGAGATCCGCGCGCCGGAGCTGCTGGCGACCGTGCCCTGGACCCAGTGGCTGACGCTGGGGTTCCAGATCATGCCGCTGTTCTTCCTCGCCGGGGGTCATGCGGCGGGCGGCAGTTGGGCGCGGGCCCGGGCGGCGGGGGGTACGGCCGCCGGATGGGTCGGAGCGCGGGCGCTGCGGATGCTGCTTCCGGCCGCCGTGTACAGCGGACTTGTGCTGTCCGCCGTAGGGATCTGCTCGGCGGTCGGCGTGGACCCGAACACCCTTGAACTGGTGGGCTGGGCGATGGCGATGCAGTTCTGGTTCCTTCCGGTGTATCTGCTCCTCAGCGCTCTGACCCCGCCGCTGCACGCGGCCCACCGGCGCTGGGGGCTCCTCGTCCCGGTGGCGATGGGCGCGGTCGCCCTCGTGGCCGACACCCTGGTGGTGACGGTGCACACGCCCTACGTCGGACTGCTCGACTACGTGCTCGTCTGGGGCGTGGCCTACCAACTGGGTTTCTGCTGGCGGGACGGTCTGCTGACGGAGCGTCGGCCGCTCCCGGCCGCGCTGGCGGCGGGCGGCGCACTGGCCTTCGCCGCGCTGATCACCCTCGGGCCGTTCCCGGTCAGTCTGATCCTGGTGACCGGGCAGACCCCCAGCAACACCGATCCACCGTCGGCGGCGATGCTGGCGTGGGCGGTGGCCCAGGTCGGCCTGTGCCTGCTGGCCGCGCCCGCGGTACGACGGCTGCTGGACCGCGAGCGGGTGTGGCGGGCGGTGCGCCCCGTGGGCGGCGCCAGCATGACGCTGTATCTGTGGCACATGCTGCCGGTGCTGATCGTCGCCGCCGCGTTCTACCTGACCGGCCTCGCGCCCGAACCCACCCTCGGGTCCGCGGCCTGGTGGGGACTCCGGCTGCCGTGGCTCCTCGTGCTCGGTGTCGTCCTGACCGGTGTCGTGCGGGCGCTGCGTCCCCTGGAGCGCGGGCTGAGCCTCCTCTACGAACGGACGCGCCCGGACCCCGGTTTCTCCCGCTCCTCCGGCTCCTCCCGCTCCTCCGGCTCCTGGCTGCCCTGGCTCGGTCTGGCGGCGAGCGTCACCGCCCTGACCCGCTTCGCCACCCGGGGCTTCGCCCCCGACGGCCGGTTCCCCGTCCTGCCCGCGCTGGGCCTGCTGTTGGGCACGACACTGTTGACGGCACGTCGTCGGACGGCGGTCGACCGGGACACCGGGGAGCCCAAGGACGCGTTGCGGGAAGCCGCCTGACGTCACGTCAACTTCTGTCGGCGGGACCGGCGGTCGGCAGATTTCAGGACTTTCCCCGTGTCGTCCATTGCTTCGTGGAAGGCTGATCCGTTCCGGTCAGAGCCGTCCGAGGAGCTCTCTTTGGTGCGCATCGCGAAGGAAGACGCCGAGATCATCCGACGGGACTGCGGTCCCGGCGTCGTCGAGGAACTCACCGACTGGGCGCGGGAGGAGGGGCTGACGGCCCTGTATGTGCGGCGCCCCCTGTGGAGTGTGCCCGGCAGGAGCTACACGGGCGCCTCGCTCCTCGCGGTGGAATGCGCGCCTCCGGCCCGGATGCTCATCGTCAAGGTCCTCCCCGCCGGAGCGTCCGCCCGCGAACCCGAGGCGCTGAGCGCGGCGCTGGACGCGGCCCCGGACTTCGCCCGGCGTCACCTGGTGGGACAGCCGTTCCCCGCCCGGGACCTTCCGGACGGTCGGACCCTCATGTTCCAGGAAGCGGCGGGCGACAGCCTGCGGGACAGCGCGCCGTTGGGTTCGCTCGACGGCGAGGAGACCGACCGGGTGCTCGCGGAGGTCGTGCGCGGGCTGCTGACCGAGTGGAACGGTCCCGCCGAGGAGCGCGCACAGGGCGCCGTCCCGGAGCCGGTGACCGCCTCGGAGTTCCTGCGCGCCGAACTGGGCGACGCCTGGGAGGGCGGTGGTTCGGTCCGGGCCTGGGGTCGCGGACTGGGCGTCCTGGAACCCTCTCCGCCCTGGGTCTACAGCGACGGACTGCGGCTGCCCAACCCCTACTTGATGGTGGCCGGCGGCTCCGCCGCGCTGCCCGATCCCTCCGTACGCGTGCTGCGCGGCCGGGCCCACGGCGATCTGCACCTGGACAACGTCATCGTGTCCCGCTGGGAGAAGGAGGTCCGCGCGGACGAGTACCGCCTGATCGATCTGTGCACCTTCCGCGACCGGGCCGCGCTCGGCCGCGATCTCGCGACCCTGCTGCTGTCCGCCCTGGTCCCCCACATCCGGCACCCCCTGCCGCCGGACCAGCGCCACGCCCTGCTCCGGTTCGTGGTCGACCCGGCCGCCACGCACCGCGCCGAGATCGTGCCCAAGGCGGCGGCGCGAGTGGCCGCCGTCCGGGACACGGCGCTGCGGATCATGCGCGAGCGGCACTGGAGCGAGTCCTGGGAACTGCAGTTCCTGCTCTCGCTCCAGGCCCAGGCGCTGCTGTTCACCTCGTACACCGACCTCGGCGACACCGGTCGTACGTGGTGCGCGCGGCTCGCTGCGCACGCGGCCGGAGAACTGCTGGGGCGCACCGGCTCGGGCGGAACGGCGAAACTGTCGTCCGAGCGGCCCGCCAGGGATTCGTTCGAGATGCCCGGACTGACCGGGCCGCACGCGCCGGCGGCCCCCGCCTTCGTACCGGACCAGGCGCCCCGCCGGAAGCTGTGGAGTGCGGAATCGGGAGTGCGGGACAAGGAGGCCGTGGTCGGGTTCGGACCGGACCACACGGTCGTGGTCGTCGACGGGCGCGGAGGCGTCAGGCGGTGGACCGTCTCGGGTGAGGAACTGCCCGGCGTCGGGGGCCGGTCACCGGCGCTGCGGCTCGGCCACCAGGCCCTGGTGGCCTCCCTGACCCACAGCGTCGTCGCGGCCCGTCCGGAGGAACTGGACATCACACACTTCCCCAGGGACGGCGGTGTGCGGCGCGCGGCCCCGGTCCGTCTCGGTACCGATCACTTCCTGGTGACCAGCGGCGGCGACGTCCTGGCGACACACGACAGGAACCGGCTGACGGTACGGAGGTTCGACGACGGGACGCCGATCGAGTCCGTCGTGTGCCCGCCGTCCCTGGCGGCGAGCGCTGTCAGCACCGACGGTTCCGTGATCGCCATGGCGAGTTCGAGGCGGGTCCACATTCACCGGAGGGGCGCCGAGCCACTGGTGAAGGAGACCGTCAACAGCCTGCCTTACGCCAGGCACAGGTTCCTGCGCGCGCTGCTGCCCGACCCCGGATGCTGGCTGGCGGTCTCCCCGTCCGGCGGCCACGTGGGGTGCGTGACCTTCGAGGAGGTCGTGGTGTGGAGCGTCGACGACGACAAGGAGGTCTACCGCAGACCGCTGGGAGACCGGGAGAGCCTCGAAGGAGGCGGCGCGGCGCAGATGCGTCTGGTGTGCACGGACACGGGCACCCTGCTCTGGCTCAAGCGCGGCCGGCTCGTGTGCCCCACCGTCGGACCGGCCGGGACCCAGCTTCAACAGTCGGGCTACTACAACGACTTCGCCGCCACCCGTGACGGACGGCGGATCGCGACACTCGGCACCACGGGCCGGCTCGACGTGTGGGAGACGTGACGCCGACCGGGGCACCGAGACGTGCGGGAACGGCCTCCGATGAGGGCACCGAGCCGTGTGGGAACGCCCCCCGGTGAGGACACCCAGTCGTGTGGGAACGACCCCCGAAAGGGACACCGGGACGTGCCGGAACGGCCTCCGACGGGGGCGCGCGGTGGCACACGTCCTCCCCAGCACGCGCCCCTGGTGAAACGCACTCCGATTGCCGGATCGGAAGTGCCGAGCGTGCCCACACGTCGCCTTTCAGCTGGCTAGCGTGACCGTCACATTGTGTGTCCGGGCGGGCCGACTTGGCCTGCCCGGACGCATGTCACCAGCACACGAACCGGGACGCGACCGGTCCCGGCCGGTCCGCCGGTCCGTCGCTCCACAGAGGGACAACTGTGAATCTCGACAAGCAACAACGGGACGCCACCGATCCGCCACCCGCTCCACGCCGGCAGCGGGGCATTCCGCGGTGGGTCGAACTGCTCGTCCTCGCCGCGACGGCCGTGGGTGGCTTCTTCGGCGGGCAGGTGGTCGTGATCAACAAGGATTCCGGGGGCGACGCGAAGCCGTCGGCGGAAGCCACCGTGACCGCGACCGTGACAGCCACTTCGACCGTCACGGCGAGCCCCTCCGACACCACTCTCTCCGGGGGCGAGCCACCCACCGACGACCCGAGCGCCCCCTCCGGGAGCCCCGCCCCGGGCCGACGGACCTTTCTCGCGGACCTGGGCGTGGTGGACGGCGGGGGCGAGGCGAACGCCTCCCCCGCCACGCTGCTCGGTCACAGCTATCCGAAGGCCGTCCGGCTCAACTGCGACGCGAACGGCCAGAGCGCCGTGTACAACGTCAGCGGCTACAAGACCCTCCAGGCCTCGGTGGGCATCGCCTCCGATTCGTACAACGCCATCGGGTCGGTCGGCTCCGTCTCCGTGACCAGCGCCTCGGGGAACCAGATCGGTCGTCCCGTGGAGACCCGTTCCAGCTCCGTCGCGAAGCTCTCGGTCGACATCTCCGGGCAGGACCAGGTGAAGATCACCTGCGTCATGACGAAGACCGGCTCGGAGGGCAAGTCCTACTTCACCACGGCGCTGGGGGACGCCGTCCTGATCGCCTGACCGTGCCCGGTCGCATGGTCGGCACGATCCGGCGCATGTTCGGCATTTCGAGAGTTTCAGCCCGCGAGGAGTCCCGAGGACTTCCGTCAACCCTTCCCCCTTCACGCCGTATTGAGGCGGGCTTAGTGTAGAAAGCGGTTGCTACGCGGTCGCGATGCCGGTCGCGCGAGCAGTGCTGTTCGAAACTTTCGACGGGCCCTCGGGCGGGCCGGGGAGGCGGGCTCTCATGGTGCGTACGGGAAGCGTGGCCGGGCCGACGCTGGCGGTCGTCGCCCGTGCGGCGGGGGTCTCGGTGCCGACGGCGTCGAAGGTGGTCAACGGCCGGGAGGACGTGGCACCGGAGACCCGCCGCCGGGTCACCGAGGCGCTCGACCGGCTCGGCTACGTCCGCAGACCCCGCTTCGAGGTGGCGAAGCCGCCGGGGCTGGTCGACCTCGTGGTGCACTCGCTGGAGAGCTCCTGGTCGGGCGCGGTGCTGCACGGGGTGGAGGGCGCGGCACACGACGCGGGCCTGGAGGTGGTCGTCTCGGCCGGCCTGACCCGGACCGGGGGCGAACGCCCGCGGCGCGACTGGCTGGACAAGCTCACCACGCGGGGCTCGTCGGGCGTGCTGTTCAACCTGGCCGAGCTCACCCCGTCCCAGTACGCCTGGCTGGAGCAGCACCGCATCCCGTTCGTGATGATCGACCCGGTGCTCGAACCACCGCCCGGTGTGGTGTCGGTGGGCGCGGCCAACTGGCAGGGCGGGGTGCTGGCGACGGAACATCTCCTCTCCCTCGGCCATGAACGCATCGGCGTCATCGGCGGCTTCCGCCGCAGGATGTGGGGCGGCGCCCGGGTCGCCGGCTACCGCTCGGCCCTCGCCTCGGCCGGGATCGGGCACCGCCCCGAGTACGTCCGTTACGGCGGCTTCAGCGAGGCAGGCGCCCACCGCCGCATGCGAGAACTCCTCGACCTCCCCGAGCCGCCCACCGCCGTCTTCGTCTGTTCCGACCGGATGGCCCTCGGCGCCTACCAGGCCTTGTCCGAACGGAAGTTGAGAGTCCCGGACGACTTCAGTGTGGTCGGCTTCGACGACCTTCCCGAGTCGCGCTGGGCCACTCCGGCCCTCACCACCGTGCGTCAGCCGCTCTCCGAGATGGCCGCGACGGCACTGCGCCTGCTTGTGCGGATGATGGCGGGCGAGCAACCCGAGGGCACGCGTACGGAGTTGTCGACGCGTCTGGTGGAACGGGCGAGTACGGGGCCGGTACCGAGCCGTCGGAGAGCGGCCGAATCGCTCAGCGGGCGGCTGCCCAGGTGATGCCGCCGAGCAGATGCGCACGGAAGTCGGGGTCCTCGTACGCCTCCGCGGCGTGCCCGAGCGCGGTGTAGAAGACCCGGCCCGCGCCCTGTTGCCGGCACCAGACGAGGGGATGGTCCCGGCCCATGCCGCCGCCCTCGTACGAGGATTCGTCGGCGGAGGCGAGGACGCGGACCGCACCTCGCGGGTTGGCGCGGAAGTCGTACCACTCGTCGGTGAACTCCCAGACGGTCGGCAGGTGTTCGGTCGCGGGATGCCCGCGGTCCTCGACGACGGCCTTGCCCGGCTGGTACTCCGGGTGCCGGTCGAAGCGCGCGCCGAGGAGTTCGCCGTAGTACGGCCAGTCGTACTCGGTGCAGGCGGCGGCGTGCACTCCGACGAACCCGCCGCCGCCCTCGACGTACGCCGCGAGCCGGGTGCGTCCGGGCGCAGTCAGCACGTCCCCGCTGGTGGAGAGGAAGACGACCGCCGCGTACGGGTCGAGGGGCGTCTCGAACGCGGCCGGGTCCTCGGTGGCGTCGACGTCGAAGCCGTGGGTCGCACCCAGGGAGCGTACGGCGGCGACGGCGGCCGGGATGGAGTCGTGCCGGTAGTCGGTGGTGCGGGTGTAGACGAGAACGCGGGTGGTCATGGGCGCGAGCCTATGCCTGGGGATCGTCTTCGGCTGTCGGGTGTCCCGTCCCCCGTCGACGGCAGGTCACCCCGCTCCACGGGTGTCGCGGCTGTTCAAGCCGGTGGCAGGACGGCGGCGAGTTCGGCGTCGCTCGGGCGGTGGGCGGAGTGGAGGGCGGAGCGCAGGACGGCCCGCGTCACCTTCGTCGCGTCACCGCTCACTTTCAGCACATGGCCCTTTTCGACGAGCGCGGCCCGCACCGGCGAGTCCGCTCCGGACCCGGCCCCCGCCTTCTGCGAACCGCACCCCGTGAGCAGTACGGGAACCAGCAGCACCGCCGGGAGCAACAGCACGCGCACAGGTCGGATCATGACGCCCATCCTGCCGCACAGGTGTTCCACAGGTGTGCCTCAGTGCGGATGCAGGTCAGTTCACGGCGATGAAGACGCCCACCGCGAGGAAGGCCGCTGCAGCGAACGCCATGACGACCACCGGTCCCGTCATGTGCCGCCACATCCGCACCCTGGCCCGTTGTGGGTTGTGCGGCGGATAGATCACGGGCACGGTCAGTCCGGTGGCGAGCCCCATTCCGGATCCGCGCATACGGGGCTTGAACTCCACTCGGTGGCCCCGTTGGTCCAGGAACTCGATGACCGGCACCCATTCCGGCCCGTCCTCACTGTGGACGCGGACGTTGTCCACCACCACGCCGTGGGTGTGGAGCCCGTGACGGCGCAACCGGCGCATCTGGACGCCTTCCGAGAGCGCGCAGCCCAGGAGGAACACGCCGACTCCCCCGCACAGGACGCCCCCGAGTGTGCCTGACATGCCTTCGCCTTCCCTCCACACCGGTGACCCGTACTTGATCCGTCCCGGCCACAGGAGACGTGCTCCTCCGTGAATTCGGTTCCCGTCGTTCCGGAGTTCGGTTCCCGTCGTTCCGCCCGCCGAGGGACTCCGTCCGATTCGTTCAAGACCCGCTTCCCGCGCTCTTCCTACGGTGTCCCCATGACTCCACGATTCGCCGTGATCGGCGTGGTCGCCTCCGACATGGCCGCCACGCTCGCCTTCTACCGCCGCCTCGGGCTCGTCTTCCCCGAGGGCGCCGAGGACCAGCCGCACGTCGAGGCCGAACTGCCCGGCGGGTCCCGGCTGGCGATCGACACCGAGAAGACGGTCCGTTCGTTTCACGCGGGGTGGCGGCCGCCGGCCGACGGGGGCGGCCGGATGTCGCTCGCCTTCGGCTGCGACGGCCCGGCGGAGGTCGACTCCGTCTACGAGGACCTGGTGGGCGCCGGGTACCACGGCGAACTCAAGCCGTGGGACGCCTTCTGGGGGATGCGGTACGCGGTCGTGCACGACCCCGACGGCAATGGCGTCGACCTGTTCGCGTCGCTACCCGCGCCCGAGTAGTTCCCCCAGCGGCATGCCCGCCAACTCCCGTACGTCCCGGGCCAGATGGGCCTGGTCGGCGAAGCCGGAGCGGGCCGCCGTCTCCGCGAAGGGGACCCCGGTACGGGCGAGGGCGAGCGCCCGTTGCAGGCGCAGGACGCGGGCGAGGGTCTTGGGCCCGTAGCCGAAGGCGGTCAGTGAGCGGCGGTGCAACTGGCGTGCGCTCAGGCCGAGTCGGTCGGCCGTCGCCGCGATCGACCGGCCCGCGTCCAGGGCCGTCACGACCTCCCGCAGCAGCGGGTCGGGGGGATCGGTGGCAGCCGCCCGGTCCAGTGCCACCTGCTCCAGCGCGGTCACCGCGTAGGCGGCAGCGGC
>LRTP01000403.1 GCA_001550305.1 Streptomyces diastatochromogenes
CGATCGCCGCCGCCGAGAAGCGGGCGGCCCGCGCCCTTGCCCGCTGGGGCGTGGCCCGCGTCGTCTGTCTCGCAGTCGGCGGCCACCTGCCTCTGGTCCTGCTCCTGGCCGGCACCCCCTGGCTCCTCGACCACGGAGTCACCCCCGGCGCCGTGCTCGGCGCGCTCGCCTACGTCAGCCAGTCGCTCCTCCCCGCCCTCACCGGCCTCATCCACGGCTTGGGCACCAGCGGCTCGCGCCTGACCGTGGTGCTGCGCCGGCTGACGCCGCCCCCGCCTGCGGTCTCCCTCCCCGCCGTCACCGAGCTCACCCCGCACACCCCGCCTCCGTGCCCCTCCACCCCGGCAGTGCCCCCGGCCCTCGCGCTCACGTCCCTCACCTTCTCCTACGGCCCCGCCTGCGCCCCCGTCGTCGACGACCTCACCCTCGCGCTGCCCAGCGGCGCCCATCTGGCCGTCGTAGGGCCGAGCGGTGTCGGGAAGTCCACGCTGGCCGGGCTGGTCGCGGGACTGCTGAAGCCGGTACGCGGAGACATACGGATCCGCGGGTGCCGGGTGCCGGGCCGCGAGGCCGCCGCCGGGCGCGTGCTGATCCCGCAGGAGGCGTACGTGTTCAGCGGCGGCCTCAGGGAGAACCTCGCCCATCTGCGGCCGGATCCCGTCCCCGAGGCGGAGTTGCTCGCCGCGGCCGAGGCGGTGGGGCTCACACCGCTGCTCGACGCCCTGGGCGGGCCGGGGGCGAGCGTGGATCCCGCGACGCTGTCGGCCGGGGAGCGCCAGCTGATCGCGCTCACGCGGGCGTACCTGTCGTCCGCCTCCCTTGTCCTGCTGGACGAGGCGACCTGCCATCTGGACCCGGTGGCGGAGGAACGGGCGGAGCGGGCGTTCGCGGCCCGGCCGGGCGGCACCCTGGTGGTCGTGGCCCACCGCATCAGCTCGGCCCGCCGCGCCGGCCGGGTGCTGGTGATGGACGGCCCGCGCACGGCCTTCGGGACGCATGAGGAGGTGCTGCGCCGCTCGGCCCTCTACCGCGACCTCGTGGGTGGCTGGGAATCCGGGCAGCTCTCACAGCCAGCCCTGGCTCTGGGAGATGCGGATGGCGTCGATGCGGTTGCGGGCGCCGGTCTTGCGGGTGATGGCCGCCATGTAGTTGCGCACGGTCCCGTGGGACAGGTGCAGGCTCCCGGCGATCTCCGCGACGGAGGCCCCCTCGGCGGCGAGGGTTAACACGCTCAGCTCCCGGCGGGTCAGCGGCATCTCGGCGGCCTTGAGGAATCCGAACCCCAGCGACTCGCTGACGAAACGTTCCCCCTTAGCGACCTTCCGGATTCCGCGCAGCAGCTGCTCGGGCGTCCCCGTCTTGTCGACGTAGCCGAGCGCGCCCGCCTCCAGGGCCCGTCTCAGCAGACCAGGCCTGTTCGCAGTGGCAAGTACGAGTAAGCGGGACAGGACCTGGCCGCCGCCCCGCAGACCTAACTCGCCCAGGGGCGGAATGCCGGCCGTGTCCGAGCAGTCCAGATCCGCCGCGCACACGTCGGGCCGCAACGCGCGCACGTGACGGGACGCCCGGCGCCAGGGGACGTCGTCCACCCGCAGGTCGGGCTCCCGTGACAGCCACTGCGCGAGGACCGATCTGACGAGACATCCGTCGTGCACGAGAAGTACCTGGATCACTGCCGCCCCTTCAACCTGCCGTACGCCAGTCCTGTGATGCTGAGCGCGTGCCCATTGTTGGGCCCCCGCAACATTTCTGAGCGCGAAGAACCAGCCATCAGGATGCGAGGGGGCGCACGCGCAGCACCCGCACGCCGCGGCGTGCTTCCGGCAGAGCCGCTTCACCTCGTAGGTGTACCGATGGTCGTCAACGAACCGAAAGCGGCTCCTCACCAGTTCGTCTCTCCGGCGAGATATTTGTCCGCCTTGCGGAGGATGTCCCGCTCGGTGGCGAGCTTGCGCTCACTTGCCTCGAGCTCGCCCCCTCCGGGCCTCCAACCGTCACACCCGCTCGTCCGGATCAGCGGACGGCACCGCCTCCCGAGGCTGGGCGCCCTTCGCAACCGCGGCGGTGATGCCACGGCGTTCGCGGTCCCGCAACGCGCACTCACGCAGGGTAACTGCGGCCGGCCGCGACCACGGCTTGGTCGGCACCACGGCCACGACTGCATCCTGATCATGGTTTCGCCGCCCGGGTCAGATGCACGCCGACGGGTCGCCGCACGGGATCCACCACGTCCAGCGGTGGTCACCGAGCCGCGCAGACGATCATGAATGTGACGTGATGAAAATAACCATTCAGCTGTATGGGCTGTTGCATGGTGACATTCCGAACCTAGCCTGTGGCGACTCTTAACGCACCACTAACACTGCGAGGCCGCCCCATGGCATCTGTCGACCAGCTCGCCCCACCAAGCACGAGCCAGAACCGCAGCTCCCTCCGTCGGAACGTCGGACTGATCGGACTGCTCTGGGCGTCCGCCGGCTCGATCATCGGGTCCGGCTGGCTGTACGGCGCGAAGAACGCCGTCGTCGCCGCCGGCCCGGCGGCTCTGATTTCCTGGGGCATCGGCGCGGTCGCGATCGTGCTGCTGGCGTTTGTCCATGCCGAGCTGGGTGGAATGTTCCCCGTCGCCGGCGGTACCGCCCGTTACCCGCACTACGCCTTCGGCGGCCTGGCAGGCATGTCCTTTGGCTGGTTCGCCTGGCTGCAGGCGGCAACCGTGGCGCCGATCGAGGTCGAGGCCATGATCGGCTACGCCGGTCACTGGCACTTCGCCAAGAGCTTCCTCAATGACAACGGCACCCTGACGACGAGCGGCTTCATCGTCGCGGTGATCCTCATGGGCGTCTTCGTCGCCGTGAACTTCCTCGGTGTCTCGGTGCTGGCCCGGACCAACAGCGCTGCCACCTGGCTGAAGATCTTCGTGCCGCTGCTCGCCATCTTCACCCTCGCCGCGACCCACTTCCACAGCAGCAACTTCACGTCGCACGGCTTCGCGCCGTTCGGCTCCAAGGGCGTGCTCGCCGCGATCAGCACCAGCGGCATCGTCTTCGCCCTCCTCGGTTTCGAGCAGGCGATCCAGCTGGCGGGCGAGAGCCGCAACCCCAAGCGCGACATCCCCCGCGCGGTGCTCGGCTCAGTGGCCATCGGCACGCTGATCTACGTCTTGCTGCAGGTCGTCTTCATCGGCGCGCTGCCCGGCAGCAGCTTCGCCAAGGGCTGGGACAAGCTCGACTTCGTCGGTATCAGTGGCCCCTTCGCGGGTCTGGCCACCCTTGTCGGTCTGGGCTGGCTGACCGTGGTGCTGTACTTCGACGCCATCGTCTCCCCGGGCGGCACCGGTCTGATCTACACCACCTCCACCTCCCGTATCTCCTACGGTCTGAGCAAGAACGGCTATGCGCCGCGCGTCTTCGAGCGCACGGACGCACGCGGGGTCCCGGTGTACGGCCTGATCATGTCCTTCGTCACCGGCGTGGTCTGCTTCCTGCCGTTTCCGAGCTGGCAGCAGCTGGTCGGCTTCATCACCTCCGCCAGCGTGCTGATGTACGCGGGCGCTCCACTGGCCTTCGGCGCGATGCGCCGGCGCCTGCCGAACCGTGAGCGCAGCTATCGGCTGCCGCTCGGCGGTGTGCTCTCCCCACTGGCGTTCATCGTCGCGAGCCTGATCATCTACTGGAGCGGCTGGCAGACCCTGGAGAAGCTGGGCGAAGCGATCGTCCTGGGCTACCTCCTGCTCGGCGGCTACGCCCTCTACGCGTCCAAGAAGGGCCTGCCGAACGCTCCGCGGATCAGTTGGAAGTCCGCCCAGTGGCTGCCGGTCTACCTGCTCGGCATCGGTGTGATTTCCTGGCAGGGCACCTTCGGTGGCGGCCAGGGCAACCTGCCGATGTGGACGGACATCGCCGTCGTGGCCGTGTTCTCCCTGGCGATCTACCACTGGGCGATCCGCGTGGCCCTGCCGACCGACGCGATCGAGCAGAACATCGAGGACATCGAGGTCGTCGACGCGGGCGGTCACTGACCCGTCCGCACTCCCTCATACCGGGGCGGTCCCGAAGCGGCCGGTTACAGGACGGCGCAAGCACACTGCCCCGGCTTTGACTGCTCCCTCCTTGAAGGGAGGGGATTCCTTCCTTCAAGGCCGAGCGGGGATTCCTGGCTCAGGCTGCCTCTGGGAGCAGCGCTCCCGGTGGTCATACGCCCTCGGCACCAGCCGGGTTCAGACCTGCCCGGACGAGCATCACGCGGGCGGAGTTCTTGTCTCTGGGGGAGACGACTCCGCACGCGGTGCAGGTGTAGGTGCGCTCGGACAACGGCAGTGCGTGCTTGGTTCTCGCTCCGCGCGATGCGCAGTCCATGGTGGTGTGTGCAGGATGCACGAGACGGATGTCCCGTCCGTGCTCGCGGCCCATCTCGACCAGGGCCTTCTTCGTGGCGCCGATCGCGGCGTCCGCCGCTTTGCACGCCATCGAGGACCTGGCGAGGAACTTCGGCCTGAAGTCCTCGACGGCGATGGCGTCGTGGTCGGTCACGGCCTTCTTCGCCCACTTGCGGCCGGCATCCTGCCGCTGCCGGGCGATCTTCGCGTAGGTCTTCGCCCGCCACTTCTTCGCCTCGCGGTAGCCCTTCGAGACGGCCTGCCCCTTCTTCGGCCGGCCGCGGGCCATCATCCGGTCGTAACGGGTCAGCCCAGCCTGCGCCTTACGGCCGTGCTGGGCGTGCGGCAGGTCGTGGGCGTTGGAGGTGGTGGTCGCGGTCTCCTTCACCCCCAGTCCACGCCGAGCACCCGGCCGGTCTCCGGCAGCGGCTGCACCTCGGTGGGGACCGCGAACGATGCGTACCAGTGCCCGACGTTGTCTTGGTACACGCGCACCGAGGAAGGCTCGTCCGGCGGGCTGCGCGACCACACCACCGTCAGCACGATCCCACCCGCCAAATGCAGGCGGTCGTCCTTCAGCCGGAACCCGCGCCGGGTGTAGTTCAGCGTCGGCAAGGCCTCGAGCTTCTTCGGGCTACCGACGAAATGCGCAGCTCCGGGTGACGAAAGTCAGCAGTGATCGTTTCCCGCGCTCGCGGTGATCGTTTCCCAACTGCTTGTTCCGACTGGCGCAGGTCGGAGGCGAAGCCAGGACTCTACGGCCACACGACTTCGCCGTCTCGAACCATCAGGGGCTCAAATCGGTCTGACTCGCAGAACCGGGTCCAGCCCAGGCGGACCGTACTGGTGGAGGGTCGGTGTCGGTCATCGGCTTTGTCAGCGAGCCAGCTGAGCAGTTCGCCAGTGCGGTCGAATTCGTCGGGGTGGATCTCCTGCCGAATGGTCAGAGCCCATGAGCCGTAACGAGCATCCTCCGGGCGCAGCAGCACCGAGACGAGTGCTCCGTCCACCTTCCAGGCCTCGCCGCGTCGGCCCAGCAAGGGCACCGGATCGTCCTCTGTGACGAGTTCGCCGCGGTCGTCCTCCACCACGATCGGAAACGCGGGCACGATGTGGAGAATCTCCGGCTTGGGGCCCAGCCCGAGATGCCACCGAATCTCTGCCACCTCTTCGTCCGACAGGTTCTGCCGCAGGTTCAGGACGATTGAGAGCTCGTAGACGTCAGTCATAGCGGCAAGCTATCGCCCTGGTGCGACGATCCCACCACAGGTGATGCGCCGGCCGCTCTCAGCGGTGGGGCAGCATCGCGTCTACCCCGCCTACTCACGCGTGGGAATCCTGCGGCTGCAGCACGGGATGACCAGTGCGCCGGAGCCACGAAGTCACAGGTCGACGAGTTCCGTCGGTAGCCCTCTTCTTCCACCCCGGAAGACCAGTCCGCTGCCGCTGAGGCAGGCGTTCCCGGATGTCCTTGTGCGCCTTCGCGCGGGACTTGCCGAAGTCCCGGATCAGCTGCTGCTGAGGAACCGAGCTGCTCTCACGCAGCCACGGCGTACGCTCCCGCGCCCCGGTCAGCATCTTGTCGAGCTGCGCCGGGCCACAGGTCCGCTTCTCTCCCGTGGTCTTGTTGTGCAGTTGGAACGCCTTGGACTTGGCGACGCACTCGTTCCAGATCCACCGGCACCGTGCCCACTCCGCCTCCAGCGCGGTACGGGCACTCGACGACACGCGAAGCCGGTAGGTGTACCGGGGCGCGCCCGGCCCCGTCGGCTTCCATGGGCGTCGTCATGATTCGCTTCTCACTCAGGATCCCGGCTGACCTACACGAACAGGTGACCGCCCGCGCCGCTGCGGACCGGCGGTCCCTCGACTCCGAAATCCTGCACCTCCTGGAGGTCGCCCTCACCGCTCCCCGGCCGGACGCCGGATCGCCCAGCGGCGATCCGGCTTCCCCTGCCCGTTCCGTGGGAAACCGGATTCCTCCCCGGCCTGAAGGTCAGGGCATCCTCCGGGAATCCCGGTGACAGCGCGGGCCGGGGCAGCCGGAAGACGGCGGTCGGACGGCCCGTGGTCCTGCCGCCCGGAGTGCTGTCCGGGGTCGTCCCGGCCGGTCGGCCGAGGTACCGGTCCGGTGTGGCGCCGGTCCGGTGTGATGCGCACCTGTTGTCCGCGGCCTTGTCTCTCGTGTGGTCAGGACTGCTCGCGGCAGTCCTCTTCGGTGCACTCCAGAGTGACGAGGGTCTGGTCGACCTGCTGGCTGGTCAGAGGGGGTTCGGGCAGTTCGTGGGCGCCCTCGGTGCGGAAGGCGTCGAGCATCAGGTGGAGGTGGCGGCGCCAGGCTTGGGGGGCGATGGTGCGTGTGGCCTGGATGATCCCGGCCTGGGACCAGATCACGAAGGCGATGTCCTGCGCGGTGACGTCGCCGCGCAGGACGCCCTGTTCCTGGGCGTTGTGCATGATCTGGATGCCGAGTTCCCTGGTGCGTTCGTACATCTTGCGGCCGGCCACGTGAAGGGGCAGCCGTGCCGAGACCAGGTCGTTGAAGGCGCGGTCGCAGGCCTGCAGCTGGCAGAGTTTCTCCAGGTAGCGGCAGAACCCCTCCCAGGCGTCGTCCATGGCAGCGGCTTCTTCCGCGGTGGTGAGCAGTTCCGTGTACTTCGCGTTGAAGAGTGTTTCGACCAGGTCGAGCCGGGTGGGGAAGTGGCGGTAGAGCGTGCCGATCGCGACGCCGGCCTCGCGGGCGACGCCCTCCAGGGACGCTCCGAGACCCTGCTCGGAGAAGGCTGTGCGGGCGGCGGCCACGATCGCGTCCCTGTTGCGCTGTGCGTCACGGCGCAGGGGTTTCGCCAGTGTCTCGCTCGCGGACGGGGCGTGGTGGTGGCTCATGGCTCGAGCATAACATGAGGCCCCCCTCGAATTCGTTTGTTGTCATGTTTCCGATCGCAATCTCACCCCTCTGACGTGCTGTGATGCGCCTCACTGTAAATATGAGGCCCCCCTCGGATACGGTGGCAGAGCCGAACGTGAGGCACCCCTCCGGATGACCTTGCGGAAAGCCGACTGACCCGGGATTTCCGGATCTCGGTTCACATAGAAGCGGCGGCCGCCAGCTCGGCGAAACCGCGGCAGTCTCGCAAGGGAATTGACCATGAACAGCATGACCAAGCGCGTCTCGATCGCACTCGCCTCCACGGCACTGGCCGGCGGAGCCCTTCTCGGAGCCGGCGGCTCGGCATCGGCAGCCACGACTTCGGTGCCCGTGCAGCACACGCAGTACGTGTCCGCCACTTCCGCGACCAGCATCGAGCAAGTTGGCCGCCGCGACGACCACCGTGGGCAGGACGCTGTGCGCTACGTACGGACTGCGGACCACGAGGGCGCAGCGGCCTCGTGGCGAGGTGTCAGCGCCGCCCGCTGGTACCAGGACCAGGTCGACGAAGCGGCCTCGTGGCACGGTGTCAGCACCGCCCGCTGGCACGAGGACCAGGTCGTATGGTCCCTGAACCACAGCTGACGCGGCCCGAGCCGCCCCACTCCGGAACGCCGGCGCCTGCTCACACAGCAACACAGCCGCACCCCCGGCCGACCAGGATCCCGGATCTCGCGCCCCACGGCGGTCCGCACCCGCATTGAGACGAACGCCAGAACCCAAGATCTCGTCGGGGCCCAGTGATGGTGAACCTCAGCTGGAAATCAACTGATCCGCCGGTACTTCGAACTCGATGTGTCCATCGATCGATTCGAGTCCCCAGGGGACAACGGAGACCTCGACGGCGCCCGAAGTCGCCGTGCTGTCGCCGAGGGTCAGGATCGAGCAGAGAATTTGGACCGCATCGGGATAGCGGGAGTCGGAGGCCCGGCCGTCCCCTCCGGCGAAGACAGGCCATTTATCGACGAAGGCCACTGCTGCGCAGAGCCTGTTTCCGGGCTTTCGATACAGGTCAAAGCCGTGATCGTGCGTGACGGCGGCTCCGCTGGTGGCTTGGGCGGAGAACCGGCTGCACCCGCTGCTGCGCCTGGTCGGCGCACTGGTCACGCGGCGGGGACGGCAGCGGAGGGCGAGCGGGGCTCGCTGGAGGGCGAAGGCTACTCCGGGGCGGCGATGAAGTGACGACGTAGAGCAGCCGCGAGCCGTTGAGGAAGGGCTCGCCTTCGGGGGCGTAGTACTTGTCATCGGCCAACAGCAATGCCTGCGCCCCGGCCACGCCGGAGTCCTGCGGGCGGTCGTATCGACAGTTCTCGGCCTGGGCGGATGGAATCTTCGGCGAACCGACCGCCAAGGCGCGCGCTCATGGGCAGGAGGACTGCTAGGCCGGCCCGCCGAGGTCATGTGCAATCCAGCCCGGTGCATCCAGGCGCACGGGCAGTGCGCCAACCAGCGTGGCCAGGTGCGCCTCAAGGCTCGCGAGTTCGGCAGAACCGATCTGCCGCTCCCACTGGTCGCGCAACTCGTCGAAGATCGATTCACCTTGTCGCAGCACTTCGAAGCCGAGTGCGGTGACCTCAAGGCGTTTGCGGCGGGCGTCAAGGGGGTCCGTGTCACGTGCCACGTATCCGCGCTCCTGCAGCACCGCGATGGTTTTCGCCGCCGCCTGCTTGGAGACGGACAGGCGTCGGCCCAGTTCTGAAGCGTTGTCCGCACCAGCGGTGATGGCCCGCATGGCGAAGTCGTGGACGGGACGCACGTCTTCGTAGCCACGGCGGGCCAGTTCGGCGGTCGCGGCATCCGCCAGTGAGCGGAAGCCTCCGAGCAGGAGCAGTGCGAGGTCAGCACCGGATCGTGGCATGGAGGAAGAATACGACCATTAGACAACGACAACCTTGTTGTCTAATGTCATAGACAACAAGGTTGTCGAAATAGGGGGCACGATGAACGCCACACCGGCCGGTGCCACACTCCCGGGGATCACGCACCACCGCGTCGAGGTCAACGGAACCACGCTTCACTACGTCGCGGCGGGAACCAGCGGAACCCCGATCCTGCTGGTCCACGGGTTCCCCGAGACCTGGTGGGCCTTCCACAAGCTCATCCCGCTGCTCGCCGAGCGCCACCGGGTCTTCGCCGTCGATCTGCGCGGCTTCGGCGATTCCGGCAACGGGCCGGGCGAGTATGACAGCGCCACCTCGGCCGAGGACCTGCACCTTCTGATCGAGCAACTCGACGTCGGCCCGGTCCATCTCACCGGACAGGACATCAGCGGAGCGACTGTGTTCCGACTCGCGACCACGCACCCGCAAGACGCGCTCAGCTTCATCGCGATTGAGACGGGACTGCCCGGGTTCGGCGTGGAGGCGCTGGCCGACATCACCCACGGTGGCGCCTGGTACATCGGCGTTCTCGCCGCGCCCGGCATTCCCGAGATGCTGCTGGCCGGTCGCGAGCGCGAGTTCCTGGGACAGTTCGCATTCTCGGCCACGAGCGCGACCCCGAATGCGAGCACCGACGCCGACATTGACGAATTCGTCCGCAGCTACGCGCGGCCCGACGGCTGGCGAGGAGCGATCGGCCTCTACCGGTCGATGCTGCGCGAGGGCTCCGAGATCAAGGCTCTCGCCGACGCGCCGGGCCTGACCGTACCTGTGCTCGCGGTCGGCGCCGGCGGACGCTCCTTCACGGCCGCCACCATGACGCAGGCCGCGGCGGCGACCGAGGTCAGCTCGGTATCTCTCGACGGTGTCGGCCACTACGTCGCGATGGAGGCTCCCGACGAGTTGGCGAAGGCCATTCTCGAATTCGTCGGAAACATCGACGCCGCCCAACGGTTCTAGGCGACCAACGCAAAGGACCAACCCGACGTCGTGACGTGCGGATTCAGCCGCAGCTTCGCCGCGAGCGCGATCGAGTGGACCGAGGCGGCATGGAACCCGACCACAGGTGCGACCGCGTCTCGAAGGGGTGCGGTGGCCGGCGAGCCGCTGGGCGAGGCTGAGTGCGGTCATGGATCGGTGTTCCGATGACGGCGACAGCAGCCGCGATGAACCCCGACACACGCACAGCCCATCAACTGGCAGCAACAGAGCGCGCATCGGCCATCATGCGCCGGCATCGGTCAGCGCCGGATGGATTCCTCGCGGCGCTTGTTGCCCGCCGGTTCGAAGCACACCCGAAGGCCAGTGGGATCTCTGCCGCCGATCATGGGGTGAAGAGGAAGCTCTCCTCGTCGTATTTGTCGGCGACCTCGGCCCGTTGTGACCAGGTGCCGCAGGCGTGTAGGCCTCACCAACCTTCGCGGACGCGCGCCCGGACTGAGGGGCCTGATCGCGGACACCGTGTTCCATGACAAGCTGTGCTTCCCACTGCCCGAACCCGGAGGTCACCATGACTGCAGAGCCCTCACCGCACGAAGGTTCGGAGCTGGCCGACATCGAGGAGCCCGCGTCGGCACCCGACGACGGGCAGGATGACTTGAAGCGCAAGTTCCGGGACGCCCTGGCGCGCAAGCGGGGCATGCAGGCGGACGCGGCCGCCCTCGCTGCGAACACCGGCGCGTCGAAGATCCGCGGGGCGCATGGCCCGGCTGCGAGTCAGCGGTCGTTTCGGCGCAAGAGCGGCGGCTGAGTCCAAACGGCCGCCGGATAGGTGACTCGCAGGACACGATCCGGCCGTCGTGCCGGCCCGCCCAGGTCCACCCTGGGTCGTCCGCTCACGAGCCATCGGGTGAGGCCTTTGCCGCGCAGGTTCGGCAAAGGCCGTGGCCAGGAATCGCTACGACACCGGCAGGCGGCTCGCATGGAAGCTGCTGATCGGCCGTCATCTGCTCGGTGATGGCCATCCGGTACTGCGCCAGCACGGCCAGCGCCAGCCGGTCCCCGCTGCCCGCGGTCCAGGCTGATCATCACGGTTCCGCTCGCTTCCCGTCCGGCGCGGCACCGTCCTGCCCGGCGCCGCGTACTGGTCACGGCAGCAGTCGGCCCCGACCAGAGCCCCGACCACGAAGGCCCCACCACGGTCACGAAGCGACACCGCCTCCGTGGACCAGGTCGTAACCCCCTCCGACATCCCGGCCGACAACCGTCCGCACCCTCTGCCGCGCCTGCCCGAGAACCCGCAGGTCACCATGCTGATCCTGACATGGCCGGGACGCCGACATCCCCTCTACGCACCTGGACCACGCCCCACAACAGGAAGAACAAGGAAAGCGGGTGGGTGGGACAGGTACCGGGCGGCGGGCGAGGGGATCGGGCGCCGCCGGTGCTCCTCGCGCGTCGGCCGGGGCCGCCGCGCTG
>LRTP01000404.1 GCA_001550305.1 Streptomyces diastatochromogenes
ACCGCGCGGGCGGTGCCGTGGCCGTTGGCCGCCGGTATCTCGGCCGCCCGCCACCGGGCCGTGTTGGCCTCGGCGGCGCCGACCAGCGGATTGGCCAGGGCGGCCACCGCCGCGGGCGCCAACTGGGCGAAGATCGCGGCCTGTTCACTGCTCGAGGCGACCGGCGGATGCACCAGCTCGGCCGCCCGCTCCGCCTCCTTCTCCGGCAGCCCGATGGTGAAGTCGATCCCGAGCGGCCCGGTCACCTCCCGCTCCAGGAACGCGCCCGGTCGCAGCCCGCAGACCCGCCGCACCACCTCTCCCACCAGATGGCCGAAGGTGAGCGCGTGGTACCCGGACCGGGCCCCCGGCTCCCACCACGGCTCCTGCGCCGCCAGCCGCTCCACGGTCAGCTCCCAGTCGCACAGCTGGGCCAGATCGTGCGGCTCACGCAGCCCGGCCAGCCCCGCGCGGTGCGACAGCAGATGCCGTACGAGCACGGACTCCTTGCCCGCCGCCGCGAACTCCGGCCAGTACGCGGCCACCGGGGCGTCGAAGTCGAGCAGCCCGCGATCGGCCAGGATGTGCGCGCACAACGCGGTCGGGCCCTTGGACGTCGACCAGACGTTGACCAGTGTCTCGCGCTCCCAGGGCCGGGTGCGCGCCGCGTCGGCCCAACCGCCCCACAGGTCGACCACCGACTCGCCGTCGAGCGTGACGGTCACGGCCGCGCCGAGCTCGTCGCGATCCCGGAAGTTCTCCTCGAACGCGGTGCGCACCGCCGCGAAGCGGGCGTCGCAGTGGCCGTGAACACGCGGCGCGGGCTGGGTCATGGGACCTCCGTCATCCATCGGGACTCCGGGCCCGAACGTACCGACTGGTCGGACTGGAGGGAAGCGGTGTGACGGCATCCGTCTTCCGTATGTGTCGTCGTCGCCCGTCGTCCTTCACCGCGGGATCTTCCGGAAGTCACCCAACACCCCTACGCTGCACGTCGGTTGACCACCGAGACGCAGGAGGCAGGGGAGCATGTACAGACATGTGAGGGTGTTGGCGCGTACCGGGATCGCGGTGGCGACGGCGGGAGCCCTCGCCCTGACCACGGCCCCCGGCGCCACCGCCGCGGACCTCTCGTACTCCGCCAGCACCTCGGTCGGGGTCCACAACTCCTACGACAAGGCCAAGTACACGTACTTCGCCGACGCGCTGGACTCCGGCGCCGGAATGCTCGAACTCGACGTGTGGACCAATGTGTTCGGCGCCTCCTGGCGCGTCTCGCACAGCAACCCGATCGGCAACGACAACAACTGCGAGAACGCGGCGAACGCCTCCGAACTGCGCACCAAGTCCCGCAACCGCGACCTCGCCGGCTGTCTCTCCGACATCAAGGCCTGGCACGACGCGCACCCGGGTCACCGGCCGATCCAGCTGAAGATCGAGATGAAGGACGGCTTCCAGGCCAACAACGGCCGCGGCCCCGCCCAGCTGGACGCCCTGCTCACCGCGAAGCTCGGCGACGCCCTGGTGCGCCCCGCCGACATCGTCGGCTCCCACGCCGACCTCGACTCGGCCGTACGCGCCGACGGCTGGCCCGCCCGCTCGGCCCTCGCGGGCAAGTTCATGGTCGAGCTGATCCCCGGAACCGTCGAGGAGAGCAACCCCCTCGACTCGCTGTGGACCGACCGCGAGTACGCCACCCACCTCCGCGACCTCGCCGCGGCCGGGCGGCTGCGCGAGGCGGCCGCCTTCCCCGCCGTCCACAACGCGGCCACGGGCGACCCGCGCACCCGCTACACGGACCCGGCCATCCGCCCCTGGTTCGTGATCTTCGACGGCGACGCCGCCACCTACGTGAACGGCACCATCGACACCGCCTGGTACGACGACCGCCACTACCTCGTCGTCATGACCGACGGTCAGAACGTGCCCCCGGCCATCGACGCCACCAACCCCACCCAGGCCCAGGCCCTGGACCGGGTCGCCCTCCTCGCCCGGCAGCACGCGAGCGTGGTCTCGGCGGACTGGTACCCCCTGCCCGCGGTCCTGTCGACGGTCGTGCCACGCGGAACGGCGGGCTGAGCACCGGCCGTCACCGCTCCACGGCCGCGTCAGAGGTGCGCGGGCAGCCAGGCCAGCTTGGCCGCCTCCTGGTAGGGGCCGCCGCCCTCGTGGTCGTTGAAGTCGTAGACCTCGATCTTCTTGTCCTCGTGGTCCCAGGCGTTGAAGGCCGCGAAGATCGTGGAGGGCGGGCAGGTCTGGTCCTCCAGCGCGACCGAGAAGAGGGCCGGCGCCCGCCCGCGCGCCGCGAAGTGCACCCCGTCGAAGTAGGACAGCGTGCGCAGGACGTCCTCGGTGCGGCCGCGGTGGGTCTTGAGGTAGTTGCCGATCTCCCGGTACGGGTGCCGGTCCGTCAGCGTCGTCGCACGCGGGAAGTCGCACAGGAACGGCACGTCGGGCGCGATCGCGGCCAGGTCGGGGACCAGACCGCCCACCGCGATCGTGATCCCGCCGCCCTGACTCCCGCCGACGGCCGCCACGCGTTCCGCGTCGACCAGCGGATGCGAGCGGGCCGCCTCCACCGCGCGCACGCCGTCGGTGAACACCCGGCGGTAGTAGTAGTTCTCGGGGGCGTCGATGCCACGGGTCATGTAGCCGGGGTACGCGGGCGCGCTGCCCACCGGGTCCGGGGTCTCGCCGCCGCCCCACGCGCTGCCCTGGCCACGGGTGTCCATCACGAAGTGCGCGAAGCCCGCCGAGGCCCACAGCAGATGCGTGTGCGAGAGGCCGCGACCGCCGCCGTAGCCGACGAACTCGACGACGGTGGGCAGGGCGGAGTTCGCCCAGGCGGGCAGCGTGAGCCAGCCCTTGACCGGGTGCCCGCCGAACCCGGCGAACGTCACGTCGTACACCTTGACCGTCTTGAGCGGCGTCTCGACGGGTTCGAAGCGGGCGTCGAGGTCGTGCTCCCGCGTCTCCTGGAGGGTCTTGGCCCAGAAGGTGTCGAAGTCCTCGGGCTCGGCGGACGCGCTGCGGTATTCGCGAAGTTCGTCGAGGGGGAGGTCGAACTGGGCCATGAAGGACCACCTTTTGACGTCACGGGTGCGGATGATCACACCGTACGTGTGACGTCGGAGGGCCGCCAGACCACCGTTCGGTCAGCCACCGGGGCCGAGGGCCAGGGCCACGGACCAACCGCAGTCACGTCGCCCGGCCCGGTCGTCCTCGCTCTTGCGCGACCAGCGGTTGGCGTTCACGGAGACCTCCTTCGCGCCGGCCCCGACACGGCGTCGGGCGGGCGAGCACCACGCTAGGAAGCGCCGTCCCGCCGTGCCACGTCACGCGTGCACAGTCGGGCCGCCGGACGCGCCGCCGGGGCGGACGGGAGCCGTTCCGGTGCACAGGACGGCGGGCGCGCCACCTCACCGGTGCACAGTCCGGCGCCGGTGAGGGGCGTCTCAGGCGGCCGGCAGGAAGGGGCGGCCGGTGCCGGCGTGCAGCGCGAACGCCAACGGGCGTACGCCGCTGAGCGCCTGCTCGTGCTCGTTCCCGTCCAGCGCCTCCGTCTCGTCCGGGCCCACCGGCAGGTGGCGCTGGATCAGCGGCGCGGCGGCCCGCAGGTGACTGCGGACCGTCACCGGCGCCACGTCAAGGGCGGCGGCCGTCCGTCCGGTGTGGGTGTCGTTCTCCAGCCAGACCCGGAGCGTGCGCAGCAGATCGCGGCGGTCGGCCCGCAGCGGCTCGAGGAACGAGTCGGCCCAGGCGCGGACCTCCGGAGCGGACACCATCGCGGTGAAGTCCGCCGCCGGGTCGGCCGAGTGCGCGTCATGACCGTACTTCACGACGACCTGGAGCGCCGTCGAGACCACCACCCGGTTCAGGACCTGGCCGCGGTCGAGGCCGAGCAGACCGAAGCCCTTGCTGATGCGGTGCGTCACCGTGTTGCGGTGGATGCCGAGCAGGCGGCCGACGGCCGTGTGCGGGAACTCGAGCCCCAACTCCAGTGTCCGTACGAGCTGTTCGCGCTGCCCGGCCGGCAGGGTGAGCACCGGGCGCAGCAGTGTGCCCGCCCACCGTCGGGCCGTGGCCGGCGGCAGGACGTCCATCAGGTCGGCACGCTGTTCGGCGAGCGCGACCCGGCCGGCCGCCCTGCGCGCCGTCACGAGGGTTCCGGCCGCCTGCGTGTACGCGTCCGCCACACTGCTCAGCGCGTACACCCGGCTGCCGCCCATGCAGTGCCCGGGCAGTGCGGCGACGACCGCCTCCAGCGTGTGCCACACACCGTCCGGAGCGTCCTCGTCCGTCTGGAGCGGATCGACCACGATCAGGTGATTGAACACCGGGCACCGCGCCAGCAGCGCGCGTCCGGCGAGCGCGTCCTCCGCCTGCCGCAGTGCCACCTCACGGTCCTCCCGCGCGCAGTCGATCACATGGACACGCACCGACTCGGTCGCCAGCAGCCCCGGTGCGAGGCCGGCCAGCACGCGCTGGGCCGCCACCTCCTCGCCCACCATCAGCAGTTGCAGGACGCTCAGCTGCACCTCGCGCCGGGTCTCCGCCAGTTGGTCCCGCAGCCGAGTCCGGTCGATGAGACCCAGCGCCTTCGCCGCGTGCCCCATCAACTCGGTGCGCACGTCGTCGAGCGGACGGCGGGGGGTCACCGACAGCACCGCGCCGGAACCGGCGGCGCCCAGCGGGAGCGACTCCGTCCGCGTCCGGGGGAAGGCGGTGCGAGGGGGCTGCCGGGTGAGGACGTCGGGCGCCGCGGCCAGTACACCGCGCAGGGGATCACTGACCACCACGTCGGCGTCCACCGCGGCCGCCAGCCAGTCCGCGATCCGCTGCATCGCGTCCGTGTCCGCGTCCGCGACCGTGCGCGCGTCGGCGAGCCGGTCCGGAAGCCGGTTCAGGAGCGCGGTGAGCTGATCGGCGTGCCATTCGGCCTGTCGATAGCGGTACTCGCGCAGCCGCGGGATCAGTTCGTGCCAGTCGTGCAGCTCCTTCGTCGTGGTCAGCAGTGGTACGCCGAGGCGGACGGCCGAGCTGCGGATCACCACCGGAACGGACTGCGCGCCGTGCTGCCCGACCACCACGGCGAGTCCGGCGGCCCGCTGCCGCGACAGCTCACGCAGCAACGGCTCGACCCCCTCGTGCACGGACGTCCGCCCGGAAGCCCAGAAGTCACCGATCACCACCAGCGCGTCCCTCACATCACCCAGCGAGCCGCCCGCGGCCGCGGCCAGGGACAGGGCGCGTACGGTATCGACCGCGCGGTCGGCCATCGGGCCCCCGTTGACGAACCGAAGACAGAAGTCGGGCTCCTCGCACAGGTTGATCAGCGTGGGCATGGCGTCCTTCCCGTGTCGATGGCGCACCGGCCGCTGCCGACACCGTAGGCGCGTCCGGCGCCGGACCGCAGTACGGGGTGCGCGAAAAAGACGCGGGAGGGGTGGTATCCGGCGCAGTCGCCGTCAGGACGGGTGGTACCCCGTCGGCCGTGAAGACGGGTGGTCCCGCCTCGCTGTCAAGATGGGTGGTTCCGCCGCCATCAAGCCGTGTGACGTCGCCACTTGGGCCCCGTACGCGCCCACTCCCGCTCCCACTCGGCCAGACGGCGACGCGCGGTGATCCGCCGTACGGCGAAGTGCCAGGCGAGTACGATGGCCACGACCCCCGCGGCGGTCGACACGCCCGTCGTCAGCGCGTGTTGCCAGACCGCGCCGGTGCTCACCGGCGGACCGACGTTCCGGCCGCGCTTATCGAGCCAGACCGCGACGCGGTCGCCGCGCTGCCCGCCCGCGGGGACCAGGGCCTCACCGGTCCGGGGCCCCTTGCCCGGCTCGGTCCAGCGCACCTTCACCCGGAACGTGGGCAGCCTGGCACCCTGCGGCGAGGGCACCGCCGCGGGCGCGGTCTCGACGAGTACGGCGCTCACCCGCTGCCGCTCGGCCCGCTGCGTCGCCGCCCGTGCCTGTGCGCTCTCGTACCGCCACCACCCCACAGCGGCTCCGGCCAACGGCGCACCGACGAACAACAGCACGGCGACGGTCAGTACCGTCCACGCCTCGACGACGTCCGAGCGGCGGCGCAGTGGATTGCGGCGCCAGCGCCAACCGCGTACCCGGGTACGCATCTTCACCTCCTCGCCTCCAAGGTCCCGCCCGCGGAGGGCCGAACGGACCTCGCACCGGGACGATTCGGCCCACCCGGCGTGACTGATCCGCGCCTCCTGTGGAACCCGCGCACCACTCCACGCAGCGAACAGGAGCCACCATGACCTGTGCCCATCCAGCAGCACTCGACGCGCACTGGCGCGTAACCGACCCCCGCACGAAGGGAAGTTGCCCGAGCTCGCACCCCCTGGGAAGGCGGGAGCCATGAGCGCCGACACGCGGGCGATCACCGTGGGCATCGACGGCTCGCGATCCAGCCTGGACGCGGCCGAATGGGCCGCACGCGAGGCGCAGCGCCGCCGGCTCCCCCTGCGGCTGCTGCACGCGGGGACCGAACCGGCCGTTCCCGGCGACGTCTTCGACATCGACGACATGGACGACATCGACGACATCGACGACATCGACGTTCCCGCCGGGCGCACCCGCGCCGCACTCGACCGGGCCGCCATCGAACTCTCCTACGCCCACCGGCCTTGGACATCATCGCCCGCCGCACCGCGACACCGGCGGTCCCGGCGCTGCTCGCCGCGGCCGTCGAGGCGGAGACGCTGGTCCTCGGCTCGCGCGGCCGTACGGGGAGCGCGGGGTTCCCGGTCGGCTCGGTCGCCCTCGGCGTCGCGGCCCGCGCCGACCGTCCGGTCGTCCTGGTGCGCGCGGGCGAACTCCCCGAGGACGAACGGGTTCCCGTCGTCGACGGCTCACCGCCGAGTACGGCGCCCTACCTGCCGGTCGTCCTCGGACTCGATCCGGACGCCTCGGCCGACGACCTGATCGGCTACGCCTTCGACACGGCCGCCGTCCGCTCCGCGCCGCTGCACGTGGTGCACCCGTGGACCCTGCCCACCAGCACACTGCGGCCGTGGCGCCACAGGTTCCCCGGGACCACGGTCCGCGAGCACCGCGTCGACGGCGATCCCGGCCCCCGTCTGCTGGAGGCGTCCGCGCGCGCAGGTCTGCTGGTCGTCGGGCGCCGCACGGGCCAGGGCCCGGGCCGCGCCGCGCGATCACTGATCCGGCACGCCGACTGCCCGGTGGCGGTCGTTCCGCACGACTGACCGGGTTCGACGGACGAGGACGTCTCAGCCGAAGCGTTCGATACGAATGCGGTCCACCGGCTGCCCGGCCTCCACCAGCAGCCGCGAGGCGTGCTCCGCGAACCCGTTGGAGCCGCACACATAGGCCTCCCACCCACCTGGTGGCCGCTCGGCCAGCAGCGGCGCCAGATGCGCCGCCGCGAGCCTTCCCACGGCCATCCCCTCGGGTGCGGTGCGCGTGAAGACGGGCGTGGTCTCGGCACCGTACTCCCGCGCGTAGATAAGCTCTTCGGGGCCGCGCGCGGAGACGAGCAGCCGCAGCGGCACGTCCAGCGCGCGGGCCCGATGGTGGCGCAGCATCGACATCAGCGGTACGACACCGGAGCCGGCGCCGACGAGCAGCGCGGGCCGGTCGCCGGGCCAGGCGAAGAACCCGCTGAGCGGCCCGCGCACCTCGACCGAGTCACCGGGCCTCGCCACCGTGTGGAACCAGCCGGAGACCTCGCCGCCCTCGACGTGGTCGAGGGTGAGTTCGATGTGCCCGGTGTCGTCGGGCGGCGACGCGAGGGAGTAGTGACGCTGCGCCACGTACCCGTCGTCGGCGGTCAGCCGCAGCATCAGGTGCTGTCCCGGCAGATGCCCCGTCCACTCCGGCACCGCGAACCGGAAGGTGACGGCGCCCGGCGTCTCCCGGCGGATCTCGGTGAGCGTCGCGGTCTGCCAGGTGGCGGCGGCCCGGTTGCTCACCGCGATCCGCCCGGGCACGGCGAACCGGGTGGGCGGTACGAACGTGTCGGTCATCGTCTCAGTCACCGGAGTAGCGCTGTTCTTCCCAGGGGTTTCCGCGTGCGTGGTAGCCGTTCTGCTCCCAGAAGCCCGGCTCGTCGTGGTCGAGGAGCCTGAGGCCCGCGATCCACTTGGCGCTCTTCCAGAAGTACAGGTGCGGCACGATCAGCCGCGCCGGGCCGCCGTGTTCGGCGGGCAGCGGCTTCCCCTCGTACTCCCAGGCGATCCAGGCACGACCGCCGGTGATGTCGGCGAGCGGGAGGTTCGTGGTGTACCCGGTGTGCGAGTAGGCGACCACGTGGGTGGCGGACGTGTCCGGGCGCACGGCGTCCAGGAACGCGTCCAGGGAGGCACCCCCGAAGCGCACCCCGAACTTCGACCAGCTCGTCACACAGTGGATGTCGCCCTCGTACGCCGAGCCGGGCAGCGCGTGCGCCTGTTCCCAGTCCCAGGTACGCGGCTCGGCCACCAGCCCGTCGACCCGGAAGGTCCAGTCGGTGGGTGCCAGGTCGGGGGTGACCTCGGCGGACAGGACGGGCCAGTCGTCGCCGGCGTCGTACTGGCCGGGCGGCAGTCCGGCGTTGTCGACGCGGGGGCGCCCGGTGAAGGCTCGGGTGACGTTCATGGCGGTGGTGCCTCCAGGCCGTCGGGTGCGGCGGCCCGCGGATCGAGCGTGATCGGTGCTTACGCATTCAGGTGCTTACGCATTCAACCGTACGTGGCCGCGGGCCGTGCTCCGCGCCCGGGCGGGATCCCGATCATTGCGGCCGTATGAACTCTCCCGGGGCCCGGGAATAGCCGCGCCGTGATCTTCCTTGCCGATAGTGCCGCCCGTAGTGGTGACGGCGGAGGAGAGCGAGGAAGCAGATGCCCAAGGCGTACGTCTTCACCCGGTACGGCGGACCGGAGACGGAGGCCCTGGTGGAGCAGGACCGGCCGAGCCCGGGTCCCGGCCAGGTACTCGTGGCGGTCCGCGCGGCGGGCGTGAACCCCGTCGACTGGAAGCAGCGGACGGGATACGCCCGCCCCGGCGCCGGGGCACGCGAGCTTCCCGCCGTCCTCGGCAACGAGGTCGCGGGCGTCGTCGAGGAGCTCGGTCCCGACGTGACCGGGTTCACCGTGGGGGACGAGGTCTTCGGCAACCCGGTGGCCGGCGGATACGCCGAGTACGCGCTGCTGCCGACCTCGGTCACCGCGCACAAGCCCGCCGCGCTCTCCTTCACGGACGCGGCGGCCCTGCCCATCGCCGCGGCGACCGCGTACGACGGGATCCACCAGCTCGGCCTGCCCTCCGGCGCCACCGTGCTGATCACCGGCGCGGGCGGTGGCGTCGGTGTCGCGGCCACGCAGATCGCGCGCGCCCTCGGGCTCACCGTGGTCGGCGTCGCGAGCGAGGGCAAGAAGGACTTCGTCGAGGAGCTCGGGGCCGTGCACGTCCCGTCGGGGCCGGATCTGGCCGAGCGGGTGCGGGCCGCCGCGCCGGACGGGGTGGACGCCGTCTTCGACCTGGTCGGGGGCGAGGTGCTGGAGGCCGCGGCGACCTTGCTGGACGACCGTACGAAGCTGATCACCGGCGCCGACCGGGAGACGGCCGCCCGGCTCGGGGGAGGACCCGTCGAACGCGCCCGTACCGCCGCCGTCCTCGACGAGGTGGCGCGCCTGGTGGTCGACGGCCGGCTGAGGCCCTTCGTGACGGGGACCTTCCCCCTCGACCGGGCCGCCGAGGCGCTGCGCACGGTCGAGGACGGCCACGCCCGCGGGAAGATCGTGATCGAGGTCGCCCGATGAGCGACCGTCGCCTCACGAGCCCCCGTCCGCCGGCCGACGCCACGCACCCGCTGGACAACCCGGCCCTCGCCTCGCTGACCGGCCCACACGCCCACTTCGCCGAACGCCGGGGACACGTCCTGCGCTATCCCGTCGACGTGTCGCCGTGGCTGGCCCTGCCCGACGACCCGACCGACGACGACTGGGCGGACCTCGCGGCCCTCGTCGGCCCCGGCGGCGAGGCCCCGCTGGCCGGCTTCAACGGGCCGACCCCGGAAGGCTGGGAGGTGACCTTCAGCCTGGACGGCGTCCAACTCGTCGACGACGGACTCGCCGCGGCGCCGGACGCCGAAGCGGTGCGGCTCGGCCCCGCCGACGTACCCGAGATGCTGGACCTGGTGGAGCGCACCAGGCCCGGCCCCTTCCTGCCACGCACCGTCGAGCTCGGCACCTATCTCGGCATCCGGCGCGGCGGCGCGCTGATCGCCATGGCGGGGGAGCGGCTGCACCCGCCGGGCTGGACCGAGATCAGCGCGGTCTGCACCGACCCGGACTTCCGCGGCGAGGGGCTCGCCACCCGCCTGATCCTTGCCGTGGCGCACGGCATCCGCGAACGCGGCGAGACCCCCTTCCTGCACACCGCCGCGAGCAACACCAACGCCATCCGGCTCTATGAGTCCCTGGGCTTCAGGCTGCGCCGCGGCACGCGGTTCATGGCGGCACGGGTTCCGGAGCATCTGACGGACGGCCGGGCCGTGGGGGTCCGTTGACGGCTCCCGAAGTCCTCCGGTGGTGAAGCCTCAGCTCCCGGAGGCCTGCGCGGCGGGCGGTGCCCCGGCCGCCGCCGTGTTGTACCGCACCAGGTAGGCGGCGAACCGCTCCAGGTCCGCCGCCGGCCAGTCCGCGAGCCGCTCACGGAACGCGATCCGGCGGCTCTCGGTGACCTGGGCGAGGATGCGGGTGCCCGCCTCCGTCAGCTGGAGCACCTGCACCCGGTGGTCCTCGGGGTCGACTCGGCGTTCGATGAGCCCGGCCCGCTCCAGCGCCGACACCTGTCGGCTCACCGTGGACTTGTCCAGGGCGTAGTGCGCGGCGAGGTCGGTGGCACGACAGCCGCCGCTCTCCTCCAGATGACCCAGCAGGGTGTACGAGACCAGCGACAGCTCCGGATGCATACGCCCCGCCGAGGCCCGGGCGCGGCGGGCGAAGGCCGTCATCTCGCGCTGGATGGTCTCGACGGACGCGTCGGCTGCATTCACGGGAGCTCCTTCCTCTCTAGTTGCATAGTACAACTTGGTGGTCCGCGACCCGCGTGAGGCGAGGGAGCACCTCCCTCGCCGTCCGGCCCTTCCTGTAAGGTGACCGTCCTGGCTGCGGACCGCCCCAGCCCGGGAGTTGCCGAGGAGGTGAGACCCATTACCGCTGTGTCAGGTCGGGTGCTCTCACCTCAGGACCCTGCGGATCGCCGCCTGTAGGTGACCGCGAGAGCGCCCTTCGGCTCACCGAAAGGCTTCTCGGCTCTCATGCCCCCTCTTTCCGATTCCGTTGTCGCCGCGCTCCGCTCCGCGGGCTGTGTCTTCGCCGAGGACGAGGCGGAGTTGATCCTCTCCACCGCCCGCACCCCGGACGAGGTCTCCGCCATGGTGGACCGGCGCGTCTCGGGACTCCCCCTCGAACACGTCCTCGGCTGGGCCCGGTTCCACGACCTGCGCATCGTCGTCGAGCCGGGCGTCTTCGTACCCCGCCGCCGCACCGAGTTCCTCGTCGACCAGGCCGTGGCTCGCGCGCGCGGCGCCGCCCTCGTCGTGGACGTGTGCTGCGGCTCCGGCGCGGTGGGTGCCGCACTGGC
>LRTP01000405.1 GCA_001550305.1 Streptomyces diastatochromogenes
ATCCTCGCCCGCGCCCTGCCGCTGCCCACCGCGGCCTCCGTGGTGGTGGCGCTGCTGGCCGCCGCGGGCGCCGGTATCGCGGTCGGCGGGATGACGGACCTGGGCAGCAAGGGGGCCTTCCTCGGCCTCGGCGCCGGGGTCTGCGCGCTGATCGGCCACCGGGTCGCCAGCTACGACTACCCGTCCCGCTTCGTCCACTTCACCGCGGGCGTGGCCCTGCCGCTGGCCGCCGCGGCCCCCGCGGTGTACCTGCTGGGCCGCGCGCTCGGCTAGGGCCGGACAGGTCCTAGGGCCGGTGGCTGTTCGTCACAGGTGATCTACAACTACTTCGAAGGGCCCCGTCGCGGGGCCCTTCGGGGTTAGGTTCGCGAGGGAGGGCCACTCGGTCGTCCGGATCCGTCCGAGGTGAGGGAACACCGCGCATGCGTGCACTGCGAATAATCCTGATCGTCACCGTCATTCTGGGCGGCCTGTTCGTGATCGCGGACCGGGTGGCGGTCGGTTTCGCGGAGAACAAGGCTGCGGACCGGATCAAGAGCACCGAGGGCCTGGCGAGCACGCCGGACGTGTCCATCAAGGGCTTCCCCTTCCTCACCCAGGTCGTCGGTGGCGAACTCGACGACGTGAAGATCGGCATCAAGGACTACGAGGCCTCGACGAGCGGCGCGGGCAGTGCGGGCGGCACCGGCACCATCCGTATCGACGACCTGAACGCCGAGATGCACGGCGTCGCCTTCAACGGCGACTACAGCTCCGCCACCGCCAACAGCGCCACCGGCTCCGCGTCCATCGGGTACGCCGAGCTGCTCAAGACCGCGAAGTCCCAGGCCACGCAGGTCGGTCCCGGGGTCACCGCCCGGGTCGTCGGCCTCTCCGACGGCGGCAACGGCAAGATCAAGGTGGCGGTCGAGGTCAGCATCGGCGGCACCACGGTGCCCCAGCCGGTCTCCGTGCTCAGCTCGGTCACGGTCGTCGGCGGCAACACGGTCAAGGTGCACGCGGACTCCCTCCCCAAGCTGGGCGTCGCACTCGCCGAGAACCGGGTGCGCGCGATCACCGACTTCGAGCAGAAGATCGGCGAGCTGCCGGGCGGCATCCAGCTCGACACGGTCCAGGCGGGAGCGAACGGCGTGGACGTCTCCGTGAAGGGTTCGAACGTCAAGCTGGTCGGGTAGAAGGGTCAGCGGTCGGAGGACTGAGGTCAGCGGCCCGAGGCTGGAGGACTGAGGTCAGCGGCCCGAGGCCGGAGGACTGAGGTCAGCGGCCCGAGGGCAGAAGGCAGGGAGACTGCGGCCGGAGAGCTGTCCGAGGGGCGAGACGGGCCCGTCCGTACCGCAGATGTGCGATCGGTGTGATGACGGATACGGCCGCCCGGAATCCCTGCGGCGGCCGCTCCGGTAGTGAAGGCGTCCCACATCCCGGACGATCGCATCTCAGCATCCGACACACCGGTGACATGCCCGCCTGTCCGTCCCTACGATCGGACCCATGAAGCGACAGGCGGATCTCACGAAGCGGCGGGCAGTAGACCTGTGCCGCGTCGCCGCCATGCTCTGTCGCACCTTCTGAGCGGGACATTCGTCCGTCCGCCCTCCCCTGGCCCTTCTTCGCCAGGGTCCCCGTGCGCGCCGCGCAGCCTCGACAGGCATGACCGCGCACCCTCTGTCTAACGCACCGCCCCGCCGCAACTGCCCCGGAGGAGAAACAGCATGAGCCGCAGCGACGTCCTGGTCGACGCCGACTGGGTCCAGGACCACCTGGACGACCCGAGCGTGGCCATCGTCGAGGTCGACGAGGACACGTCCGCGTACGAGAAGAACCACATCAAGAACGCGATCCGGATCGACTGGACCAAGGACCTCCAGGACCCGGTCCGCCGTGACTTCATCGACCAGGAGGGCTTCGAGAAGCTCCTGTCGGAGAAGGGCATCGCCAACGACACGCTGGTGGTCCTCTACGGCGGCAACAACAACTGGTTCGCGTCCTACGCCTACTGGTACTTCAAGCTGTACGGCCACGAGAACGTCAAGCTCCTCGACGGTGGCCGCAAGAAGTGGGAGCTCGACTCCCGCGACCTGGTCGTCGAGGTCCCCAACCGTGCCGCGACCGACTACAAGGCCAAGGCCCAGAACACCGCGATCCGCGCCTTCCGCGACGACGTGATCGCCTCGATCGGTTCGCAGAACCTGGTCGACGTCCGCTCGCCCGACGAGTTCAGCGGCAAGCTGCTCGCCCCGGCCCACCTTCCGCAGGAGCAGTCGCAGCGTCCGGGCCACGTCCCGACCGCCCGCAACATCCCGTGGTCGAAGAACGCCAACGACGACGGCACCTTCAAGTCGGACGACGAGCTCAAGGAGCTCTACGCCGAGGAGCAGGTCGACCTCGCCAAGGACACCATCGCGTACTGCCGTATCGGTGAGCGTTCCGCGCTCACCTGGTTCGTGCTGCACGAGCTGCTCGGTGTGCAGAACGTCAAGAACTACGACGGCTCCTGGACCGAGTACGGCAGCCTGGTCGGCGTCCCGATCGAGCTCGGCGCCAACAAGTAACCCTCAAGGCCTGAAGGACGGAATCGAAATATGTGTGGAGCGAAGGCCGGCGGCCCCGACGCCTCGACGATCAAGCCCGGTGAGACCACCATCCAGGGCCAGGTGACCCGCGACGGCGAGCCCGTCACCGGTTACGTGCGTCTGCTGGACTCGACCGGCGAGTTCACGGCGGAGGTCCCCACCTCCGCGACGGGCCAGTTCCGCTTCTACGCGGCCGAGGGCACCTGGACCGTACGCGCCCTGGTCCCCGGCGGCACCGCGGACCGCACGGTCGTCGCCCAGACGGGCGGCCTCGCCGAGGTCGCGATCGCCGTCTGACGGCACCTCTGAGTGGCCGGAGGGCCGCACCCCAGGGTTGGACGCTCGGGGTGCGGCCCTTCGGCATGTACGGGCCTACGCTTGAGGTATGTACGCACGACGGCGACACGTCTACTTCGCCATGATGGGGACGTGCATCGGTCTCTTCGTCCTGGCCTGGGGAGTCGTAAGGATCTGGTCGATTCCCGTGGCCGTGGGGATGTGTGTGGTGGCGATGGTGATTCCGCCGTTCGCCGCGATGGTCGCCAACCGGCGGGGGCCCGATGACCGCTGGTGGGACGACCCGTCCGGGGATCAGAAGTCCGACGAGTGGTGGGACGAGCTCGACGGCAAGAAGCGCCGCCCGTAGCTCGACGGCAAGAAGCGTTGCCCGTAGGAAGGCGCGCGCAGCACCTTCCGTACGCGCAACACCTTCCGTACGCGCGGCACTTTCAGTAGACGAGTGCCTGGGTCTCGTCCGCCATCGCCTCCTGGACGAACACCTGGGCGCCCGCGATGCGTACGCCGTCGATGACGTCCTTCTCCGTGATGTCCCGGCGCGCCGCGCACTGGGTGCACAGGGTGAGCCGGCCCGCGGCCAGGACCGAGTCGATCAGATCGGGCAGCGGCGCCGCGTGCGGCAGTTCGAACTCGGCGGCCCGGCCCGGCAGCGCGAACCACGCGGACTCGCCGGTCAGCCACAGGGAGACCTCGACCCCGCTGGCCACGGCCACCGCCGCGACCGTGAACGCCTGCGAGCAGCGCTCGGGGGCATCGGCCCCCGCCGTCACCTTGATCACGAGCTTCTTCGCCATGGCCGCATCGTAGTCCGGGAGCGTTCGGGGAGAGTCCGAATCGTGATCATGTCCCTTACAACCCCGTGAGATTCCCATGGGTCTCCTGTGCGCGCGGATATGGAATCCGCGCGTCGCGTTCCGTGGGGGGATGTCGTGGAAGTCGAAGAGATGGATGAGGAGATCCGAGAGGAGATCCCTGAGGAAATCCGTGGGGAGATCCCTGAGGAGATCCAGGAGGAAACGCCTCGCGTACGTCGGCGGGGGCGTACGGCCCTGTTGATCGCCACGGCCGCCGTGCTCGGGCTGGTCGGGGGCACCTGTGCCGGTTTTCTGATCCAGGCCGACCGGGAGCCGACCAAGCTGCCGTCGCTCTCGCAGCCCGTGGTCGCCCAGGCCCGGGGCGCCGGTCCCGAACCCCTGTCCGCCGCGCGGGACCGCCGGGTGAAGACCGACGACGACCTGCGCAAGCTGCTGGTCAAGCGGCCGAAGGGGACGCGGGACGCCGCGTACCTGCCGGGCGACAAGGGCTGGATGGGCATCGCCGACTACGCGGAGGAGTACACCAAGCCGGCCATCGCCTTCAGCGATCTGGTCAGGGCCGAGTTCCGGCGTGCGGCTGCCACCGGCTGGACGGTGGGCAGCACGTACAGCGTGGAGGTCCGCCTCATCCAGTACCGGCAGGAGGAGAAACTCGGCGCCTCCGACGCCGCCGCCGAGGGCCGCTACTGGGCGAACACGAAGAGCGGCACCCATGTCTGGGCCGTCCCGGGGACGGGCGACGGCATGGCCTACGTCCACACCAAGCCGGAAACGAAGCCCGGTTACCTCCCGATGTACGAGGCCGAGGCGCACGCCTGGCGCGGTGACATCGCCATGGAGATCTGGATCTACGACACCAAGCCGATTCCCAAGGCCAAGATCATGGACCTGGCCGAGCGGCAGATGGAGCGGCTGTGACCGACGAGCAACCGATGAGCGAGCAGCCCGTCCAGGAGCCCGCGCCCGAACCCGCCACGCCCGAACCCGCCACGCCCGAATCCATCGACCCCGTCAAGAAACCCAAGAAACCCCTCCGCCGGGGGCGCATCGCCGCCGTCGCCGGATCCGTGCTCCTCGTCGCGGCCGTCCTCGGCGGCGCCGGCTACACCGTCGTGACCGTCCAGGACGCCGACCGGGACCCCGGCGCGCCTTCCTGGACCTTCCCGGTTCCCGCCCCCAACGACGCCAAGACGGCGAAGACCGCCTCGGGACTCGCCGCGATGCTCGTGCCCTATGGCACCGAGGGCTCGAGCCGAGGGCCGGACATCGGCGAGTTCGGCTCCGACGCCTCGCTCAGCGGGCCCGAGGCCACCGCTCTGCGCAAGGAGGCGCTGCGCGACCTGCCGCGTTCCCAGCGGCGGGAGTTGGAGAAGCGGATCGACAAGCAGCGCACCAAGGGCATCGCGATGCGCAGCTACCTCAGCACCTCCAGCGGGTTCAGCTCCACGCTGTATGCCGACAGCGGCTTCACCATGAGCATCGAGTTGGCCCAGATCGAGGACAAGGCGGCGGTGAAGGGCATGTCGACGTTCCAGAACGAGTTCTTCGACGCCCTCAAGATCTTCCGCAAGGGGCCCGAGATCAAGGGCCACAAGAACGCCGAGTGCTTCCTGCCGCCCAAGGACAAGGACGAGAAGCTCGACATGATGGTCTGCTCCGCCTACCAGGGTGACGTGCTGGTCAGCGCGACCGCCTACGGGGCCAAGCCGTTGAACACCAAGGGTGTCGCGATGCTGCTGCGCGAGCAGCTCGACCGCATCGCCGAGCCGGGGGAGGCGGTATGACCGAGCAGACGAGCTCCGTCGAGGACGCGGCGGCGACGCCGGTCGAGGACGTCACGCCGGTCGAGAACGCCACGCCGACGCCGGTCGAGAACACCAGGCCGACGCCCGTCGAGGACAGGACGACTCCGGTCGAGGTGCCGGACGCGCTGGCCCCCGCCCCCGAGGAGGCACCGGCCCCGGTGCGCAAGGACCGTCGGGTGTTGCGAGCCCTGCTGCGCTGGACCGCCGCCACCGTGGTCTTCGCGGCGGTCGGCACGTCGGTCGCGTACGGCATCACCCGCATGGACCGCACCGACGTACCCGGTCTGGCGACGGAGTCGGACGGGCGCTGGGACTACCCGACGATCACGCGGCCGCCGCTGCCCTCCGGCAGCCCGCGCCCGCTCGCCGAGTCGAACAGGACCGGCACCCACTACGCCGACCTGCGGCGGCTCGTACTGCCCGCCCCGAAGGGCGCACACGAAGACGTGGCGCTGCGCGGGACGGACGGCTGGCTGGCGACGAAGACGTTCCTGGCGGAGTACGCCACGCGGGACGACCGGGAGACGGTCGGGCAGCAGCTGACCGACCACGGTCTGCGGCACATCGCGGCGCGCGGCTGGACGACGCCGGACGGTACGCACACACGGGTCTACCTGTTGCAGTTCGACTCGGTCGTCGTCGCGGACGAGGTGAACTCGCCCGGGCTGACCAGCTACAGCTCGCCGATCTACGCACTGCGCGGCGCCGAGCGGGCGATGGCCGACGACCGGTTCCCGGACCGCGCCACGGTCGACGACGTGATCCGTCACGCGTACGACGAGATCAAGCCGTACGGCGCCGAACAGGTCCGCCAGGCGTACCTCTCGGCCGGGGACACCCTCGCCCTGATCGTGCAGTCCCGCAAGGGCGCCGCGAAGGCGGTGCCGTTCCAGCAGACGGTGGTCCTCCAGAGCCAGCTGCTCGGCTGAGCAGGCCGGGGCGTACCTCGCAAAGAATCGCCCAGGAGTACCTCGCAGAGAGCCCCGAGCCCCGGCCCACTAAGCTGGGGCTCGGCTTTTGTACCGCCCACCCCGCTCATCCGAGGAGCACCCCGTGGAGATCTTCTTCGAAACCCTGCTGGTCCTGGTCTGCGTCGGCGTGCTCGCCTTCGCCGGGCTGACCGTGAAGAAGCTGTACCAGGGCCAGCGCTGACCCCCATCGAGGAACTGCCGAGCTCATGATCGAGATCCCGTCCGACCTGCACAAGGACCTGCTTCCCCTTGCCTTCCTGCTCGGCAACTGGGCCGGTGCGGGCGTTCACGACTTCCCCGGCTCCGAGAAGTGCAACTTCGGGCAGGAGGTCACCTTCACCCAAGACGGACGGGACTTCCTGGAGTACCACTCGCGCACCTGGGTGCTCGACGCCGAGGGGAACAAGGTCCGGCCTCTGGAGACCGAGTCGGGCTTCTGGCGCATCGACGGCAACCGCAAGGTCGAGGTCGTCATGATCCGCGACGACGGTGTCGTCGAGATCTGGTACGGCGACCTGGCCGCCAAGCAGCCGCAGATCGACCTGGTCACCGACGCTGTGGCGCGCACCGCCGCGTCCGCCCCGTACAGCGGCGGCAAGCGCCTCTACGGCTATGTGAAGAGCGACCTCATGTGGGTCGGTGAGAAGCAGACCCCCGAGGTCGAGCTGCGCCCCTACATGTCCGCGCACCTGAAGAAGGTCGTCACTCCGGAGGACGTCGAGCGCTGGGCCAAGGCCCTCCCGGACGACATGCCGGACGACGGAATCGCGTTCTTCAAGTAGCCAGGAAGCAGTGCGGAAGCGGTTCGGAAGTGGTCCGGCCGGTTCGGCTGTTCTCCTCAGGTCGTCACATCCAGGAATGGTCCTAGACTTCCTGTGTGGTGAGCATCGACTGGAAGAGCGACCTGAGGCAGCGCGGCTACCGGCTGACGCCGCAGCGCCAGCTTGTCCTCGAAGCCGTGGACACCCTGGAGCACGCGACCCCCGACGACATCCTCATCGAGGTGAGGAAGACGGCGTCGGGGGTCAACATTTCCACCGTCTACCGGACCCTGGAGCTCCTGGAGGAGCTCGGTCTGGTCAGTCACGCGCACCTCGGGCACGGCGCGCCGACCTACCATCTCGCCGACCGGCATCACCACATCCACCTGGTCTGCCGGGACTGCACGAACGTCATCGAGGCCGACGTTTCGGTCGCCGCGGAGTTCACCGCGAAGCTCCGGGACACGTTCGGCTTCGAGACGGACATGAAGCACTTCGCGATCTTCGGTCGCTGCAAGGACTGTTCTCTCAAGAGTTCAACTACCAAGTCGTAGGCTAGGTGTATGAAGAGCCCTCTCCTGTCCCTGCCCGGCGCCGTCCCCGCCGAAGGCGTGGATGAACAGGTCGCAGCCCATTACGGCGACCTGTTCCGCGAGCAGCGCGCCCTCGCCGACGGCAACGGCTTCGTGGACCTCTCGCACCGCGGCGTCGTTGCGGTCACCGGCGAGGACCGGCTGAGCTGGCTGCACCTGCTGCTCACCCAGCACGTCACGGACCTCCCGGCGGGTCGCGCCACCGAGGCGCTGATCCTCTCCGCGCACGGCCACATCGAGCACGCGCTGTATATCGTCGACGACGGCACCACGACCTGGGCCCATGTCGAACCCGGCACCCAGGACGCGCTGCTCGCGTACCTGGAGTCCATGAAGTTCTTCTACCGCGTCGAGACCGCCGACCGCACGGCCGACTTCGCCGTCGTGCACCTGCCGGCCGGTTCGATCGCCGAGGTCCCCGAGGGCGTGGTCGTACGCGAGACGCCGTACGGGCGTGATCTCTTCCTGCCGCGTACGGACCTGGAGTCGTACGCCGAGAAGGCCGGACCGGCGGCCGGGCTGCTGGCCTACGAGGCGCTGCGCGTCGAACACCACCGCCCGCGGCTCGGTTTCGAGACCGACCACCGCACGATCCCGCACGAGCTGGGCTGGATCGACACCGCGGTGCACCTCCAGAAGGGCTGCTACCGGGGCCAGGAGACTGTCGCCCGCGTACAGAACCTGGGCAAGCCCCCGCGTCGGCTCGTCTTTCTGCACCTGGACGGCAGCGAGGTCCATCTGCCGCCGCACGGCGCCGAACTGCGCCTCGCGGACGACGGCCCCGACGGTCGGAAGATCGGCTTCATCACCACCTCCGTACGCCACCACGAGCTCGGCCCGATCGCGCTCGGCCTGGTGAAGCGGAACGTGCCGCTGGACGCGCGGCTGCTGGCGGACACGACGGCGGCGGCGCAGGAGGTCGTGGTCGAGCCGTAGGGGCTCAGACGGGTCGCATCTCCTGGGTCACATCTCCAGGAGCACGGTGAACGGGCCGTCGTTCGTCAGCGAGACGCGCATCTGCGCGCCGAACCGGCCCGTCGCCACCGTGGCGCCCAGCGCGCGGAGTTGGGCCACGACCTCGTCGACGAGGGGTTCGGCGACATCGCCGGGGGCGGCCGCGTTCCAGGTGGGGCGGCGGCCCTTGCGGGCGTCGCCGTACAGGGTGAACTGGCTGATGACGAGCAGCGGCGCGTCGATGTCGGAGCACGACTTCTCGTCCGCCAGCATCCGGACGGACCAGAGTTTGCGGGCCAGTTGGGCCGCCTTCTCCTTGGTGTCGTCGTGCGTGACACCGACGAGGACGCACAGCCCCTCGCCGTCGATCGCCCCGACCGTTTCCGGACCGTGTTCCCCGTTCACGACGACGCTCGCGCCGTCCACCCTCTGCACCACCGCACGCATGGCAACCATCATGCCGTGCGGGGAGGAGCCCCCCTGCACGGGGCTCAACGCCTTCGCGGCACGGGGCTCAACGCCTTCGCGGTAACAGGGCTCAATGCTTTCGCGGTAACAGGGCTCAATGCTTTCGCGCGTGATCCCTGACCTCTTTCGAGGGGTCCTTTGGGGGTTTCTTTTTGCTCCTTACCCCCCCATCTGGGGCCGATCGGGGGCACTCGGTCACATAGCGGCCACTTGGGGTGGCACGATGCGTGTGTTGCGGTGCAACCGTGGGGTGGACCGCGCCGGTCGAGGGGACGGTAGAGGCACATGAGCACACCGAGTACCGGGCAGCAGCCGCCCGGGGCTGTGTCGTTGACCCGTACGAGTCCGCGGGCGGGAGGCGGTCGTTCGGAGGTTCATCGTCCTCCCGTGCAGCGCACCGACAGCCCGCTGCCCCCGGACCCGCCCGCGCCCGAGCTGCCCCTGCTGCGGCTGCCCGAACTGCGGACCCTGCGGCGCGACGCGCAGCGCGACGAGGCCGACCTCAGCTATGTGCGGCGGTTGCTCCAGGGGCGCATCGACATCCTGCGGGCGGAGCTGGCGCGCCGCGGGGGACTGCGGGCGCCCTCCGCGATGTCGGGAGCGCCGCTGGTCTCGGGCCTGGGAACGAGTCCGGGGCTGCGTCCGGCCGGGGCGAGGGGAGCGGGTTCCGGTTCCGGCGGGGCGTCGGTCGTCGACCGGCTCGCGGAGATCCTGACGGACGCGCCCGCCCGGCACCGTTCGTCGGCCCGCCATGTGACAGTGGGCACACCGTACGGCGAGGAGTACCGGCGGCTGGCCGCGGACATGCTCGCCGAGGTGGAGCTGTCCGACCTGGAAGCACGTACGGACGACGAGCTCGGCGCGGGGATGGGGCGGCTGGTGCGCTACGAGCAGCAGGTCTCCCGGCGGCGCCAGCGCCTGCAGCGCACCGCCGACGATTGCAGCGCCGAGATCGCCCGCAGGTACCGTGATGGGGAAGCACAAGTAGACGACCTGCTCATGTGACGCGGTGGCCCCCGGCGATCCCGGGGGAGCGTGCGACGGCTGCGGCGGCGCCGGCGCTCCGGGACATCCGGGGCCGGGCCCCATGGCTGCGCACGGTTCCGCGGTCGCGGCGGCCGCGCCCGGGAACAGCCCGGGTCGCGGTCGTGGGGCTCGGCCGGGGACACGCCATCGGGGGACCTCCCGTACGGTGCCGCGGTTCGATCACCGGGCGGGTCCCTGTCATGGAAGGCCACCGCCGATGTCCGCCGCCGCTCCTGCCGTCCCCGCAGACCCCTTCATACCGCCTGTTCTCGCCGAGGTCGTCCGTTCGGGATTCGTCGAGGGGCGGCATCGGGGCAGCCTGGTGCTGCTGGCCGCGGACGGGTCGGTCGAGCTGGCGCTGGGCGAGGTGACCGCGCCGGTCTTCCCGCGTTCGTCGAACAAGCCGATGCAGGCGGCGGGTGTGCTGCGGGCGGGGCTTGACCTGGCAGGCGAACGGCTGGCTCTCGCCGCCGCCAGCCACTCCGGGGAGGCCTTCCACCGCGATCTCGTCCAGAAGATGCTGGCCGAGCACGGGCTGGACGCCGGGCAGTTGCAGTGCCCGCCGGATCTGCCGCTGGACCCGGCGGAGGCGGAGACGTATCTCGCCGGGGGCGCGGTCCGTGACCGGGTCACCATGAACTGCTCCGGCAAGCACACGGCGATGCTCGCGGTGTGCGCGCTGCGAGGCTGGCCCCTGGACTCCTACCTGGACCCCGGGCATCCGCTCCAGCAGCTCATCCACACGGTGGTCGAGGAGGCGGCGGGGGAGTCGGTGGCGGCGGTCGGTACGGACGGCTGCGGTGCGCCGCTGATGGCGATCAGCCTCACGGGCCTCGCCCGTGCCTTCCGCTCCTTCGTCCTCGCCGCCCCCGGCTCCGCCGAACGCCGTGTCGCCGACGCCATGCGCGCCCACCCCGAGTACGTCGCCGGCACGCGCCGTCCCGACACCTGGCTCATGCGCGAGATACCGGGTGCCCTCTCCAAGATGGGCGCGGAGGCCGTCCAGGCGGTGGCCCTCCCCAACGGCAGGGCCCTCGCCTTCAAGATCGACGACGGCGCCACCCGCGCACTCGGCCCCGTCCTCGCCCGCGCCCTGTCCCTCCTGGGCACGCAATCCCCGATCCTCTCCAAAATCGGCCACGCCCCCCTGACCGGCGGAGGCATTGAGGTGGGCGAAATCCGAGCGACGTTCTAGCCCCACCCTCCAAACGCCCCTCGCCCCCGCCGCCCCATCCCAGGGGCTCCGCCCCTTGGCCCCCGTGAGGGGGCTGCCGCCCCCTGCGCCACTGCACCCCTGCGGGGGCTGCCGCTCCCGCCCC
>LRTP01000406.1 GCA_001550305.1 Streptomyces diastatochromogenes
AGCCGGGCCGGGGACGGGCGGCGGCTCGACCTGCCGGGCGCGCTGCTGGTGACGGCGGGGCTCGCGACCCTCGCGTACGGGATCGTGCAGACCGAGGCGGAGGGGTGGGCGGCGGCCGCGACCCTCGTACCGCTGTGTGCCGGGCTCGCGCTGATCGGCCTGTTCCTCCTGGTCGAGGCGCGGACGCGGGTGCCGCTGATGCCGCTGCGCCTGCTCGGTGTGCGGGCGGTGGCGTCGGCGAACGCGGCCATGTTCGTGTGCGGCTCCGCGATGTTCTGCATGTGGTTCTTCATGACGCTGTACGCGCAGAACGTGCTCGGCTACTCGCCGCTGGGCGCCGGGCTCGCGCTGGTGCCGAGCTCACTGGCGGTGGTCCTCGGCTCGAAACTCGCACCGCGGCTCATGCCGGTGGTCGGGGCGCGCAACGTCGCCGTCATCGGGTCGCTGGTCGCCGCGGCGGGCTTCGGCTGGCAGTCGACGATGACGGCCGACGGCTCCTACCTGACGGCGATCATGTTCCCCGGGATCCTGATGATGGCGGGCGCGGGGCTGGCCGCCACCCCGCTCGCCTCGCTCGCGACCTCGGGCGCGGCGCCGGGGGACGCCGGTCTGGTGTCCGGGCTGGTCAACACCTCCCGCACGATGGGCGGTTCACTCGGACTCGCCGTCATGTCGACCATCGCGGCCTCGCGTACGGGGAGCGGCTCGTCGGCACAGGCACTGACGGCGGGATACGCGCTGGCCTTCCGTACGGGCGGGTACGTACTGCTCGGCGGGGCGGTGCTGATGCTGCTGTGGCTGCCCTCGAAGATCTCCGCTCGCTGAGGCCGCCGAAGATCTCCTGCGGTCGGGGCAACGAAATCCGGTCCTCGTGGACTCCTTTGTACATCTAGGAGGTGCCCATGGGGGATCGGAAGCAGGCTCGGGACGAGGAGTTCCAGCGCTTTGTCATCGGCCGCTGGCCGCGGTTGATGCGTACGGCATTTCTCCTTACGGGGGAGCAGCACGCCGCCGAGGACCTGGTCCAGACGACGCTGGAGCAGGTCTATGTGGCCTGGCGCAGGGTCGGCGCGGCCGACGACCCGGAGGCCTACGTACGGCGCGTGATGATCAACGCGCATGCCCGCAAACACCGCAGAAGGCTCAAGGAGTTCCTGGCGCCGAAGGACGACTCGGGGCTCACGCACGAGCTGCCCGACCAAGGTGACCGGATCGCCCAGGCCGACGACCGCAGCGCCCTGCTGACGGCGCTCGTCCAACTGCCGCCGCGCCAGCGCGAGGCGGTGGTCCTGCGGTACTGGGAGGACCTGAGCGAGAGCCAGGCGGCGGAGGCGATGGGCTGTTCGGTGGGCGCGGTGAAGAGCAACGCGGCGAAGGGGATCGCGAAGCTGCGCGCCATACCGGGCCTGGCGGACATGGTGACGCACGGAGGGCGGAAGTGATGAGCGCGGACCGGGAGACGAACCACGACATGACACACAGGGACATCGCCTTCCTGCTGGCCGACGCCGCGGACGAGGCGGAGATCGGTATAGCCCCCTACCAGGCGGTCGTCCGCGGTGGCCGCCGCCGCAAGGCCCGCCGCTGGGCACTGGCGGCAGCGGCGGCGCTGGTGATCGCCGGTTCGACGGGGACGCTGGCGCTGGCCGGGGTGACGGGCGGCGACGCGCAGAAGGTCGCGCCTGCGGCGACGCGGCCTCCGGTGGGCGACGAGCGGTATGTGTACGAGCCGCAGCGCAGCGATCTGGCCAGGGGAACCGAGCACGGCAAGAAGTGGAAGGTCGTCATCGACGTCTGGGGAGCGCCGCGGAACAAGGCGGAGGCGCAGGGTCAACTGGACGCGATGACCGGGTCCGGGCTCGGCAAGCCGTGGGTGAACGTGCGCGACGCCTCCGAGCTCATCGGCAAGAGCTCGTACTTCGTCCGCCTGACCTTGGACGGCAAGACGTCGATCAAGTTGCTGGGCGCGTTCGAGAAGGGCGACACCATGGCGGGCACGGACCTCACGTCCGGTGCGATGCCGCTGGACACCAGTGGGACGGCGACGAGCAGGACCGACCAGCGGCTCGTGGTCGGTCAGGTCGCCACCACCGCCCAGGAGGTCACCTGCACCTGGGACGACGGCTCGACGACCGAGGCGTCGAGGCCCTCCCCGGGCACGGGCATCGTCGGGGACTTCGAGGATGCGATCCGCCCGGCGGACGGTTCCCGGTCCGACTGGTTCGTCTGCCTGGGACCGGAGGGAAGGACCTACAGGGCGGCGGCGGTGACGAAGTAGGGCCTTGGCGCGCGGTGCGGCGGGCGGCCGGCGGTCAGAGCCAGCCCTGTTGGCGGGCCTCCCGCATCGCCTCCATGCGGTTGCGGGTGCTCGTCTTGCCGATCGCGGAGGAGAGGTAGTTGCGGACGGTCGACTCGGAGAGATGGAGCTTGGAGGCGATGTCGGCGACGGTGGCGCCGTCCACCGAGGCCTTCAGGACGTCGCACTCACGGGCGGTGAGCGGATTGGGTCCGGCGCTCAACGCGGCGGCGGCGAGCGCCGGGTCGATGACCGTCTCGCCGGTCAGCACCCGCCGGATCGCCTCGGCCAGGTCCTCCACGGGGCCGTCCTTGACCAGGAAACCGGCGGCGCCCGCCTCCATCGCGCGCCGCAGATACCCGGGCCGGCCGAAGGTGGTGAGGATCAGCACGCGGCAGTCCGGCGCCTGTTCGCGCAGTACGGCGGCGGCGTCCAGACCGCTCATCCCGGGCAGCTCGATGTCCAGCAGGGCCACGTCCGGGCGGTGCGTCAGCGCCGCGTCCACGATGGCGTCGCCCGCCGCGACCTGGGCGACGACCTCGATGTCCGGCTCCATCCCCAGCAACAGGGCGAGCGCGCCGCGCATCATTCCCTGATCCTCGGCAAGCAGGACACGCACGGACTTCGTGGGCCGGTGGTCCCGGGGCATCTCGTTCACGGGGCCAAGCGTAAGGCGGGGGAAGGCGCGTGACCCGTCGTGGTGCGCACTTCGCCGGAAACTAAAAACTCTCCATGGTTCGACTCCGCGCGTCTTGACGGCCCTTGACTCCGGGCAAACAATCGCCTCGACATTCCGTGATCGCCTTTGTCGATCCTGTGCCGAGCCGATATTCGCAAACGTTCGACATTTCGACCGGGAATGGTTCGGCATTTCGATCGAACGATGTCCGGTATTTCGACCGGGTACCCGCACTGTCCTACCAGGAACGGAAGAGGTGCATGGTGTTACCAAGATCGTCGCGCCCGAGAAGCGCCGTGCTGGCCGTGCTGTCGGTGCTGGCGGCCGTCGTCGCGCTCGCCGTCGGCACCCCGGCGGCCACCGCCGCGGGATCGCTGCCCTGTGACGTCTACGCCGCCGCGGGCACGCCCTGTGTCGCCGCGCACAGCCTCGTCAGAGCGCTCTACTCGTCGTACAACGGCTCGCTCTACCAGGTGCAGCGCGCCTCCGACAGCGCCACCGCGAACATCGGTCTCCTGGCGGCCGGCGGGTACGCGAACGCGGCGGCACAGGACTCCTTCTGCTCCGGCACCACCTGCATCATCACCAAGATCTACGACCAGTCCGCGCGCCACAACGACCTCACCGTCGAGGGCGCGGGCGGGGCGGGCGCGGCCGACGTCGGGGCGCCCGCGGACGCGCTGCCGGTGACCGTCGGCGGCCACCAGGTCTACGGCCTGGAGATCTCGGCCGGCATGGGTTACCGGGACAACTCCACCTCGGGCGTGGCCACCAACGGGGCGGCCGAGGGGATGTACATGGTGACCTCCGGCACCCATGTCAACGGCAGCTGCTGCTTCGACTACGGCAACGCCGAGACCAACAACAAGGACACCGGCAACGGCCACATGGACGCGATCAACTTCGGCACCGAGTGCTGGTTCTCGCCCTGTTACGGCCAGGGCCCCTGGGTGCAGGCCGACCTGGAGAACGGCCTGTTCCAGTCGGACTCCGGCTACAGCAAGAACACGTCGAACACCGGCACCGGATCGATGCCGTTCGTGACCGCTTTGCTGAAGAACAACGGTCAGAACCATTTCGCGCTGAAATACGGCAACGCCCAATCGGGCGGTCTCACGACCACTTATTCCGGGGGTGAACCCACCACCAGTGGTTACTCGCCCATGCATCAGGAGGGCGCGATCGTCCTGGGCACCGGCGGCGACAACAGCAACGGTTCCATCGGGTCCTTCTTCGAGGGCGTCATGACCTCGGGCATCCCGACGGACGCCGCCGAAGACTCCGTCCAGGCCAACATCGTCTCCGTCGGCTACGGCGGTGCGACCGGCAGCACCGGCTCGCTGACGGCCGGGTCGGAGATCTCGCTGCGCGCGACCACCTCGTGCTGCACGACCGACTACATCCGCCACCAGAACAACGCGGCGGTCATCTCGGCCATCACGTCGAGCAGTTCGACGCTCGACAAGGGCGACGCCACCTGGATCGTCCGCAGGGGCCTCGCCGACAGCTCCTGCTACTCCTTCGAGTCACGCAACTACCCGGGCGACTTCCTGCGGCACTTCAACTACCAGCTCTACCGACAACCCATGGTCGGCACCACGCAGTTCAGACAGGACGCCACGTTCTGCGCCGGGACCGGCAAGAGCGGGACGGGGACCTCGTTCGCTTCGTACAACTACCCGACGAGATACCTCCGGCACTACAACTACAACATCTACATAGCGAGTGACGGCGGCTCGAACACCTTCGACAGCGCCACCTCGTGGACGGACGACGTGAGCTGGGCGGTCACGGCTCCCTGGGCGCCGTAGCCACCGAAGAGGACGCCAAGTCCGCCGCGTCCACCGGAAGTTCGGCGGTCACCGTGAAGCCGCCGCGTGGCGACGGGCCGGCCCTGAGCGATCCGCCCGCCGCCGCGAGGCGTTCCGTCAGGCCCTTCAGACCGGTGCCGCCGATGCCCTCGGCGGGACCGGTCGCGGGGGCGTCCGTGCCGGTGCCGTCGTCCGTGACGGTCAGGCGGACATGGCCGCCCGGTACGCCCTCGACGGTGATCTCGCAGCGGGTCGCGCCACTGTGCCGTACGACGTTCGTCACCGCCTCCCGCACCACCCAGCCCAGCAGGGCCTCGTTCTGCGGGGTCAGCGGGGCGCCGGACTGGCGGACCACGGGGTCGACGCTCGCCGCGGACAGGGCGGAGCGGGCCCGGTCCAGTTCCGTGGTGAGGCTGCCCTCGCGGTAGCCGGTCACCGCCTCGCGGATCTCGGTCAGCGCCTGCCGGCCCACGGACTCGATGTCCGTGATCTGCGTGAGGGCCGCGTCCAGATCGCGCGGGGCCAGTCGGCGGGCCGCCTCCGACTTCACCACGATGACGGAGAGCGTGTGGCCGAGCAGGTCGTGCAGATCGCGGGAGAAGCGCAGGCGCTCCTTCTCCACGGCACGGCGGGCCAGCTCCTCGCGGGCGGCGCGCAGCTCCCGTACGGCCTCGGAGAGGGAGAGGATCGCCGCCGTCACCATGGTGGACAGGAAGGTGCCGTACGCGACGTTCACCGCGTCCCAGCCCGCCCGGACGAAGGAGACCACCGCCGCGAGCGCGGTCAGGCCGAGACCGATCTGACCGAGCCGCGGGCCCCGCAGCACCGCGCCGGTGGCCAGGCCGAGGAGCGGGAAGAAGTACAGCCAGCTGCCGCCGTACCCGAGGGCCAGCGCACAGGTGACCAGGCCCATCAGGACGAGCGCCACCTTGGTGGAGCGGGCCTCGCGCGCTTCCTTCACGAAAGCGCGGAACGTCACGTAGATGTAGAGGGAGTTGAAGGTGAACAGACCCAGGCCGCCGATCCAGGGGTTCGCGGTCTTGCCCTGGAGGAGGTTGGAGAAGGCGCCCATCCCCATCAGCAGCCACGGCAGCAGCGCGAAGCCGGTGGGCGGCGGTCCCGGGTCCTCGGGCATCTTCCCGCCGCTCCTGCGGGCGGCCCGCTGCTCGGTCTTGAAGCGCTCCATGTCGGACCGCCAGCGCGCCCGCGCCGCCCGCCACTCCTTCACCTGACAGGTGACCCCTCGTATCCAGGACATGTCCCCGCTCCCCCTTCGGACGGTCCGCTTCAGATGGTCCGCGCGGCCCTGCGGTACGAGACCACAGCGTACGAACCGAAGGCCAGTAGCCAAGCCGCGAGAACCAGCACGGCGCCGAGCGCCGGTGCGTCGCCGTCGGCGACGGAGGTGCCGAGCTGGGCGATGCGGTTCGTGGGCGTGAAGCCGGACAGGGACCGGAGCCAGCCCGGGAAGAGCGTGAGCGGGAACCACAGACCGCCGACCACCGAGAGCCCCAGGTTGCACACCATGTTCGCGACGCCGGTCGTCTGCGCGGTGAGCCGGTAGCCGTTGCCGAGGCCGAGCAGGGTGAAGGGTATCGAGCCGAGCCACAGCAGCACCGCGACCGCGGCCCACTGCCAGACCTCCAGCCGTACGCCGTTGACCAGGCCGCCCGCCGCCAGCACCGCGGCGATCGCGGGCAGCACCGTCACCGAGCCGGTCAGCGTCCGCCCGAGCACCACCTCGCGCGGGGTCATCGGGGTCACCCGCAGCTGCCGCAGCCAGCCGATCCCCCTGTCCTCGGCGACCCCGCCACCGGTGTTCAGGGCCGAGCCCACCGCCCCGTACGCGGCCATGCCGATCATCGAGCCGGTCTTCCAGCCGCCGTCACTGCCGTCACCGAGGTTGGTGAACAGGAGGTACATCATCACGGGCATCGCGACGCCGCCGATGACGAAGCCGGCGTCGCGCAGCGTCCGGCGCACTTCGAGGCGCAGATAGTCCAGCATCACACCGTCTCCAGAACATGCGAGGTGAGCGCCATGAACGCGTCGTCCAGGGACGCGGGGACGACCTCCAGACCGCGGATCGCACCGAGCTCCGCCAGCGCGAGCACCGTCGCGTCCGAGTCGTCCGTGCGCAGCCGGGCCCGGTCCCCGCGCACCTCCACCGACACCACACCGGGCAGCAGGGTCAGCCCCTCGGTGCCCCGGCCCGCGAGGTCGAAGGAGACCAGGTTGCCGCCCACCGACCGCTTGAGCTGCTCCCCGGTCCCGTCGGCGACGAGCCGGCCGTGGTCGATGACGAGGATCCGGTCGGCGTGCGCGTCGGCCTCCTCCAGGTAGTGCGTCGAGAACAGGACGGTGTGACCACGCCGCGCGTAGGACCGCATCGAGTCCCAGAACGCGCGCCGCGCCTCCACGTCCAGCGCGGCGGTCGGCTCGTCGAGCACGATCAGGTCGGGGTTCCCGGCGAGCGCCACCGCGAACCGCACCCGCTGCGCCTGTCCGCCGGAGAGCCGGTCGACGCGCCGCCCGGCCAGATCCCCGATCCCCGCGAGCTCCAGCGCGTCGGCGACAGGGAGCGGCGCCGGATAGCGGCCCGCGACGAAGGAGACCAGCTCACGGACGGTCACGCGGGGCACCGGCCGGGTCTCCTGAAGCATCGCGCCGACCCGCCCGGCACGCACCGCCGCCTCCGGGGGGCCGCCGAAGAGCGCGACAGTCCCCTCGTCCGGCTCGTTCAGACCGAGCAGCAGGGAGATCGTGGTCGACTTCCCCGCGCCGTTGCGCCCCAGCAGCGCCACCGTCTCGCCACGGCCGATCTCCAGATCCACCCCGTCCACCGCGCGCACCGCGCCGAACGCCTTGACCGCCCCCGTGAAGGACACGGCACGCTCTGTCCCACCTGTCTGTGTCATGCCTGAGACGGTACGAATCCGCGGTCCCTGCCCGGCAGATGCGCTTGTACGGACTTCGGCAGGACAAATGTCACGGCCGGGCGGACGGACCGTTGACCTGACAGGGCGTCAGGAGCCTTCACAACTGCCGAGTGCTGGGCTATACAAGGGTCGCCGGACTGGAACGCGTTCTAGATCGGCCAGTGTCGACCTCGGTGCGGCCGACGGTGCGGACGGCCGCACCGAGGTCTTTCGCGCTACTGATCAGGAGCCCCATGCCCATCGACGCCGCCAAGGCCCTCGCCGCCGAACCCCGCAGCGGTGAGATCACCTGGGACCGCAAGGACGTCCAGCTCTACCACCTCGGCCTCGGAGCGGGCGTCCCGGCGACGGATCCCGACGAGCTGCGCTACACCCTCGAATCGAAGCTGCACGTCCTGCCGAGCTTCGCCACCGTCGCGGGCGCCGGTTCCCCCGGAGTGATCAGCGGCCTGTCCATGCCCGGCGTCGACGTCGACCTCGCCCGCGTCCTGCACGGCGGCCAGACCATCGAACTGCACCGCCCGATCCCGGTCGAGGGCAAGGCCCTGGCCACCGGGCGGATCGCCGCCGTGTACGACAAGGGCAAGGCGGCCGTCCTGGTCATGCGCACCGAGGTCGCCGACGCCGAGGGACCGTTGTGGACGAACGACGCCCAGATCTTCGTACGGGGAGAGGGCGGCTGGGGCGGCGACCGCGGCCCCTCCACCCGCCTCGAGGAGCCCACCGGTGCGCCGGACCGGACCGTCGAGCGCCAGGTCCGCGAGGAGCAGGCGCTGCTCTACCGGCTCTCCGGCGACTGGAACCCGCTGCACGCCGACCCCGAGTTCGCCAAGCTCGCCGGGTTCGACCGGCCGATCCTGCACGGGCTGTGCACGTACGGGATGACGCTCAAGGCGGTCGTCGACACGCTGCTCGGCGGGGACGTGGCGCGCGTCCGCTCGCACACCACGCGCTTCGCCGGGGTCGTGTACCCGGGGGAGACTCTGCGCATCCGTATGTGGCGGCGGGAAGGCAGCGTCCGGGTGGCCGTGAGCGCCGTCGAGCGGGACGACGCGCCGGTCCTCGCCGACACCGTCGTCACACACTCCTGAGCCCAGCCCGTCAGTGATCAGCCCGTTGTCGAGGGGAGCCGCACCATGCGCGCAGCCGTACAGCACGAGATAGGCCAGGACAAGCTGGAAGTGCTCGACGACATCGAGGCGGTGGGCTTCGGGCCGGGCAAGGTGCGGATCCGGGTACGGGCCACCGGGCTGTGCCACTCCGACCTGTCCGCGATGAGCGGCGTACTGCCGCAGCCCGCGCCGTTCGTACCCGGCCACGAGGGCGCCGGGGAGATCGTCGAGGTCGGCGAGGGCGTCACCCATCTCAAGCCCGGCGACCGGGTCGTCGTCTGCTGGCTGCCGGCCTGCGGCGTCTGTCCCGCCTGCAAGCGCGGCCAGAGCCAGCTGTGCCTGGCCGGGTTCATGAACGCCGGCACGCCCAACTTCCGGCGGCCCGGCCAAGACGTCTTCGGCTTCGCCGGGACCGGCACCTTCACCGAGGAGGTCGTGGTCGACGCGGGCTCCGCCGTGCCGATCCCGGACGACGTGCCCTTCGACATCGCGGCCCTCATCGGCTGCGGAGTGACGACCGGCCTCGGCGCCGCCCTCAACACCGCGGACGTGGCGGCCGGTTCCTCGGTCGCCGTGATCGGCTGCGGGGGCGTCGGCATCTCCGCGATCCAGGGCGCGCGCCTGAAGGGCGCCGCCGAGATCGTCGCCGTCGACCCGGTCGCCTCGCGCCGGGAGGCCGCGCTGCGGTTCGGCGCGACGAAGGCGGTCTCGCCCGACGAACTCCCGGGCGCGAAGCAGTCGGTGACCGGCGGCGAGGGCTTCGACTACGTCTTCGAGGTCGTCGGCCGCTCCGCCACCGCCCGCACCGCGTACGAGAACACCCGCCGCGGCGGCACCCTCGTCATCGTCGGCGCGGGCGCCATGGACGACTTCCTGCAGCTCAACATGTTCGAGCTGTTCTTCGACGAGAAGCGGATCCTGCCGTCCATGTACGGCGGCGGGGACGTCCTGCGGTCGTACGAGCGGACGGTCGCCCTGTGGCGCGCGGGCCGCATCGACCTGGAGAGCCTGATCACCCACCGGGTGCCGCTGTCCGGGATCAACGAGGCGCTGGACCAGATGCGGACGGGAACCGCGCTGCGTACGTGCATCGAGATCTGACCCCCACGGCTGCCGCCACCTGACCCCCACGATTGCCCCACGACCGCCGCCACGATTGCTGAGGACTTCGATGTCACTGCCACTTGAAGGGCTCGCCGCGATCGTCACCGGCGCGGGGCGCGGGCTCGGCCGGACCGAAGCGCTGGAACTGGCCCGCCTGGGTGCCGCCGTCGTCGTCAACGACTACGGGCAGCCCGGACGGGACGGCTCCGGCGCGGCCTCGGCCACCCCCGCCGAGGAGGTCGCCGCCGAGATCCGCGCCGCGGGCGGCCGCGCCCTCGCGCACACCGGGGACGTCTCCGACCGCGAAGGGGCCCGTGAGCTGGTCGATCTGGCGATCGGCGAGTTCGGGAAGCTCGACATCCTCGTCAACAACGCGGGCATCCTGCGCGACCGGATGGTCTTCTCGATGTCCGAGGACGAGTGGGACTCCGTCATCCGCGTGCATCTGAAGGGGCACTTCAACACGACCCACTTCGCGTCCGCGCACTGGCGGGCGCGGTCCAAGGCGGCGAACGGGCCGGTGTACGGGCGGATCGTGAACACCTCCTCGGAGGCGTTCCTCGCGGGCTCGGCGGGACAGCCCAACTACGCGGCGGCCAAGGGCGGCATCGTCGGGCTCACGACCTCGACCGCGCTGGCGCTCGCGAAGTACGGCGCGACGGCCAACGTCATCTGCCCGCGCGCCCGGACCCGGATGACCGAGGACGTGTTCCACGGGTTCGAGGTGCCCGATCAGGGCCTCGATCCCCTCGCCCCCGAGCATGTCGCGCCCCTCGTCGGCTACTTGGCCTCGCCCGCCGCCGCGCACGTCAACGGACAGCTGCTCGTCGTGCACGGCGGCATGGTCGCGGTCGTCGAACGGCCGCGGGTGGCCGCCAAGTTCGACACCAAGCAGGACGCCTTCACCTACGACGAACTCGACGCACTGCTCGGCCCGTACTACGCGCAGCGGCCACCGGGGGAGACGTTCGCGGCGGCGGAGGTACTGGGACTCAAGCACACCTAGTGCCGCGTCAGGCAACGTTCACCCCGTCGCGACGCCCGGCACGCACTCTCGCCGCACCGGCCGAAAGCCCAAGTATGTCCAGTACGAGGACTTCCGGCCGGCACGCCGAGAGCACGCACCGGACGCCGCTCCTTGACGGGCAAACGTTGCCTGACGCGGCACTAGCTCGCCCGACATCCCCGAGTTCGCCCGGCCGTGCCGCCTAGCCGTCGTGCTCCGGGCTGAGCAGTCGGCCGTCGGTCGACAGGGGCGGGTGTGCCAGCTGGGGCAAGTAGTGCCGGAAGAACAGTTCGGCGACCAGCTCGCGGCGGCTGCGCACCCCCACCTTGCCGAAGACCTGCTTCAAATGGTCCTGCACCGTGTACTCGGAGACCCCGAGGTGCCCGGCGATCTCGCTCGTCGAACGGCCCAGCAGGACGTGCTGGGCGATCTCCCGGGCCCGCGGCGACAACCCGTACACATCCAGGACCAGCGCGGTCAGTTCGGCGGGCTCGGTGGGGCCGACGGAGACCACCACGGCCGGCTCACCGTCCTGTTCGAGGGGCCAGGCCCGCAGGGAGATCCACCGGCCGCTGCCCGTGGGCGCCCGGACGTGCGCGCCGGCCCCGGCCTGTTCGCCCCGGGCCT
>LRTP01000407.1 GCA_001550305.1 Streptomyces diastatochromogenes
CGACGCTCCCACCCCGGCACCCGGCCGCCGCGCACGGCGACGATCCCGACGGCCGCCGCGAGTCCGAGGACCACGCCCTCGCCGAGGCCCGCCGCGAAGAGCCAGTGCGCTGTCATCGGCGTTCGGGGATGCCGGGGCCACCGGGACGCCGCGCGGCCATCTGCAGCACCATCCCCGCGATGAACAGGGCGATACCGGTCATCGCGAAGGGCGCCATGCTGAGGTCGGGCCCTCGGAACGGGCCGATGAACATGTACAGGGACATCCCGGCGGCCCCCACCACCGAGCCGTACCCCCACAGCTTCGGCCGGAGGACACGGGGGCGCAGCCAGGGCGGCACCCAGCCCGTGACGATCCCGGCGATCCCCATCAGCGCCGCGCCGGTCATCGCCAGCGCGGCGAAGCCCACCAGATACAGGTGCACCGTCTCTCCCTCCCCCCCACAGCGCGCCGACCAGGCGTGCCCTCAGATCATGGCACGGGGTCCTCCAGCAGCGTGAGGGTCTGCCCAACGCTGTGTTCCGCGATCGCCCGCATGAACGCCGGATCCGGGAAGTCACCATCGAGGAGCCGGAGCGGGCCCGCGACCAGCGAGAGGTGCATGGCCAGGCGGTAGAGCCGCAGCCGGTCCTCGTCGAGGCCGTCGGCGCGCAGTGCCTCGTAGGCGTGGTGGAAGCGCTGGCGCAGGAAGACGTGCTCCCACTCGGCGTCGAAGTACAGCAGGCCCTCGATGTCGATGAGGGCGGGGTGGCCGTGTTCGTCCACGAGGACGTGGTCCGGGCCGAGTTCGCCGTGGACCAGGCCGACGCGGCCGCGCGGTCGGACCGTCCCGGCGAGCGCGTGCAGACGGTCGTACAGGGCCTCGCGTACGGCGGCCATCCGAGGGTCGCGTGCGGCGGCCTCCGCCAGGTCGGCCAGGGCCCGTTCGAGGACGACCTGCTCGCACGAACCGCCGTACGCACTGCCGCCGTTGTCGACGACGGCGACCTTGCCGTGGCGGGGTGCGGGGTGGGCGTGCAGGGTGCGCAGGGCCTCGGCCAGTTCCCGCAGGGGCCCTTCGGCGGCCTCGAGGTCGCGGTGCAGCAGGTCCTCCAGGCTGCCGCCGCGCACGTCCTCCACCACGGCCACGCCCGAGGGCAGATGGGTATGGCTGCGGTCGGCGAACAGCAGGCGGGGGGTGCGGACGCCGAGGGCGGTGAGCCGGTCGTACGCGGCGGTGAAGAGGTCGAGCCCGGAGGCGTGCGAGAAGGAGTCGCGGGGGTCGGCCGGGGCCGCGTCCCAGTAGTCCTCGGCCGGGTCCCAGACGTAGGCGACCGCGGTGGAGCCGTCGTCGAGGAAGAGCCGGTAGACACCCTTCTTGCTGCCGCCGCGCAGCCGGGTGACCGCGGTGAGCGTCCGGGCCCGGCCGAGAGCGGCACGGGCTAGGGGCGCGAGCTCGTCCCTCGTGAGCGGTCTGCGTGTGACGGTCATCGGACCCAGCCTTCCTCGTACGCCGTCCAGTCCTTCTCCCGGGCGGCGAAGTCCACGTACAGGGCGACGCCGAAGTGTTCCCGGGTGCGGTCGGTGCGGGAGAGGCCGAGGCGGGTGCCGCGGACGGCCGCCGCGACCGTCTCGGCGGATCCGTGGTGGTCCATGTTGGCCTCGTAATAGAAGGGCAGGCCCATCAGCAGGTCGGTCGACTTCGGGGTGACTTCGAGGGCGAGGGAGGTCTGCTCGGCGACGTAACCCCCGTACAGGCTCTCCAGCGGAAGCGCCGTGTCGTACGACATCACGGCGATCTGGTCGACCCGGCGGGCGACCTGTCCGAAGAAGGACTGGGACCACCACTTGGGGTGCGCGGTGAAGGCGCCGACGACGGAGTGGAGGTTCGGGAGCGGGTCGATCTGGTGGGCGGCGACGGAGAGCTGGGCGTCGTGGGCGCGGGTGACGCGGCGCAGCTCGTCGAGCAGGGAAAGGTAGTTCGAGTCGTCGGAGTGCAGGGGCTCCAGGTCGAAGTGGGCGCCCTCGAAACCGGCGTCGAGGATCTGCCCGGCGGAGCGGACGACGGCAGCTCGGGTGGCCGCCCGTTCCAGGCGCATCCCGACCTCCCCCTCGGTGGCGAGCACGTCGCCGAGCCAGGCCTGGACACGGACACCGGGCAGTTCGCGGTGCACGGCCTCGACCAGCCAACGCGCCTTCGGGTACGCCGACTCGGGCAGGGTTCCGTCGTGCTCCAGCGGTCCCGCGTGCACATACAGATCCCGGATCCCGGTCGCCCGCAGCCGCTTCGCGAGCGCCTTGACGTCCGCGTCCTTCTTCCGGCCGTCAATCCAGGCGTGGCCCATCCAGAGGGCGTCGCGGTTCCTGGTCTGGGTACCGGGGGCCGGATCTCCGGAGTAATTGACCCGCAGGGCGATGCCCGTGGCGAGCGTGGAGAGGACCACCATCAGAACGAGGGCGAGCGCGACCCGTTTGGGCCAGCGGAGGCGGGGGTGCCGCCAGCCCCGGCCCACCGTTCGAAGCCAGGCGGGGACCCGGCCCGGGGAGCTACGGCCCTCGTCGTCCTCCGGCGCGCCCGCTCCCCCGCCCTCTCCCCTGTCCTTCCCCGCCCCGCCCGGTGTCGCCGGCGTCTCCGCCACCGGCTCCGCCCCCGTGTCCACCTCGGTCCCCGTGCGCTGCTCGTCCATCCCCCGTGCCCCCTCCGTATGCCCCCGTATCCCCGGTACCTTAAGCGGCCCCGCCTCGGCGCACCCCCGGTCGCGCCCCGGCGCAAGCGGTCATACGCTCCCAAATGTGACGTCGCCCCTGAGCCGAAGCCGGTCGCGCCGAGCCACGTCCCACATAGCCGTACGGGTGGCGCATGCCGTGCTCGGGGGGCTGCTGGCGGTGGGGTGGCTGCTGCTGCCCGTCGCACGGGCCGGAGCCGACGAGGTGCGGGACGCGCCCGGGCGGGGCGGGACGAGCACCGGCGATCTCGTACTGCCCCTCGTCGCGGTGGTCGCCGCGGGAGCGCTGGCGGCGTACTCGTACGTGCGGCGGACACGACGGGCCCGAACCCGCACGACGCCCGGCGGCGGCACCCCGCACCCCGTGCCGTTCGCCGAACTCGACCGGCGGGCAGGGCGGTTGCTCGTCGAGATCGACGACTGCGTGCGCGGCAGCACGGAGGAACTCGGCCGGGCCGCCGACCGGTTCGGGGAGGAGGCCGTCGCGCCGTGCACGAAGGCACTGGCGTTCGCGCGCTCCGAGCTGACGGCGTCCTTCCGGCTGTGGCAGCGGCTGGACGACACCCTGACGGACGACAGTCTCGTGAGGCGGCAGCTGCTGGAGGAGATCGTCGCCCGCTGTACGGAGGCGGGGCGGCGGCTGGACGCGGAGGCGCCCGGGTTCGACCTGCTGCGCGCCCTGGAACGGACGCTGCCCGCCGCGCTGGAGTCGGCGGAGGCCCGCTTCCGGGAGCTCACCGCGCGCACCCCTTCCGCGGAGGCGACGCTCACCGAACTGCGCGAGCGGTACGCGCCCTCCGCGTCCCTGTCCGTCGCGGGCAACGTCGAACAGGCCAAGGACCGGCTCGTCTTCGCCACCACCCGCCTGGACCGGGCCCGGCAGTCCCTGGACCGGGGGGAGGGCGCGCGGGCGACGGCGCATCTGCGGGCCGCCGAGGCCGCCGTCGACCAGGCGGACCTCTTCGTGGCCGGTATCGACCGGCTGGCCTCCGAACTCTCCTCCGCGACGGCCTTGTTGCCCGGCGCGCTGCGTGACGCGGACACCGAGCTCGTGGCCGCGCGCGGCCTCCCGGCCGTCGGTGCGCTGCCCGGTCGGATCACACACGCCGCGTCGGCCGTCGCCGACGTGCGGCGGGACATCACGGGCGGCGTCCGTCCGTACGACCCCCTCGGCGCCCTCCGTCGCCTCGCCGACGCCGGGGCACCGCTCCTGGCCGAGGACCGCGTGCCCGTCGACCGGACCTTCCTCGACCGGGCCTTCCTCGACCACGCGCTCCTGGTGGCCCGCAGTGTCGTCGCCCTCGCCTCCGACTTCGTCACGACACACCGGGGAGCGGTCGGGGTCGAGGCCCGGACCCGACTGTCGGAGGCGGAGCGGCACCTCGCCCTCGCGCCCCGCACCCTCGTCGACGTCCGGTGCGCCGATGGGCTCGCTCTGGAGGCCCAGCAGCTCGCGGAGCGGGATGTGCGGGCGTACGGGAATCCGTACGCCGGGCCCGAGGGTGCGGGCGTCGGCGGTGCGGTGCTCGGCGGGATCCTGCTCGACGACACGCCCGGTGCCCCCGCGGCGAGCTTCGGCGGACCGAGGACACGCGGGCGCAGGGACTTCTGAGGGCGCGGGGGGCTTTCAGGAGCGTGGGGGCTTGGGGGAGCGTGGGGGCTTTCAGGAGCGTGGGGGCTTTGGGGAGCGCGGGGGTTTTTAGGAGCGCGGCGGCCTTCTTAGGGGCGTGGCTGCTTTTTTAGGGGCGCGGGGAACTGCGCGACCAGCCCCCACCGGCTCGCAGCCGAGGAACCACCGGCCGGGCGGGGAATCGGGGCGAAGCCCCGCCCGAGGGGCGCCGGGGAACTGTGCCGTCAGAACAGGCTCAGCAACGCCTCCGCCGGGTCCGTGAGGGGCGTGCCGCCGTCCGGGAGCGGGAGTTCGAACCAGACCGTCTTGCCGCGCGGCGTCCGCCGCGAGCCCCATGAGGCGGAGAGCAGACCGACGAGCTGCAGCCCCCGGCCCCCCTCGTCCGTGTCGCGGGCGCGGCGCCGGCGCGGCTGGACGAGGCCCGCGTCCCACACCTCGCACACGAGGGTCCGGTCCAGCAGCAGGCGCAGCCTGATCTCACCCTCGCCGTAGCGCAGCGCGTTGGTGACGAGTTCGCTGACCAGGAGCTCGGCGGTGTCGACGAGCGGCTCCAGGTCCCAGGCGGTGAGCTGGGTGCGCGCGTACTCACGGGCCCGCCCCACACTGCGCGGCTCGCGCGGCAGCGTCCAGTCGCCGACGGAATCGGCGGGCAGCCCCTGGACGCGAGCCATCAGCAGCGCGATGTCGTCCTCGCCGTGGTGGGTGTCGAGGGTGTTGAGGACGTGGTCGCACACGTCCTCCAGGGGGCGGGAGGGGTCGGTGAGCGCGCCGACGAAGGCCTGCAGACCCTCGTCGAGGGGGTGATCGCGCGATTCGACCAGTCCATCCGTGTAGAGCGCCAACAGTGCGCCTTCGGGTAGTTCGACCTCCACCTCCTCGAAGGGCTCGCCGCCCACCCCGAGCGGCATGCCCGGCGGCACGTCGAGCATCAGCGCGCTCTCGCCGGGTTCGACCAGCACCGGCGGCAGATGGCCCGCGTTGGCGAAGGTGCAGCGGCGGGTCACGGAGTCGTACACCGCGTACACGCAGGTCGCCAGGTACACCTCGGAGAGGTCGGCGTCGCGGGGCTGGCGGGCCGCGCGGGTGGCCTGCTGGACTCCGCCGGGGGTGCCGAGGCCACGGGCGATCTCGTCCAACGCCGAGAGGACTTCGGCGGGTTCGAGGTCGAGGAGGGCCAGGGTGCGCACCGCGGTGCGCAGTTCACCCATGGCGACCGCCGCCCGCAGACCGCGCCCCATGACGTCGCCGACGACCAACGCCGTGCGGTGACCGGGGAGTTCGATGACGTCGAACCAGTCGCCGCCGACCTCGGTGGCCGCGTTGCCGGGCAGGTAGCGACACGCGATGTCCAGACCGGAGGCCTCCGGGTCGCCCGGCGGGAGGAGCGAGCGCTGCAGGATCAGCGCGCGTTCGTGCTCTCGGCGGTACAGGCGGGCGTTGTCGATGCAGACCGCGGCCCGCGCCGCGAGTTCCACCGCGAGCGCCCGGTCGCGGTCGCCGAAGGGCTCGCTGCCCTTCGTACGGGAGAACTGGGCGAGGCCGACCACCGTGTCGTGGGCGACCATCGGGACCGCCAGCGTGGACTGGATGAGCCCGCCGTCCTCGGCGGGGACGTGTTGGGGGCGGGCGGTGCGCAGGGCGTCCGCGCAGGGCGAGTTGAACGGGTAGTGGTGGACGGCGCCCACGGCCACGGGGGCCGGTCCGCCGATGAACGGCGCGTCGGACACGGCGCTGGCGAAGGCGACCCGACGCAGCTCCGCGCTGCCGTCGGCGAGCGCCCGCGGGGTCTCGTCGCCCGCCAGCAGGCCCTGGTAGAGGTCGACGGTGGCGAGGTCGCAGAAACCGGGCACGACGACGTCGAGAAGTTCGCGCGCGGTGGTCTCCAGGTCGAGGGAGTTGCCGATGCGGGCGCCCGCCTCGTTCAGAAGAGCGAGATTGCGCCGGGCGGCGGCCGCTTCCCGGGCCGCGGCCCGTCGGCTGGTGATGTCGGTTCCGAGCCAGGCGATACCGATGGGGCGGCCGGTACCGCTGTGTACGCGGTAGAGGTTGATCGACCAGTGCCGACGCTCGTCGGAGCCGGGTATGAAACCGGTGACGTGCATGTCCGTGATGGAGTCGCCGGTTTCGAGGACGCGGCGCAGCGTCGCGGCGACCCGATCGCCCTCGGAACGCGGCAGATAGTCGTGGACCGTACGGCCACGGTGGCTCTCCACGTTTCCGCCGAACACCGAGGCGAACCGCTTGTTGGCGCGCCGGACCCGCAGATCCGTGTCGATGAGCAGGAAGCCGAACGGAGATTGACCGAAAATCGCCTGCGAGGCGGCGAGGTCCGTCTCGATGCTGCGGAGGGTGCGGACGTCCACGACGATGCACACGGCGGCCCGCTCGCCGTCCTCCGTCGTGGTGGGCATCACATAGACCTCGGCGAGGCCCTCGGCGCCCGGCTCGCCGTCCCCGTCGGCCGGCATGCGGAAGGGGACCACACCGGTCCACTCGCGGCCGTCCAGGATCTCCGCCATCTTGCGCTGGCCGCGCTCGCGCTGGTCGGGTTCGAAGAACGCCTCGATGGGGTCCATGCCGAGGGCGCGCTCGGGGGATATCCCGAAGAGCTGCTCGGCACGCAGGCTCCACTGGTCGACGAGGCCGTCGGCGCCGATGGAGAACGAGGCGACCTTGATGTAGTCGTAGATCGAACCGGGCGGGCTGCTCTGCCACATCGCGTCGCCCATGGGCTCGCCGGACGGTTCGACGGGCGGCACGTCGGACGGTTCGCCGGGCGCTACGACGGGTGCTCCGCCCTGCGTTCCACCAGGCGGCACGGCCGTGACCCGGCGGCTGTCCACGCCGTTCTCCGCGCCGTTGTCCGCGCCCGCGTCCGTGCCGGAGTCCGTCGGATCGCCCGCCCGGGAGCCCGTCGAGGCGTCCGCCGTCCGGGGCTTCGCGGCGTCGCTCGGTCCGGAGGACGCGCCGCCCCATGGTGTGTTCGTCGGCTCGGTTCTCGCGTCGCCCCGCGGTCGGGTCATGGCGTCGCCCGTCGCCCCGCCCGTCGCTCCGGCCACGGCGGAATCGCCCGCGGCCCCCGCCCTCGCGCCGTCCGACGGGTCCTCGGACTCCGTGGCCTTCGCTGGTATCTCGCTCACGCGAACCGTCCCCTCCAGCTCACCGCGTCCGGCACCGGTCACCGGGGGCGGCTGCCCGCAGTATCCAGCACTACGGCGCCGCACAACACGGTGTTCACGATCACAGCACGGTCCCGATGGTTTTTGGACCGGCCGCGACATACTCCCAGTCTTCTAACCAGGTGGCGCCCCATCGAATCAAAGACTCCGGACAACTCTGGTGGCCTGAACCGATCGGTCGCCCCACCCTCCGCCCGACACACCCTCAGCACGACAGCCGACGCCCCCTCAGCCGGGCACCGTCCACACCCTCGACCGAGTACCGTCCGCACCCTCCGCCAGGCACCGTCCACACCCTCGACCGAGTACCGTCCGCACCCTCCGCCAGGCACCGTCCACGCCCCCAACCGGCCACCGCCGGCACCCTCAACCGGGCACCCCCAACTCGAACCACACCGTCTTTCCAGTGTCCCCGGGCCGGGTACCCCAACGCCGCGACGACCCCGCCACCAGTTGCAGTCCTCGACCACTCTCGTCGTCCGCGTCGGCGGACCGCTCACGGGGCGGGTCGGGCAACGGGTCGGAGACCTCCACGAGGAGAGCGCCCGACAGTCCCCCGGGCCTGACCAGACGGACACCGATGGGGCCGGCGGCATGCCGCAGCGCGTTGGTCACCAGCTCACTGACCAGCAGCGCGGTCACATCACCGAGGGAATCCAGCCCCCAGGTGCGCAGCTGGCCCCGGACGACGGCACGGGCGGTACGGACGGCACCGGGCTCCGCGGGAAAGCTCCACTCGGCACAGTCGCCTTCGGTGTCGATCACGCCGATCACTTCCCAGGCCAGGAACCCACCCATGTCCGGTTTCGTGGGGTTAATGGGCACATACCCGATATCCGGGACGCTTTACCGCACATGCGGGTGCACTGTGGCACGAACGGCGTACGGGACTTCGAGCCGCGGACACGGCTCGCGCTCTCCCGCTCCCGAAAGCCGTACACACAGCGCCGCGCACCGGCGCCCGCGCCCGCACCCCGTACGTCACCGGTGTCACCCAAAGAGATGAGTCGGTGCACGGCACCCGACCCTGCGGCCCGTCGGCACCCAGGTCCTGTCGGCGAGAGTGCGTGCATGACGTCGCGGGGCAGACGGGAATGTGACGACAGGACCTAGGACAGGTCCTGTCCGTCCCAGCGCCGCAGCACCGCCTTCACGGCGGGGACGTCCTGGTCCAGCCAGTCCACGTCCCAGAGCTCGTCCGGACTCAGCCAGCGCAGGTCGTCGTGATCCTCGAGGGGCGTGGGGTCGGCCGAGCCCGGGAGCAGCCGCGCGGTCCACACCCGCAGGACGTACGGCGTCCGCAGGGGCCACTCCCCCGGGACGCGCTCGACGGACTCCGCCGTGACGCCGAGTTCCTCGCGCAGTTCGCGCACGAGGGCGGCTTCGGGGGCCTCGCCCGGTTCCACCTTGCCGCCGGGCAGCTCCCAGCGCCCGGCCAGTTCGGGGGGTGCGCTGCGGCGCGCGGCGAGGAGGCGTCCGTCGTGCAGCAGGGCGCCGCCCACCACCACGATCGTTTCGTCCATGCGCCGGAGCCTACGACAGGGCGCGCCGGACACGGACAGGACGTCGGACCGCCGAAGCCGGGGCCGTCACACCGTCACTTGGATCCGTTCTGCGCGATCCGCTCGACCCAGTAGAGCTGCTTGTGGCCGCGGTCGTCGAGGCTGTCCGCGATCTTCTGGGCCTCGGCCCGGGTCGCGTACCTGCCGACGCGGTAGCGATTGCCGTTGTCGTCCTGCCGTATGACGAGCCAGGGAAGAGTGATCGTGCCGTCGTTCATCGAGCCCCTCCACTTCCCGCCCCCGGCCCGCGCCGTGCCCCGCACCCTAACGAAACCGCAATCCGCATATGCCCGAGCCTACGCCTAACCTTCACGCAGCGAATACGCCTTTACACAAAGAGGTACGCAACCAGCCAAGACGGAGGGGGCGCACGGGTACGAACGCGCCGTCGAGCGCCCTCCGTGCGCCCGTCAGGCAGCGCGAACTCCGCTCCGGGCAGGGCATTTGAGAAAGGCCAGATTGCAACTGACGCTGCACGCCGGGCACTTGGCGGTCGGCTCGCCCGGGAACGAGGGGTCCCCACCCGGCGGACGCCGACCGCCCGTGAACTCCTACGTCTACTTCACGGGCAGGTGGTACGCGATGCGATACCGGTCCGCCGGTACGACGACGTCGGCCGTCTCCACGGGGCGGCCCGAGGCGAAGTACGTCCGCTGGATGACGACGACCACGTGTCCGGGGACACCGCCGAGCGCGAGGAGTTCCTCGGCGAGGCCGGGACGGGCGCCCACTTCCTCCGTGACGTTGTCCACGATCACGTCGATGGCCGCCATCCGCTCGACGACGCCCATGCCCCCGAGCGGGCCTTCTTCGGGGAGCATCACCGGGGTGCGGCCCGTGACGGCGAGGGGCTCCCAGGAGGTGGAGAGCATCATCGCCTCACCGGCGTCCCGGAAGACGTAGTTCGTGCACATCACGCGGTCGCCGGGCCGGATCGAGAGGCGCTCGGCGATCGCGCCGCTCGCCTCGGCCTGCTCGCTGTGCGACTCCCAGGTGCCGCGCACGGCCAGGTCGGCCTGCTCCTGGCGGAAAGGGGTCGCTCCACTGTCCGGGCGATACCCGGAGCGGGCGACCCGGCGCGGCACCGGCCGCTCCCGCACATACGTCCCCGAGCCGGAGCGGCCCTCGACCAGCCCTTCGGCCATCAGCACCTTGCGCGCTTCCAGGGCGACCGTGTCCGAGACGCCGTACTCCTCGCGGATCCTGGCCTGGGAGGGGAGGCGGGTGTGCGGTGGCAGCGAACCGTCGACGATCTTCTTGCGGAGATCACCCGCGACACGCAGATACGCCGGCTGCTCACCGAAAGTCACTGGCCGCTCCCATCAGGTTGTACAGACAGCTACAGCCTGGCAACCGTGGGTTGTGCCATGCAAGCGAAGGCCAAAGAATCACTCGATGTGATTACCAATCCCCGCCGTGGGCTTTACCCAGGCGCTTTCTCCCCGCTGTAGCCCGCGTCACACCTCCAGACCGCCACCGCTTCCCCCGTTGCCCCGACTGCCCCCACCCCCGTCGTTCGACGGCGCGGTGGTGGCGAGGCCCAGAACCTTGCGTGCGGTGACCGTCCTCCTCGGGTCGATGATCTTCGGGCGCACAGTTGGGCGCATCGCAGGCGCGACACAGTGGGGCCGCATGGCCGGGGCGGGACGGAAACGGACCCGGAGCCGCTCCCCGAGGACGTCGAGACGCACGCATAGCCTGCGCACATGACACCTTTGCCGGATCGCTTCTGCCCGGCGGACGGTACGCGCGTCCCCGGTGGCTCGCTCGACTGGTGCTGCCCGGTCTGCCGCGGCCCGCTCGACCTGGACTTCGCACCGACCCCCGCGCCCCTCACCTCCCTGACCGGGCGGATGAACTCACTGTGGCGGTACACGGAATGCCTGCCGCTCGCCGCGCCCACGGTCAGCCTGGGCGAGGGCCGCACCCCGCTGGTGGAACTGCGCGGGGGCATCTCGGCCAAGCTGGACTTCCTGATGCCGACCCTGTCCTTCAAGGACCGCGGCGCCGTCCTGCTGGCCGAGCTGGCACTGCGGCTGGGGCCACGGCAGGTGATCGCGGACAGCAGCGGAAACGCGGGGACGGCGATCGCCGCGTACTGCGCGCGGGCAGCGCTGCCCTGCACGGTGTACGTCCCCGAGGGCACCTCGCCGAAGAAGCTGGAGCAGATCGAGGCGCACGGGGCGCGGGTGCACCTCGTGGACGGGGACCGGGAGGCGACGGCGCGGGCGGCGCGCGAGGCCGCGGACCTCCCGGGCACCTTCTACGCCTCGCACGTCTTCAACCCCTACTTCCTGCACGGTACGAAGACGTACGTGCACGAGCTCTGGGAGGACCTGGGCGGGCGCCTGCCCGACGTGATCGTCGTCCCCGTCGGCAACGGCACCCTGCTCCTCGGTGCCGCCCTCGCCGTCGCCGAGCTGCACGGGGCGGGGCTCATCGACCGGCGGCCCGCGCTGTACGCCGTCCAGGCCGCCGCGGTGGC
>LRTP01000408.1 GCA_001550305.1 Streptomyces diastatochromogenes
GCCTGGTACGCCACGTCGAAGCCGGCCTCGCCGCGGACACCCACGGTGCGCCACCCGCAGGGCGCCGCGTGCTGGTCGTCGAGGCCAGCCCACGAGGGCCGCTGTCCCTGCTGACCGAGAGTGCCGTCGCCGACCTGCCCGGGGTCCCCACGCCCGCCCGGGTGGGACACCGTCCCCGATCCCGGGGAGGCGGCTGCCTCCACGCCTTCACGGCCGTTCTCGGCGAACAGGACGCGCAGGCTTGACTGAGCCAGCGTTCGGCCGTCGTCGAGACTTTGTCTCACCTGGCCATGTGCCTCACCTGTCGGTGATCTCGGAGAGCCAGGCCGTGTCTTCCGGGCCCGGCGCTTCGGGGCCGGGCCCGGGCAGCCGGCGGACCTCTCCCGTGCGCAGGGCGACCGTGGCCCGTGGCCGCATCGGCCCGTCGCCCCTGCGTGAGAGCAGGACGAGGTCCCAGACTGTCGCCGTCATGGCGTCGAACCGGGTGGCGCAGTCGGCGGTGACGCGCCGCGGATCCCGGGTCCGGCCCAGGGACAGATGTGGGGTGAAGTTCTTGGAGGGCCCACGACAGCGCGGGAACCGCTGCCGCAGTACGCGGTGCAGGTCCGCCCACGGCGCCTTGCCGGCCGCCGTCGGGTCGAGCCACACGGTGAAGTACGCCCTGTGCCGGAAGGTGCGCACCCCGTCCAGTCGGGCGGTGAAGACCGGCGTATCGGCCGTCGCCGCGGCGAGCAGCGGGGCCGCCCGCTCGAAGTCGGACTCCGGCACGAAGCCGAAGAGCACATTGACGTGCGGCGGCCAGCGGTGGATCTGCGGATCGTAGTCCCGGCGGATGTCCTGGATCGGCGGCCACAGCTCCGCAGGCGGGATCCAGGCCACCGCAGTGCGGGCCGTCGGGGACACGTCGAGGACGCCGGCGGGCTCGCGCCTGCCGGAGCTCGTGTCGAAGCCCAGGTCCGCTTGCGGGTCCCGCACCCGGCCGGCGCCCGACGCGTCGATGCGGTCCACACCCGTGGCCCGGTCCCAGACCACCTCGCCGTCCGCCTCGATGAACACCACCCGGTGCCACGGGATGTCGCCCCCGGGCACGAAGGAAGACAGCGGGATGCGTTTGAGGGCATCCCCGCGCTGGCTGATCCCCAGCACGAACCGGCCCGGGTCGAACCGCGGGTCCCAGCGGACCCGGTGATAGATCTCGTCGCTGGTCCGCATCACGCCTCCTCGCCCGCCTTCACACCTTCTCTTCCTCCAGGGTGCCGCCCTCTTTCCTCCAGGGTGCCGCACACCCTGGCTTCGACGGTTGTTCCGCTCGCACCGCGACGCATCAGGTGCGGTGCGCCTGACGGGGGACGGCAAGGAGGGCCGGTGCGCGTGTGCGGTGAGCACCCGCGGCAGCGTGGCCGTACCTCTTCTTCTCGGCGTCCTGTCGGTTCTGGGACCGGCTTGTTCGTCGCGGCCGGTAGCGTGGGCAACGAGACAGAGCCCTGCGAAAGACAAGAGCGGGAACCATGCGGATGATCTTCAATCCCGCGGAGGAGAACGAGTACCAGGCGGTTCGTGGTCTTCTTGTCCACCGGTTCGAACAGTGGGCCCAGGAGAACGGGATCGACGCCGATCCGTTCGTCGTCGAAGCCGCGCTGGACTACCGCCATCTCGGTACGCCGGACGGCAGGCTGGGACTGTGGGACCAGCCGCACATCGAGGAGTTCCTGCTCGACTGGGTTCCGTGGACGGTGACCGTACTTCCCGACGAGGAGCCCGCCGATGCGCCGGGCACTTTGCGGTGCCTGCTGCGGTATCTGGACCACGTCCATCTTGCCGATCCCCGAGGGGCGTCCCTGCCCGAGGTGCTGGAGGCCGTCGACGCGGCGGCGCCCCGCTACGCGGAGGCGATGGCCGACCGCAGCCGCTGGGGCCTGGCGAAGTTCTGGATCACCACCGCCGCGGAGCAGGGCGTCGACGTCCACGACGAGCAGGCGTTGCAGGACTTCGTGGGGCGGGCACAGGGCGGCGAGGTGCCCTACGACCCGGAGGTGCTTCAGACCATCGTCGAGCGGCACAGGCGGAGTTCCGGGCCGGTACGGTCCGAGCCTCAGCTCCCGGTCGCGCTCCCGGGCGACGATGTCCTGCGGGAGCAGGCCGGCCGGTCACCGGTCCTGCGGCAGCTGCGCGAGCTGGCCGAGTGGGCCGGGCGCGACCGCAGAACACTCACCGGTTCCGGCAGGCTGCGTCTGTCAGATGCCCGGGAACTCGTAGAGCGGCTGAACACCGGAGATGACACGGACTCGGTCCGCTCGTCCGCGGACCTGCCGCGCCTCAACCTCCTTGTGGAGTGGGCGAAGACAGCCAGGCTGATACGAGTCGCCAAGGGGAGGCTGTACGCGGTGGCCAAGGCTGAGCCTGTACTGAACGACCCGCTTGCACTGTGGCGGCGCGCGTTCGACGCGTTCCGCGAGCTGCCCAGCCCAGTGCGGCGCGGGCGCGGCGGCAGGTACGGGGAATCCGTGCTGTTCGTCGAGTACGACATGTGCGACGTCGTCCTGCCCGACGTACTGGCAACCCTCTACAGCCTGCCGTACCCCATGCCCTGGCCCGGGCTGCGGGACAGCGTCCACCTCGCCTACCGCTCGAGTTCCCCGCTCGAGGGCTTCGCCACGGACTCCATCGGGTTCGAACAGGCCGATGACGATCTACGCACCGTGCTGGGTGTTTTGGAGGACCTGGGGGCGATCGAGTGCCACCAGGGGATGGCCGACCCCGTCTTTGCGGATCTGGCGATGAGCGAGAACGACCTCGAGGGATGGGCCGGAATATCGACCGAGGGCGATGACGACCTCGAGACGCCGTCCGGCACACTGCCAGGGACGCCGACCGGACGTGCCGGGCTGCTGAACGACGCCCTGCCGGACGAGACCCTGTCGGGTGACGCCCTGTTGAGGGACGCTCAGCTGGATGACGAGGACACCCGGCGGGCCCGGAAACTGAAGTCCGAACTGAGCTCGGGCCCGGTCGAGTTGATCCGTCTCACTGACCTCGGAACGGACTCCGTGCGCCGTCGGCTGCTGGCCGAAGGCCGGGATGCACCCCTGATCGGCGAGCTTGCCCAGGCCTCGCCGGCCGGTTTGCTGGGCGTCCTCGCCGATCACTACGATCCAGAGTCCGCCCGGGCGGAGCTCGCCGCGTGGATCGCCGTCCACGGCGACCGGTCCGCGGCGCTGGAGCAGCTCGTCCACGCGGTGCGGACCATGCCGTTCCGTACCCGGGCCGAGGCCATGCTGGACGTCCTCGTCTCATCGCTCGACGACGGGGAGCTCCTGCTGCGAAGCCTGCGTTCGGATTCCTGGCTGGCTCCCACCGCGCTGAGCCTCCTGGCACGCCGGGAGATTCTCACCCCCGAGGACCTCACGGAGCCGGAAAGCCTGCTCATGGTCGCTGAGAGCCTGTTGCAGCTCTGTGAGGCGACCGGCGCCGACGGGGTGAGGGAAGTACTACGTCAACAAGGTCGCGAGGCCGAAGAGGCCCTCCGGGCGGCTCTGGCCTCCGGTCACCCGGACCGGGAGGGCCTCGCGGACCTTCAGGCCCTCGCCGAGCGTGTGCGCCGGGAGCGCAAGGCCCACGGCGGCCTTGTTCAGCAGCGCGGCCACCGAGAGAACGGCAGACGGGGCGGCAGGCGGCGCCGCTGAGGACTTGGCGCTCCCGGCGCTCAAGGGCGAGGTCGGCGGCAGAGTGACCGCATGACAGGGATACCGGCTGCCTTGATGGACTCCGCCTGTGGGGCTCGTAGAGTCATCGCTGCAGGTAGGTGAACGCGGTGCCGGAGATCGTCAACCCAAATCATGGTTGCCTCAAGCGAGGCTTTCCGCCAAGCCGTGATCATTCCGGCAGCGAAGCCGAAGACAGCTGGCCGAGCTGACCGGGCCGCAGCGGGCCCTCGCGGAATTCCTGCGCGTCCCGCAGGACCTGCTCGCCGTCGCAGCGTCCGACAGCGCTCCGGCCACCGAGTCGGCGGCCGCCCCGGACAGGCTCGCCGCCTTCATCGCCGGACTTCCGGCGCCCGAGAAGGACACCCTGCTGCTCCAGGCAGCCCTCGGCACAGCTCCCCAGCTCGGCCCCGGACTCCTGGCCCGCTTCCGGCAATCCCTACGCCCCAGCGAGGGCGGCCCCGGGGTACGCCGCGGCGTGGCCCGGCTCCTGGACGCGGCCCACCGCCACCGCACCGTGCGCGCCCATCGGGAACGGGCCGCACACGGGGCGGCGGAGCAAGCCCGAGTACGGGCAGTCGCCAAGGCCCGCGACGCCCGCCTGGACCACTTGGCCCGAGACCAGGCGACCGCCTGGCGCACCGTCGACGACCTCATCGCCCAGTGCAAACCGGCCGCCTACGACCAGGCCGTCGCGCTGCTCAGCGACCTGCGCGCACCCCACGAACGTCAGGGCAGCGCCGTCGACTTCGACCGCAGATCCGGCGAACTGCGCACCGCCCACCGAGGAAAGCCCTCGCTCATGCGCCGATTCGACGCCCTGGGCTTACCCAACCCCTGACCGTCCGGCCGGGCGAGCCGAGCCGAGGCGCCTTCATGCAGGGGTGTGCGCCAAAGCCACCCACTGGGTCGGGCGGCTTCGGCACGGAGTTGGGGACGGCCAGAGGCGGGCGCGTGCGGCACGTCCAGGCACAGCCCGACCGCAGCGCGGCGATGCCGGCCGTCGATACCACATGGCCCGTCCGGGTGTCAGGCCTGTAAACGCAACGGGAGTTGGGCTGCCGGTCCTCGGTGGGGTCGCGCTCTGAGCAGCGCATCCCCTTCGCCTATCCGAGCCGTCGACTCCGCGCCCTGGTGTACGCCGGATGGCTGACCGCCCGCGGCAAGCAGCACCAGGGCGGCGACGACGCAAAGGCGCTGGAGCTGTCACTCGGGCGACGAAACTCAGCGGTGCGGCTCAAGCCCTACGCGAGGAGCTGACCGAGCAGCCCGATGAGGCCGTGGCCGACCTGCAGGTCTTCGACGACATGGTCGACATGCTCGGGGAGATCGGCAGGTCCGAACGGGCCCTTGACTGGTGCCTGGCCGCCGTCCTGGCATCCCCCGCAGCGCGGGAGAACGAGGGGACCGGTGGGGGCGGGGCCGCCCGACTGCGCCGCGGGCCGCGCATCAGCCGGGCTCTCCTGCGCCGGGGCCTCGGTCTGGAGCCGACCGACGACGACCCGGCCGCCGAATCCGAGAATGACGCCGAACTACGGGAATTCGGCGGCGAGTTGGTGCACATCGTCAACGCCACCCTGGCCGCGTACGAGGAGTTCGCCGAGGCGCTCGTTGACGAGGAGATCGACCTGCGACCAGGCAGCGGAGTGGTATCGATCCCCCCTCGGACACAACGTTTACACACACGGATGGTGCTGGCCGACTCTCGGTCGGCACCATCCGTGTTTCGTGCTCCACGGTGAGGTCGTGGAGGGGCACCCCGGCAAGGGTGGGGCCCAGGTGGTCGCGGCAGTGCCTCGGTCGGCTCGTCGAAGGATGTCTCAGCGCCGCAGGTGCCCCAGCACGGAGCGCACCGCGCGCTCCACGGCGTCGCGCGCCTGCTCGGTACGGTCGATGGTCTCGAAACCGTGGTGGCCGAGCGGAACGTCGATCACCTCGACATCGGCGTCGCACTTCTCGGCGGCGGCCAGGAATTCCTCGACCGTCACCGCGATCTCCGCGCGCTCCAGCTCCACCCGGGTCAGGACGATCGGCAACCGTCCCGCGCTACGCACCGCGTCCGCCGGGCGGAACCGGGAATCGACGAGCCCCCAGTTCGGCAGCGGTGCGAGTATCGGATAGCTCGCCGCGACGCACCGCAACCACGGCGGAGGCGCCGCGAGCCAGTCCGCCGACAACAGCCCGCCACTGGAGAAGCACCACAGCGCCACGCGATCCCCGTCGACGCGCGGATCGGCCCGTACGAGGTCGACCGCTTCGGCTATGTCCTCGGCGGCCCGACCGTAGTCGGCGAGATCGTGCAGTCGATGGTCGAGCGTCACGCCGACGGCCCCCAAACCCGCCACGTACCGGGCGTAGCCGACGAAGCCCGGCCAGTCCCGGGGAGTCGGCCGCACGTCGGGGTGGACCGGGCCACCGTGCACGAACACCACCGCCGGCCGCGGGTGGTCGGCTTCAGCGAGGTCGTCGGGGAGGTGGAGATCGACCCGTCCCACCCGCTCGCGAGGCCGCTCCGGTACCTCCATCAGGAAGGGGCGAAGGTGAGCCGGCTGTTCGTTCACCTTCGCGGCCACCCGGTGCCCCTCTCCCGCGGCGGCCCGCATCAGTGTCTCGGCCACCTCGTCGGGGCGGGAGAGCATCGGCCAGTGCCCGGTGTCGAGTTCGAAGAAGCTCACCCGGGGGTCGGTGAGCACCTGGAAGCGCGGGTCCCCCAGTCCCACCAGGGCCTCGACCATGGCGATGCTCGAACCGTTGGCGGTGCACAGGACGCCGGTCCTCGGCAGCTCGGAGACCGCTTTCGACAGGCGGAGCGGCTGGGTGAGCGTGCCCACCGGCTGCGGTACGGCGCGTGTCGCCAGCCGGGCCAGCACGGCGGGCGGGAGGCCGGCGACGCTGCCCCAGCGCTGCCACTCCCCAAGCGGCGGCGGGGGAATCCGCCAGTCGTCATCGGCCGGCCCGGCGCGGTGCAGCAGCCGGTCGCGGACCGCATGGTCGGGCACCAGGGTGAGGGCCTGATCGCCGTCCTGAGGCATGCCGGCATCCAGGTGGACGATCCGGGCGATCCGTTCCGGGCGCCGGTCGGCTGCGCCGAGCACCGGGTAGATGCCGTAGCAGTGACCGACCAACACCACCTCTGCCGCGTCCGTCCGGTCGATCACCCGCAGCAGGTCGTGGATGTGCGTCTCCAGGTCCGTGTCAGCTCCCGCCGCATGGCCGCGGTCACCCATGCCGGTGAGCGTCACCGCATACGCCGGTGCCCCCGACTCCCGCAGCCGATCGGCCACCGCCTGCCATATCCAGCTGCCGGTGTGGGCGCCCGCCACCAGGATGAATGCCGTCATCGATGTCTCCTCGCACGCCGTGGTCGCGGGGCCGTCCGTACCGGCCCTCCGCGCTCGTCGGTACGGTAGGAACTCCCCCTGAGGGAGGTTCAAGTCGTGGGCCCTGAACGCACATGGAGCATCGGAGAGCTCGCCGAGCACGCGGGCGTCACCGTCAAGACCGTCCGCTTCTACTCGGACCGTGGTCTGCTGCCCGAGGCCGCCCGCAGCGCAGGCGGCCACCGCAGGTACGGCCCCGAGGCACTCGACCGGCTCCACCTGATCCGCTCCCTGCGCACCCTCGACCTGCCGGTCCCCGAAGTAGGGCGGGTCCTCGATCAGGAGGACACCCTGGAGGACGTCGTCGCGGGGCAGCTGCGGCAGATCGGCTCGCGGCTGGCTGCCCTGCGCTGGCAGGAGGCAGCCCTCCAACTGCTCCAGGACTGTGCCCCCGACGAGCGCGCCGAGCGGCTGCGGCTGATCGGCGCCGTGTCCGTCCCGCCCAGCACGGCCGCACTGGCACGCTTCTGGCGGCGCTGGCTGCCGCCGCGGCTCCCTGCCCGGCTGGTCTCCGCCATCGTCGAACACGCAGTTCCCCAGCTCCCCGAAGGCCCGACGCCGTCCCAGGTGCTGGCCTTCACCCGGCTGCACGCCCTCGTCTCCGCCCCCTGCCCCGGCACCGGTCACGGCCAGCCCGCGGCACACGGGCCCGACGGGGGCCGCCCGGCCGTGCTCTACGACGGTCTTGTCGAGGCGTACGCGCTGGCATCACCGCAACTGCGGGCACAGCGGCCACCGCACGAGGGCGAGGCACTCGACTGCTTCGTCTCCGCCTATGCCCGCTCACGCGGCACGCGGGACACTCCCGCCTTCCGCCGGGGACTCAGCCGGGTGCTGGCCGCGGATCCCCGTATCGACCGCTACTGGGAACTCACCGCCGAGTTGTCCAGTCCGTCGGAACCGACCGCCGGCGCCGCGCACGACTGGCTCTGCGCCGCGCTGGACACCCAGACCGCCGGGCCGGCGGTCTGAACCGGGTGCCTTCCCCCACCGGATGTCTTCCCCCCCAGCGGCCGGAGAGCAGGGCTTTGCCCGTCAATGTGCCGGGCACGTCGATCCGCGCACTCCGTCATGGGCGTGTCGGACGACAGCACCCGGCGAGCCACGATCAACGGGGCGACGGCGATGGGCCGTCTGCCCGTGGCCGGCCAGTGCGCCGCGCGAGAGGCAGATGCGGCAGTCATGCATCCACCGTGGTGAGGTGCTGGAGAAACAGCCAGGTCGCGGTTGTCCAGGGTGCGCGGCTCCCAGGTGAAGCGCGCCCCCCTTCACCCCCGCGACAAGGCGCCGCAGAGACCTAGCCTCGACATATGGACCCGCGACATATGGACCCTCGACACATGGGCACAGACGAGGACCCCGCCGCCGAGAACGCGCTGGGAGGATTCCTCCGCGCACGGCGTGCCCAACTGCGCCCCGAAGCCACGGGACTTCCCACGTCCGGTCGCCGCAGGGTGCCCGGTCTGCGCCGCGAAGAGGTCGCCACGCTCGCGGGTGTGAGCACCGACTACTACATGCGTCTGGAACAGGGCCGCGAACGGCACCCGTCCCAGCAGGTACTCGAAGCCGTCGCACGAGCCCTGCGACTGGACGACGAGGCGGTGGCCCACCTGTACCGCGTGGCCACCCCGACCGCCCGCCGTACGCGCCGCGCGCCCCGCGTCGAACGCGCCGCCCCGCATCTGCGGCGACTCCTCGACACCTGGAGCGACACGCCCGCCTTCGTCCTGGGCCACGCCCTGGACGTCCTCGCCCGCAACCGGCTCGCAGGCGCCCTGTACGCAGGCTTCACCCACCCGGACAACCTGCTGCGCATGACGTTCCTGGACCCGGCCGCGCACCACTTCCACCGCGACTGGGACCGGGCCGCCGAATCGACTGTGGCCACCCTGCGCAGGGCGGTCGGCATCGATCCAGAGGACCCTCGGTTGCGGGAGCTAGTCGGTGAACTGTCCATGAAGAGCGCCGACTTCCGCGTTCTGTGGGCCCGCCACGACGTACGCGGCAAGACCCGCGAGGCCAAGCTCTTCCACCACGCTGAGGTCGGCGACCTGGAACTGCACTACGAGGCGTTCACCGTCAACAGCGCCCCCACCCAGCAGCTCATCGTCTACCAGGCCGAACCGGGCAGCACGTCCGCCGACGCCCTCGCCCTGCTCGGCTCGCTGAGCGCCGGCCCCGTGCCCGCGCGGGACACCACGAGGGGCACCGACTGAGACCGGGAGACCTGGTAGGAGTCGGCCCGGTGTTTCCTGGGTGTGCCAGGGCCAGGATCACGACTCCCCACCCGGGCGGACGCGAAGGAGAATGACGCCATGACCCGGATCATGACGAGGTGGGGTTCATGAGCGACGGCACTCCTCTGGGAGAGTTCCTCAGAGCACGGCGTGAAGCGCTCAAGCCGCAGGACGTGGGACTGCCGGAGCACGGCCGCAGGCGGGTACCGGGGCTGCGCCGCGAGGAGGTCGCCCTGCTCGCGGGTGTGAGCTCCGACTACTACATGCGCCTGGAACAGGGCCGCGAGACCAGCCCCTCGCCGCAGGTGATCGACGCCGTCGCCGCCGCCCTCCACCTCGACGACGAGGCACTCGACCACCTGCGCAGACTCACCAGGGCACCTCAGGAGCGCCATAGCACTTCCGTCGGTCACGACAGGATCAGCCCGCAGCTCCTGCAACTGCTCGACAACTGGCCCGACACCCCCGCCTTCGTTCTGGGACCTGCCCTGGACGTCCTGGCGCACAACGCGCTCGCCGCGGCCCTGCACAGCGGATTCCAGCGGTTCGACAACCTGGCCCGCATGGTCTTCCTCGACCCGGCCGGGCGCGGCTTCTACCGGGACTGGGAGAGAGCCGCGAACTCCTGCGTCGCAGAAATCCGCGCGGCCTACGGATACGACCCCGACTCCCCGCGGATCGCCGAGGTCGTCGACACGCTCGGATCGAAGAGCCCGGAATTCGCCGAGCTGTGGGCACGGCACGAGGTGAAGGGCAAGACCCAGCAGGCGAAGAACCTCGCACATCCCGAGGTCGGTGCTCTGGAGATCCAGTTCTCGGCATTCACGGTCAACGGTGCTCCGCATCAGCAACTGGTCGTCTACCAGGCCGAGCCCGCCTCTGCCACCGCGGCTGCCTTCGCGGAACTCCGTTCCCGGGCCGACCGTCCGGCGCCCGGGCACAACGCGGCCCCGATGCCCGCGTGAGCCGATGACACCGTCCCGTCCCCACCGCTCGGAGGGGACGGGACAACCGAAAGGCTCGACGTCGATGAAGTGCCCGTGGTGCTGGGTCCGCAAGACGGGCTCCGGCTGGTGGGCATGGTCATGGCCGAGACTCGCGGTAGAGCACCAGGTGCTCGTGGAAGAGAACGCCGTCGCGCACGTCGCCGGTCGCGGTGAAGCCGGTGTCGTCGACGTAGTCGAGGTGGTTGCCGGTGACGGTGTAGCTGCCGGTGTAGGCGCTCCGGCGGTTGCCGCGGGCCTCGTCGTAGCGGCCGTTCGGCAGCAGTTCCTGGCGGATGAAGCCGTCCGCGGTCACCCACATCCCGACGTACGGGTGTGGGTCGCGGGGCGTGTCGTTGCTGGTCATGGCTCTACGTTCCGCCCGGCGGCCGGTGACAACCAGGCCGCCGTCTCCCCAGGTGAGGGCTTCCTGGGTGCCGCGCACCCAGTATCGCGGGCGGCCGAGTCCTTCGTGCGGGGCGGCAGCGACGTATGCCGTCCGAGACCGTCGCATGCCCCCTCCGTCGCACACGGCGGAACGGATGGTGGGTGCCCGACACCTGGGGACACGGCGGCCTGGTTCCGACTCCGCCACGCGACGAACCTGGTGGTCAGGCAGCCGCGGTAGCTGCCGGACATCCGCCTCGGACCTGCACCGGCGCTCGCTTCGCGCCTCGGGCGGACCGATGAGCCGACTCCACCGAGGAGCACGCAATGAGCATCACCGACACCGGCACCGACACCGGCACCGAGACCGAGATCGAGACGGGCACTGACCCCGACCCCGACCCCGACACGGTGAGCTGGAACCCCGAGGCCCTCGACGAAATCCTCTCGAACGACGAGGGGCGTCCCGTCCTCTTCACCAACGCCCGCATCCTGACGATGGACCCGCTGATCGGGACCATGACCGGCGCCGACCTGCTGTTCGTCGGCTCCCTGGTGGTGGGGGTCGGCCCCGCCATCGTCACCGCGGCGGGGGACGACAACGCCATCGTCGTCGACTGCACCGGCATGGCCATCGCCCCGGCGGTCGTGGACACCGTCGCGCTGGCCGGCGGCCGCGGCCACCGCTCGGAGTACGTCGCGACGCTGACCCCGGGCAACACCCCCGACTTCCTGGTGGTGCCCGACGAACTCGCCGCCGACGTGCCGAGCGCGTTGGCCACGCTCATGACGCGGCCGGAGCAGGTCCGCGCACTCGTCGCGGCCGGTCGGCCCGTCCTGTGGGCCGGCACCGACGCCC
>LRTP01000409.1 GCA_001550305.1 Streptomyces diastatochromogenes
CCACCCCGCTCCCCCTCCCTCCGCCGCGCCCGCCCCTCCCCTCCCTCCGGATACCGTCAGGGAGTGACCGATCAGCCGCCGCCGTTCAGCCCCGCCCCGGAACTCTTCACCTGGGAGTTCGCCAGCGACCCCTACCCCGCGTACGCCTGGCTGCGGGAGCACGCCCCCGTGCACAGGACGCGGCTGCCGAGTGGGGTGGAGGCCTGGCTGGTGACGCGGTACGCGGACGCCAAGCAGGCGCTCGCCGACGCGCGGCTCAGCAAGAATCCGGCGCACCACGACGAACCCGCCCACGCGAAGGGGAAGACGGGTATCCCGGGGGAGCGCAAGGCCGAGCTGATGACGCATCTGCTGAACATCGACCCGCCGGACCACACCCGGCTGCGGCGGCTGGTCTCGAAGGCGTTCACGCCGCGACGGGTGGCCGAGTTCGCGCCGCGCGTGCAGGAGCTCACCGATCAACTGATCGACCAGTTCGCGGCGAAGGGTTCCGCGGATCTGATCCACGAGTTCGCGTTCCCGCTTCCCATTTACGCCATTTGCGACCTGCTGGGCGTGCCCCGCGAGGACCAGGACGACTTCCGGGACTGGGCGGGGATGATGATCCGGCACGGTGGCGGACCGCGGGGCGGGGTCGCGCGGTCGGTCAAGAAGATGCGCGGGTATCTGCTCGAGCTCATTCACAAGAAGCGGGAAGGTCTTCCGGATGTGCCCGCGCCCGGTGAGGACCTCATTTCGGGCCTCATCCGCGCCTCCGACCACGGCGAGCACCTCACGGAGAACGAGGCCGCCGCCATGGCCTTCATCCTGCTCTTCGCCGGGTTCGAGACGACCGTCAATCTCATCGGCAACGGCACGTACGCCCTCCTCACCCACCCCGAGCAGCGCGCGCGTCTCCAGCGGTCCCTCGCCGCCGGCGAACGCGGACTCCTCGAGACCGGCGTCGAGGAACTCCTCCGTTACGACGGGCCCGTGGAACTGGCCACGTGGCGGTTCGCGACCGAGGCCGTGTGCATCGGCGGTCAAGGCATCGCGCCCGGCGACCCCGTCCTCGTGGTCCTCGCGGCTGCGGACCGTGACCCCGCGCGGTTCGAACGGCCGGACACGCTCGACCTCTCCCGCCGTGACAACCAACACCTCGGCTACGGGCACGGCATCCACTACTGCCTCGGCGCCCCGCTGGCCCGCCTGGAGGGCCAGACCGCGCTCGCCACCCTCCTCACCCGTCTCCCCGACCTCCAACTCGCGGGAGATTCGGCCGATTTGCGCTGGCGCGGAGGGCTCATTATGCGTGGATTGCGCACGCTTCCAGTGGAGTTCACGCCTCCGGTACCGGCCGCGCGATAGCGGGCGACCATACACCTGCGGGCGTTCAAACCTGACACGCACTCAACTCTGTGATCTTCACGTGATCTACGCTGCATCGACTTGTGACAAGTGTTCGGGTGCGGATACGTTCACTCGTCAACGCGACTCACACGTCGCGTAGTCACCTTCTGTCACGTGAAAGGCTTCCGCATGCTCTCCGGGAACGGCCGCCATCGTCGCCCCCGTCAGGCCCCGGCCCTCATCGTCGCGGCAGGAGTGACCGGATCCGCCATCGCGATCCCGTTGCTCGGTGCCACCAGCGCGAGCGCGGCCGACGGCACCACGTGGGACCGGGTCGCCGAGTGCGAGAGCGCCGGCCAGTGGAGTGCCGACAGCGGCAACGGGTATTACGGCGGGCTCCAGATCAGCCAGGCGGACTGGGAGAAGTACGGCGGCCTCACCTACGCGTCGAGCGCCGACGAGGCCAGCCGCTCGCAGCAGATAGCCATCGCCGAGAAGCTCCTCGATGGCCAGGGCCTCACCCCCTGGCCGACCTGCGGACCGCTCTCCGGGCTGAGCAAGAACTCGGGTGACATCCTGGTCGACACGGGCGTGGCGAACGACTCGTCGAGTACATCGGATTCATCCGGTTCATCCGGTTCGTCCGCGAATTCGACTCCGCCCGCCTCTTCCGGCTCGAAGTCCGATTCGTCTTCGTCCGGCTCGCCTTCATCCGGTTCGTCCTCGAAGGCGACCGGGAACGCGGCCGGGAACACGACGAAGGCCGACACCGGCGGCGACGCCCAGGGGGCGGGCGGCTCCGGCACGGAAACGACGAAGAGCGGCAACTCGGGCAACTCCGGCCAGGGCGGCGACTCTTCCGGTACGTCCGAGAACGCGACGACCGGTGCGGGGCGCCACCGCGGCGGCACCGCGGCCGAGAACACCACCGACAGCGCCGTGGACGGCCGTGGCGACGACTCCTCCGGGCGGCACGCCTCGCGCGGCGCGGGCGCCTCCCGCGATGTCGTCGACGGCTCCTACGTCGTGCGCGCCGGAGACAATCTCTGGACCATCGCGGACGCCCTTGACCTCCAAGGCGGATGGGCCGAGCTGTACGACGCGAACAAGAAGACGGTCGGCGTCGACCCGAACCTCATCCTTCCCGGTCAGAGCCTTGCAGTTGGTGTTGAATCGGGCGAAAAGTAGAGGCAGTTCGCGTCATGGTTCGCTGCGTAATGTCCGGTTTGGCGCGAGTGAGAGATGGATCTCAAAGGCCCTGATCGTCTTTGGAATTCAGCCGATCGACTGCTTACGGTCGTCACCGCTCGCCACAGCGGGCCCCGACGGTCGTCAACGCCGAATCCTGCCAACGGCCGTACGGGAACAGTCGACGCGTCAGCGCCGTAGGCAGGAGCGGGGGAACCAAGGTAGGCGCCGCGCCCGGTAGTTGACCGGGAGCGGCTTGGGGTGAAGCCGAGCGCTCAGCGCGCACGGCCGGGCACTCACCCGCCCGAACCCGACAGCTCACCTCGCAGGCGTCGGTGAGGGGATCTCTCCATGCTGTTTTCCAGCAAGGGCAAGCACCGCCGTCCGTCCAAGGCCACTCGTGTCGCCACGCTCGCCGGTGTCACCGGTGTCGCCATCGCCGCTCCGCTGATGGCGGCCGGCAACGCCTCCGCCGCCACCACTTCCGAGTGGGACGCCGTCGCCCAGTGCGAGTCCGGCGGGAACTGGTCCATCAACACCGGCAACGGCTACTACGGCGGTCTGCAGTTCTCGGCCTCCACCTGGGCCGCGTACGGCGGCACCGCGTACGCCGCGACCGCCAACCAGGCCTCCAAGTCCCAGCAGATCACCGTCGGCGAGAAGGTCCTCGCCGCGCAGGGCAAGGGCGCCTGGCCGACCTGTGGCACGGGCCTGTCGAGCGCCGCGTACACCGGCGGTGCGAGCGCCCCGTCGACCTCGTCCTCCTCGAACGGCTCCTCGTCGAACAGCTCGCCGAGCACCAGCACCACCACCCGCTCGACGGACACCGCGGCCTCCCGTTCGGCGTCCCGCCCGGCCGCCGAGAAGACCGTCTCCACCCCGACCGGCAAGAAGGTCAAGAAGGGCGACGGCGAGTACAAGGTCGTCAAGGGCGACAGCCTCAGCTCGATCGCCGAGAAGAAGAAGGTCAAGGGCGGCTGGCAGCAGCTGTTCAAGCTGAACAAGGACATCGTCGACGACGCCGACGTCATCTACCCGGGTCAGCAGCTGCACCTCAGCTGATGATCGGCAGCTTCACCCCAGCTGAATGACAGGTCTCTCATAAAAGGGGTCTCCACACTGGAGACCCCGGTGAGGGCCACCCCCGTCCCCACGGGCTCCCCGCTCCGGTGCGTGTTCCCCCGTACGCACCGGAGCGGGGTTTTTCGTATCCGGCAGTTCGTACCGAGCGTTTCGTGCCGAGCGCTTCGTACCCAGATTTCCGTACCCGTTTTTGTTCCGTTCTGGAACAATGTGTACGTTCAGTTCTGCCCAAGGGGTGGGCGACCGGCTGGCCGATCCCCCCGGGGCGGTTAGGCTCATGTCGCGAAGCCATCACAGGCTCCGCGTACCCGCGTCACATCCCAGAAGGAGATGCTCGTGCCGTCCATCGACGTCGTCGTAGCCCGGGAAATCCTGGACTCCCGAGGCAACCCCACGGTCGAGGTCGAGGTCGGCCTCGACGACGGCAGCACCGGTCGTGCCGCCGTTCCGTCCGGCGCCTCCACGGGCGCCTTCGAGGCCATCGAGCTGCGTGACGGTGACCCCAACCGTTACGGCGGCAAGGGTGTCGAGAAGGCCGTCCTCGCCGTCATCGAGCAGATCGGCCCGGAGCTCGTCGGCTACGACGCCACCGAGCAGCGCCTGATCGACCAGGCGATGTTCGACCTGGACGCCACCGACAACAAGGGCTCGCTCGGCGCCAACGCCATCCTCGGCGTCTCGCTCGCCGTCGCGCACGCCGCCTCCGAGGCGTCCGACCTCCCCCTCTTCCGCTACCTGGGCGGCCCGAACGCGCACCTGCTGCCCGTTCCGATGATGAACATCCTGAACGGCGGCTCGCACGCCGACTCCAACGTGGACATCCAGGAGTTCATGATCGCCCCGATCGGCGCGGAGTCCTTCTCCGAGGCCCTGCGCTGGGGCGCCGAGGTCTACCACACCCTCAAGAAGGTGCTGAAGACCAAGGGCCTGTCCACCGGCCTGGGTGACGAGGGCGGCTTCGCCCCGAACCTGGAGTCGAACCGCGCCGCGCTCGACCTCATCCTCGAGGCCATCAAGCAGGCCGGTTACATCCCCGGTGAGCAGATCGCGCTCGCGCTCGACGTCGCCGCGTCCGAGTTCTACAAGGACGGCAAGTACGAGTTCGAGGGCAAGTCCCGCTCGGCCGCCGAGATGACCGAGTACTACGAGGAGCTCGTCTCCGCGTACCCGCTGGTCTCCATCGAGGACCCGCTGTACGAGGACGACTGGGCCGGCTGGAACGTCATCACCGAGAAGCTGGGCGACAAGGTCCAGATCGTCGGCGACGACCTCTTCGTCACCAACCCGGAGCGCCTGGCCCGCGGCATCGAGGAGGGCTCCGCGAACGCCCTGCTCGTCAAGGTCAACCAGATCGGCTCGCTGACCGAGACCCTGGACGCCGTCGAGATGGCCCAGCGCAACGGCTTCAAGTGCATGATGTCCCACCGCTCCGGCGAGACCGAGGACGTCACCATCGCCGACCTCGCCGTCGCGGTGAACTGCGGCCAGATCAAGACCGGCGCCCCGGCCCGCTCGGACCGCGTCGCCAAGTACAACCAGCTGCTGCGCATCGAGGAGATCCTCGACGACGCCGCGGTGTACGCGGGCCGCAGCGCGTTCCCGCGCTTCAAGGGCTGACACCCGCAGAGGGTCAAGCCTTAGCCAGTCGTACGTACGTCCCCGTACCCGGTCCCGTACCGTGTCCGGGGACGTACGCGCGTGTGAACGGGAGGCGGGACATGGCCGTGAAGGACCGGGACCGGTTCTCCACCGCGACCAGGCTGAAGCTGCTCGGTGAGCAGACGGCGGCCCGGGTCTACCGCTCGCAGACCAAGCGCCAGGCCCGCCGCTCACGCCTGACCGGCCGCGCCGCGCTGCTGGCTCTCGTACTCTGTTCTCTGATCGTGGCCCTCGCGTACCCGATAAGGCAGTACGTGTCCCAGCGCGCCGCGATCGCCGATCTGGAGCGACAGCAGCAGCAGGCCCGCGCCCGGGTCGAACAGCTCCGCGACCTCAAGGCGCGCTGGCAGGACGACGCGTACGCGAAGCAGCAGATCCGGGAACGGCTGCACTATGTGATGCCGGGCGAGACCGGATACGTCGTGATCGACCCGGACGCGGCGAAGCAGTCGCGTACGGATCTGGGGGTGGCGACCCGCCCCTGGTACGCCAACGTCTGGGACGGCGTCGACAAGTCGGACCACTCCGACCGGTGACCTGATGGCCGGTGACCTGACGACCGGTGACCTGACGACCGGTGAATTGAAGAAGAAAGAGACTTGAGCACAGGCATGGAAACGCCCCCGCCGCCCACCCCGCGCACCGAGCCGACCGACGCGGACGTCGAGGCCTTCAAGCAACAGCTCGGCCGGCCGCCGCGCGGACTGCGGGCGATCGCGCACCGCTGCCCCTGCGGTCAGCCGGACGTGGTGGAGACGGCGCCCCGGCTGCCGGACGGTACGCCGTTCCCGACGACGTACTACCTCACGTGTCCGCGCGCGGCCTCCGCGATCGGCACGCTGGAGGCGAACGGCGTCATGAAGGAGATGACGGACCGGCTGGCGACCGATCCCGAGCTGGCCGCCGCGTACCGGGCCGCCCACGAGGACTACATCGCGCGGCGCGACGCCATCGAGGTGCTGGCGGGCTTTCCGAGCGCCGGTGGGATGCCGGACCGGGTGAAGTGTCTGCATGTGCTGGTGGCGCACTCGCTGGCCGCGGGGCCCGGGGTGAATCCGCTGGGCGACGAGGCGATCGCGATGCTGCCGGAGTGGTGGCGCAAGGGTGCGTGCGTGGTGGCGGCGGAGCCGCCGTCCGAGGGGGAGTGAGAGGGCTGCGCCCCCTCCTCCCGGTGCGTGTCCTGTCTGCGGGTGGGTGGGGGCTGGGCGCGCAGTTCCCCGCGCCCCCCAAGGCGGGGCTTCGCCCCGGTATCCCGCCTGCGCCGAGTGCTGTGTCCGCGGGCCGGTGGGGGCTGAGCGCGCAGTTCCCCGCGCCCCTGAAGGGCCCGGGCTTCGCCCCGGGGCCCCGGTCCCGGTCGCGCGTCGTCGAAACGTATTCACGAGCAGGAGACAACAACCGATGACCAGGGTCGCCGCCATCGACTGCGGTACGAATTCGATCCGCCTCCTCGTCGCCGACGCGAACCCGGTGACGGGGGAACTCGTCGATCTGGACCGCCGGATGACGATCGTCCGGCTCGGCCAGGGCGTCGACCGCACCGGACGCCTCGCCCCCGAGGCACTGGAGCGCACCTTCGAGGCCTGCCGCGAGTACGCGGCGATCATCAAGCGGCACGGCGCGGAGCGACTGCGCTTCGTGGCGACCTCCGCCTCCCGCGACGCGGAGAACCGGGACGAGTTCGTACGCGGCGTGCTGGACATCCTGGGCGTCGAGCCCGAGGTCATCACCGGCGACGAGGAGGCCGAGTTCTCCTTCATCGGCGCGACCAAGGAACTGACGGGCCGGGACGACCTCGCCAAGCCCTACCTGGTCGTGGACATCGGCGGCGGGTCCACCGAACTGGTCGTCGGTGACGACCACGTGCGCGCCGCCCGCTCCGTGGACATCGGCTGCGTACGGATGACCGAGCGGCACCTCGTGCACGACGGGGTCGTCAGCGACCCGCCGACCCCCGCCGAGATCGAGGCCATCCGCGCCGACATCGAGACGGCCCTCGACCTCGCCGAGCGGACGGTCCCGTTGCGCGAGGCCCACACGCTCGTCGGCCTCGCGGGTTCGGTCACCACGGTCGCGGCCATCGCGCTGGACCTCCCCGCCTACGATTCGGCCGCCATCCACCACTCCCGCTTCCCGTACGAGAAGGTCCGCGAGATCACCGAGCGGCTGCTGGCCTCCACCCACGCCGAGCGCGCCGCGATCCCTTCCATGCACCCGGGGCGCGTCGACGTCATCGCCGCCGGCGCCCTCGTCCTGCTCGCGATCATGGAGCGGATCGGTGCGGCGGAGGTCGTGGTGAGCGAACACGACATCCTGGACGGGATCGCGTGGTCCATCGCGTGAGGGGCTGACCGGAGGGGGCCGCGGGGTGCCGTTTCCGAGTGCGGCTTCGGCAGCGAGGGAGCCTTTACTACCCGCTGGTAGCCTCCCTTGAGCAGGTCGGATAACGTATGAGCGCGCCCAGGGGGCCATTCGGGCCCTCTCGGCGACACGCCGCCGGAAAACTTCGTGAAGTTCTTCACAAGGAATTCGGCCCAGTAGGGGGACGATGGGCCCCCTTGAGTGCTCTTAGGGGGCTTACCAGGCTCGGGAGGGCGCTCGACGGAGTGTTCCAGGAGTGTTTCCGGCGGGTGAAGCGGAGGGGTGGTTCGACCGGTTCGAACACCCGGAGCGGCAGCTCACGCGCTGTTGACAACGGTCGCCACTACACGGTGGTTCCCTCTCGCCGCCATGACCTGGGTCACGTGAGCGGCGCAGTGTAGCAGAGGGCCCGCCCAAGCTTGTGAAGGGGCGCACGAGCGACCCTCCAGGGGCGGGTGGATACTCGATGGCATGAGCACCACGGAGCGTCCCAGGATCCTCGTAGTAGGCGGTGGGTACGTAGGCCTGTACGCAGCTCGGCGCATTCTCAAGAAGATGCGCTACGGCGAGGCGACCGTCACGGTCGTCGACCCCCGGTCGTACATGACCTACCAGCCCTTCCTCCCCGAAGCCGCCGCCGGCAGCATCTCCCCTCGGCACGTCGTCGTCCCGTTGCGACGCGTCCTGCCCAAGGCGGAGGTCCTCACCGGCCGGGTCACCACCATCGACCAGGACCGCAAGGTCGCCACGATCGCCCCCCTCGTGGGCGAGGCGTACGAGCTGCCTTTCGACTACCTCGTCATCGCGATGGGCGCGGTCTCCCGCACCTTCCCGATCCCCGGCCTCGCCGAACAGGGCATCGGTATGAAGGGCATCGAGGAGTCCATCGGCCTGCGCAACCACGTCCTCGAGCAGCTCGACAAGGCTGACTCGACCACGGACGAGGACATCCGCCGCAAGGCGCTCACCTTCGTCTTCGTGGGGGGTGGCTTCGCGGGTGCGGAGACCATCGGCGAGGTCGAGGACATGGCCCGCGACGCTTCGAAGTACTACACCAACGTGTCCCGCGAGGACATGCGCTTCATCCTCGTCGACGCCGCGGACAAGATCCTCCCCGAGGTCGGCCCCAAGCTCGGCCAGTACGGCAAGGAGCACCTGGAGGGCCGTGGTGTGGAGATCTACCTCTCCACCTCCATGGACTCCTGCGTCGACGGCCACGTCGTGCTGAAGAACGGCCTCGAGGTCGACTCCAACACCATCGTGTGGACGGCCGGCGTCAAGCCGAACCCCGTCCTCTCCCGCTTCGGTCTGCCGCTCGGCCCGCGTGGTCACGTGGACACCCAGACCACCCTCCAGGTGCAGGGCACGGACTACATCTGGGCCGCCGGCGACAACGCCCAGGTGCCGGACGTCGCCGCGCGCAAGGCCGGGGTCGAGAACGCCTGGTGCCCGCCGAACGCGCAGCACGCGCTCCGTCAGGCGAAGGTCCTCGGCGACAACGTGGTCTCCGGCATGCGGGGCTTCCCGCAGAAGGAGTACTCGCACTCCAACAAGGGCGCTGTCGCGGGTCTCGGCCTGCACAAGGGCGTCGCGATGATCGTCATGGGCAAGATGAAGATCAAGCTCAAGGGTCGTCTGGCGTGGTACATGCACCGCGGCTACCACGGGCTGGCGATGCCGACGTGGAACCGTAAGATCCGCGTCTTCGCCGACTGGACGCTCGCGATGTTCCTCAAGCGTGAGGTCGTCTCGCTCGGTGCGATGGAGACTCCTCGTGAGGAGTTCTACGAGGCTGCGAAGCCGGCTCCGGCTCCGGCTGCCGCCGCGGCTCCGGCCGCCGCCGCCAAGACCGAGGAGAAGGCCAAGGCCTCCTGACCTCCGGTCACCTGCTCGTCCCTGAGGGGCCTTCCGCCATCCGTGGTGCGGGAGGTCCCTTTGGCATTGTTCGGCCGTGGGCCGGTGCGGGCCGGTCGCGCAGTGCCCCGCACCCCTGAAAGCCTGGCGGAGTCCGGCGTTCGGGAGCGCGCGACCCTCCTGCCGCCACGAAAGAACGTGGTGGGTACAGGTATTTTGCCCAGCTGTAACGCGGAAGGGGGACTGCGCGCGAGGCCGGTTGGTGTTTACGTGGTGTTGGAGCGTTCGGGAGTGTCGTCTCGGAGGTGTACGCCATGCAGGACGCCGCGCTGCGGCTGAAGAGCCTTGTCGAACAGTTGGTGGGGGCCCCGCTCCCGATCCGCATCCGCGCCTGGGACGGCTCGGAAGCGGGCCCTCCCGGCGCCCCCGCCGTTGTCGTCCGCAACCGGCGCGCCCTGCGCCGGCTGCTGTGGAAACCGGGTGAGGTGGGGCTCGCCCGGGCCTGGGTCGCCGGGGACCTGGGAGTGGAGGGCGACCTCTACACCGCGCTCGACCTGCTGTCGGGGCTCGTCTGGGACCGGGGCGAGGACGCGCGGGGCGTCGCGGAGGCCCTGCGCGATCCGGAGGTACGGGCCGCCGTCCGCGGACTGGTGAAGATGGGCGGCCTCCCGTTGCCGCCCAGCCCGCCCCAGGAAGAGATGCGCAGGCGCCGCCGCCACCTCCACACCAAGCGCAGCGACCAGCGCGCCATCAGCCACCACTACGACGTGGGCAACGACTTCTACGAGATCGTCCTCGGGCCCTCGATGGTCTACTCGTGCGCCTACTGGGAGGACGGCGGCACCCTTGAGGACGCCCAGCGCGACAAGCTGGAACTCATCGCGCAGAAGCTCGATCTGAGGCCGGGTCAGCGGCTCCTCGACGTCGGCTGCGGCTGGGGCTCGATGGCGATCCACGCCGCCCGCGAGCACGGCGTGAGCGTCGTCGGGGTCACGCTCTCGCACGAACAGGCCGCGTACGCCCGTAAGAGGGTCGCGGACGAGGGGCTGACCGACCGGGTGGAGATCCGGGTGCAGGACTACCGGGACGTCGCCGACGGGCCGTACGACGCGATCTCCTCCATCGGCATGGCCGAACACGTGGGCGCCGAGCGCTACCTGGAGTACGCCGAGGTGCTGTACAGCCTCCTCAAGCCGGGCGGACGGTTGCTCAACCACCAGATCGCACGGCCGCCCCGGCGCGACGAGTCGGCCTACGACGTCGACGAGTTCATCGACGCCTACGTCTTCCCGGACGGCGAGCTCGCGCCCATCGGCACGACCGTCACCCAGTTGGAACGCGCCGGGTTCGAGGTCCGCGACGTCGAGTCGATCCGCGAGCACTACGCCCTCACGCTCCGCCGCTGGGTCACCAACCTGGAGGCGCAGTGGGCGCGGGCCGTGGCGCTCACCGGTCCGGGCCGCGCCCGCGTCTGGCGTCTCTACATGGCGGCCTCCGCGGTCGCCTTCGAGCGCAACCGCATCGGCGTCAACCAGGTACTGGCGATCAGGACCCCCGAGCCCTCCGGCGCCTCCGGAATGCCCCTGCGGGCCAGAACCTGGAACCCGGCCCACTGACAGTGGTCCGCCGACGACCGGGGCCCCGTTCCGATCCGGAACGGGGCCCCGATGTTCGTCACCGCTTCTCCGCTACTCCGACTTGATCGCCGACAGCATGTTCAGGCGGGACGCCCGGCGGGCCGGCCACAGCGCGGCCAGCACGCCGACCGTCCCCGCGAGGAGCAGGAAGAGAGCCATCCGGGCCCAGGGCAGGACCAGTTCGTACGTCGACATCTTGCTGCCGACGAGCTCGCCGGCCGCCCAGCCGAAGAACACGCCCAGGCCGATGCCGAGCACGCCGCCGAAGAGCGAGATGACCAGGGACTCCAGGCGGACCATCCGCTTGATGCCCTTGCGGTCGAGGCCGATCGCGCGGAGCATCCCGATCTCCTGGGAGCGCTCGAAGACCGACATGGCCAGGGTGTTGATGACACCGAGCACGGCGACGATGACCGCCATGGCGAGCAGGCCGTAGAGCATGTTCAGGAGCAGGGTGAACATCTGCGCGATGTTGTTGGAGATGTCCTTCTTGTCCTGGACCTGGACGGCCGGGTTGTTGCCGAGGGCCTTCTCCAGCTTGTTCTTGGTCGCGTCGGACGTGCCGTCGGCAGTCTTCAGCATGACCTGCATGTCGGCGACGTCCGTCAGGTGCGGGGAGAGCGTCGCGTTGTCGACCATGATGCCGTTGATCATCATGTTGCCGTGGTAGATCCCGGCGACGGTGAGGCGCTGCTTCTTGCCGTCCTCGTAGGAGACCGTGAGGTCCGAACCGGCCTTCCATCCGTGCGACTTGGCGGTGTCGTCGTCCACGACCACCTGGGTGCCGCCGACCTTGAAGGCGCCCTCGACGAGCGTGAGGTCGGTGAGCTTGGCGATGGACTCGCCGTTGACGCCCGCCAGCAACTCGGACGTGCCGTCGATGCGCGAGGGGGAGGTGCGCAGGGGGCTGGTGTCGGTGACACCGTCGAGGCCGGCGAGGGTCTTCGCGACCTCCGGGGAGAGGGGGACGCGGTTCGCCATCGACACGACGTAGTCCGCCTTGATCGCGGAGCTGGCCATCTTGTCGATCGACTTCTGCAGGCTGCCCGCCATCACCGTCATACCGGTGATCAGGGTGAGCCCGATCATCAGGGCGGAGGCGGTGGCGGCCGTGCGGCGCGGGTTGCGCACCGAGTTCTGGCGGGCCAGCTTGCCGGAGACCCCGAAGACACGGAGCACCGGGGCCGCGGCCGCGATCAGGGGGCGGGAGAGCAGCGGGGTCAGCACGAAGACGCCGATGATGAGGAGGACCGCGCCGAGACCCATCGGGGCCTGGCCGTCCGAGCCGCTCATGGTCGTCGCGTACAGGACGACGGCGACACCGGTCGCGGCGAACAGGGCGCCGATCGTGTTCCGTACGACCAGGGACTTCGTCGTCGCCTGCGCGTGCACGCTGCTCATCGCGGCGACCGGCGGGATCTTCGCGGCGCGGCGGCCGGGCAGCCAGGCGGCCAGCATGGTGATGAGGATGCCGACGAGCAGGGCCGTGGCGATCGTGCCGGGCGAGATCACCAGCGGGCCGTCCGGGACGGTGGCGCCGAGCGAGCCCATCAGCGAGCGCATGCCCGCGCCGATGCCGATGCCCGCGAGCAGACCCGCCACCGCGGCGACCGTGCCGACGACGAAGGCCTCGACGAGCACGGAGCGGGTGACCTGGCGGCGGGAGGCGCCGACGGCGCGCAGCAGGGCGAGTTCCTTGGTGCGCTGGGCGACCAGCATGGTGAAGGTGTTGGCGATGATGAACGTACCGACGAACAGCGCGATGCCCGCGAAGACCAGCAGGCCGGTCTTCATGCCGCTCATCGCGGAGGCGATCGAGCTCGCCTGGTCGTCGGCGAGCTGCTTGCCGGTGGTGGTGGAGGCGACGCCCTTAGGGATGACCTGGTCGAGGGCGGCGCGCAGGGCGGTCTGGCTGGTGCCGGACGCGGCCTTCACGTCGATCTCGTCGTACTCGCCGACGCGGTGGAAGAGCTGCTGCGCGGTCGCCGTGTCGAAGAGGGCGAGGCTGCCGCCGGCCGCGACGTTGCCGTCGTCGGTGGTGAACACGCCGGCGACGGTGGGGGCGAGGACGGGGCCGTCGACGGACAGCCGTACCGTGTCGCCGACCTTGTAGCCCGCGCGCCTCGCGGTCTCCGAGTCGATCGCGACCTCGTTCTTGCCCTTGGGCGCGTGGCCGCTGGTCAGCGGGTAGCGGGCGTCCTTGGTGCCCCAGTAGTTGCCGCCCTGCGACTGGAAGCCGCTGCCGACGAGTTTGCCGTCCTTGTCGGCTATCGCGGTGAAGCCGGTCACGACGCCCATGGTGGAGCCGGCGCCGGGGACCTTGGAGGCCTTCTCGAGCAGTGCCTGCGTGAGCTTCTGCTCCTTGCCGACCTTGTCGCCCTTGTCGTCCTGGGCCTTGGGCTGGATGGCGACGTCGACCTGGTCGAAGCCCTTGGCGGAGCTCTTCTGGTAGGCGTCGGAGATGGTGTTGGTGAAGACCAGGGTGCCCGATACGAACGCCACGCCGAGCATTACGGCGAGCACGGTCATCAGGAGCCTGGCCTTGTGCGCGAGCACGTTGCGCAAGGCGGTTCGGAACATGGGGTTCTCAGTCCAGGAGGGTGAGGCGGTCGGCAGGCGGAGGGTGTGGCTGTGTCTGCGGTGAGTCCGTCGGACGCGGGCCGGTGGGGGCCGGGCGCGCAGTTCCCCGCGCCCCTCGAGAGCGCCGGCGCGCGTCCTTCTCGGTCAGCTGGTGCGGCCCTTGGCGTCGAACTGCTTCATGCGGTCCAGGACGGAGTCCGCCGTCGGTCCGTACACCTCGTCCACGATCCGTCCGTCCGCGAGGAAGACCACCCGGTCCGCGTACGCCGCCGCCACCGGGTCGTGGGTCACCATCACCACGGTCTGCCCCAACTCCCGTACCGAGTTGCGCAGGAAGCCCAGCACCTCGGCACCCGAGCGCGAGTCGAGGTTTCCGGTCGGCTCGTCGCCGAAGATGATGTCGGGCCGGGAGGCGAGCGCGCGGGCGACGGCGACGCGCTGCTGCTGGCCGCCGGAGAGCTGGGAGGGCCGGTGGCTGAGGCGGTCGGAGAGACCGATCATCGTGATGACCTTGTCCAGCCACTCGCGGTCGGGCTTGCGGCCCGCGATGTCCATCGGGAGGGTGATGTTCTCCAGGGCCGTCAGCGTCGGCAGCAGGTTGAACGCCTGGAAGATGAAGCCGATCTTGTCCCGGCGGAGCTTGGTGAGCTGCTTGTCCTTGAGGGAGCCGAGCTCGGTCTCCCCGATGCGCACGGAGCCGGAGGAGAAGGTGTCGAGGCCCGCCACGCAGTGCATCAGCGTGGACTTGCCGGACCCCGACGGACCCATGATCGCGGTGAACTCGGCCTGCCGGAAGTCGACGGAGACCCGGTCGAGGGCGACCACCTGGGTCTCGCCCTGTCCGTAGACCTTCGACAGTTCCGTGGCGCGGGCGGCCACGGTGGTGGCCCGGTCGGCGAGGGGCGTGCTGGTCACGGGAGGGTGCTCCTGTCGGGACGACGGCGTTTCTGGGGACGTGTCCCATCCTCGCGGCCGTTCGGCGCCCTGGAGTCAGCCGCTGTTCCGGTTCCGGGGGCAGCCTCGGGTCGGACCGCGGACGGTCTTGTCATACCTGGGGATGAGGGCGCGCCCTGAGTGCTCCCTGAGTGCTTCCCGAGCGCCGTCCGGGTACGACTCCTGAGGGTGCGTCCGTTCGGACGGTGAAATTCCGTCATTCCGTATACGCGGGTCTGTGCCGCCCGAAAGGCTACTGGCAAGTGCGGATGGCCCGTACCGGGGGCTGATGCACCCTCAGACGTCAATAAAATAAGACAACATCGGTTCGCTCGCCCACTGTTCGAGGGATGCGCCCCGATAGGCTCGGATCCTCAATGCGGAGCCCATGGCCTGCCCGGATGGTGGAATGCAGACACGGCGAGCTTAAACCTCGCTGCCCCTCGCGGGCGTACCGGTTCAAGTCCGGTTCCGGGCACCTCCTCTCATATGACACCTGACCTGACAAAACGGCAGAAGGCCCCATACCTCTTTCGTGTCGCGGGAACACCGCGGGAACGCATCGTGTTCGTCCTTCACCTCGACGGCTGCCGTTTCGCGGGTTCCTGGAATCGCGTCGACCGTGACCGGGTCGCGGCGAAATGGAGCCCCCGGCGGCGAGGCGCTCCCGCTGCCGCGCGCCGTCGTCGCCAACGGCGACTTCGAGCAGTGCCGACGGTTCCACGTCCAGCGTGAACACCGGCGCATCAGCGCGACGCTCTTCAGGGGCAACTCGGCATCGCCGCATGACCGTTCGAGCTTCGCCCACAGGAAGAAACACGGCTCTTATGATCTCCATCTGACATGTCATGTTCCGAACGGAGGCATGCTCCGTTCATCCGATGGAAGGGTGCGTGTGGCACTCATACGGACACTCAGACCGCTGGCGGTCCTCGCGGCGACGGCAGCCCTGTTCGGCGGGCTCACGGTGCAGCCCGCGACCGCGGACGATCCCGTGGTGTCGAAACTGACCCTCGGCACCGACCAGTTCAAGATGACCGACACGAGCTACGAGTCGGCCACGAACAACCTCTACAACAACGTCCTGACGAACCACGTCGACCTCACGGACGTCGTCACCACCGACTTCACGAAGAACTCGTCCGGGGCCACCGACACCTGGATGAATCTGCGTTCCATGCGCGCGTGCGCCGGCGACGAGACGAAGGCGCTGCCGCCGGTGACCAAGAAGGTCGCCTGGTGCTGGTCCTCGGCGCATGCCGACGACAACACGCCGCGCTGGTTCCCGCAGGGCATGAGCACCACCGGAACCGCCGACGGGGGTGACGGCGCCATCCAGGGCAAGCACGTCACAGCGGTCGCCTGGCACTACAAGACGTTCAAGACCGACTCGGCCGGCGACCTCGAGGCCAACGACGGCTGCAAGACGAACAACCTGCTCAAGCTCACCTTCATCGACAGGGACACCGGCAAGTACCGCCACGTCCTGCTCGCCGAGCCGACCAGCACCTCGTCCAGCGCCTCGAACTTCAAGTTCGTCACCGGTCACGGCGGCGGCATCGCCTGGTACGCGAACTACATCTACGTCACCGACACGGCCCACGGCATCCGGGTCTTCGACATCAACAAGATGGCGAAGGTCGACACCTATGGCTCCGGCCTCAACTCGTACGGGGTCAGCGGCGGCACGTCCAGCGCCTGCGGTTACCCGTACGTGCTGCCCGAGGTGCACTACTACCAGCAGTCGGGCACGCCGGACTCGTGCGCTACCGACGCGGGCGACGGCACGCCCGACGCGCAGCAGCTCTGCTACTCCTGGCTCTCCCTCGACAAGACCGGCGGCAGCCCCTACAAGCTGGTCACGGGCGAGTGGTACGGCTCGGCGGCAGGCGGCCGCGTGGTGCGCTACCAGCTCAACCCGACGAGCGCCTCGACCTACCCGGGGCTGCTGAACATGTCCGGCGGCAAGACCGTGATCCAGGACGCCTACACGCTCCCCGGCTACTGGGGTCTGCAGGGCGGCATGACCTGGACCGACAGCGCCGGCCTGCTGAACTTCGCCTTCAGCAAGGGCTGCGGCACCAAGCCCGCGGTGTTCTCCCACACCTGGGTGGGTGACACCCGGGCTGTGACCAGCTGCGCCTCCGGCGGCAACTGGGCGGTCGGCTCGCCGCAGGCCCTCAGCTACTGGCCCAAGCTCGACGCCACCCAGGTGGACGAGCTGTGGGGGCTGACGGAGGGCATCTGCGCCGGCACCTCGCTGCGGGCCTCGTACCCGTACGAGTTCCCGGCCATCTCCGAGAACGGCAACGCCTGCGACGGCTACAACGGTACGGACAATCTGTCGCTCCGCTCGGTCTTCGCCGTCGGTTTCACCGACTCGGCCGTCCAGAACCTGCATTGACGTACGGCGGGCACGCCTGACGCACACCGGGGCGGGACCCGGACCCAGGCGCCGCCCGGCGCTCCGGGCCCCGCTCCGGATTTCTTCGTGAACCGTTGACAGTGAGCGTGTGCGAGCGGAGACTCCTGCGAAGATGGTGAAGTAAATTTCACCAGACGAACAAGCTGGACAAGACGAGCAACATGAACAACCGTGCGGCGAAGTCGAACACCGCGAACACGTCAAGGGCTGAGCGGAACGCGAAGGGGCGTGCCGGATGCGTACCACCGTCGGAATCATCGGAGCCGGGCCGGCCGGCCTGCTGCTGGCGCGGTTGCTGCACAACGCGGGGATCGACTCCGTCGTGCTGGAGAGCCGCGACCGGGCGTACGTGGAGCAGCGCCAGCGCGCCGGGATCCTGGAGCAGGGGACGGTGGACGTGCTGCGGGCCGCCGGGGCCGGCGGGCGGATGGACCGGGAGGGGCTGCGGCACGACGGGATCGAGCTGCGGTTCGCGCGGGAGCGGCACCGGGTCGACTTCCCCGCCCTGACCGGCGGCAGCTCCGTGATGGTGTACGCCCAGACGGAGGTGTGCAAGGACCTCATCGCGCTCCAGCTCGAGGAGGGCGGCCCGCTGCTCTTCGGGGCCGAGGCGCTGGCGGTGGAGGGGGCGGAGAGCGAGCGGCCGCGGGTCCGCTTCCGGCACGAGGGGCGCGAGGACGTGCTGGAGTGCGACTACGTCGTCGGCTGCGACGGGTTCTGGGGGGTGGCCCGGCGGGCGATACCCGCCGAGCACTCCCGTGTATTCGAACGGACGTACCCCTTCGGCTGGCTCGGGATCCTCGCGGACGTGCCGCCCTCCCACGACGAACTGGTCTACGCCCGCCACGACCGCGGCTTCGCCCTGCTCAGCATGCGCTCGCCCGTCGTCTCCCGGCTCTACCTCCAGGTGCCCGAGGGCACGGACGCCGGTTCGTGGGCGGACGAGGAGATCTGGGACGAGCTGGAGCGGCGCTTGGAGACCGCGGACGGGTGGAGTCTGGAGCGCGGGACCATCACCTCCAAGTCCGTCACCCCGATGCGCAGTCACGTCCACGAGCCCATGCGGCACGGGCGGCTCTTCCTCGCCGGGGACGCCGCCCACATCGTTCCGCCGACCGGCGCCAAGGGACTCAACCTCGCCGTCGGCGACGTGGTGACGTTCGCCCGCGCGTTGGTCCACCTGGAGGAGACCGGATCGGCGGAACGTCTCGACGCGTACTCCGAGACCTGTCTGCGCCGCGTCTGGCAGGCCGAGCGGTTCTCGTACGACATGACCACCCTGCTGCACCGCGCCCCGGACGCGACCCCCTTCGAGGACCGCGTCCAGCTGGCCAGGCTGCGCCGGATCGCCACGTCACGGGCGGCGGAGACGGATCTGGCGGAGGGTTACACCGGATTTCCTCTGGACTGATCGCCGCGGAGTCCCGAGACCCCCGCCGGGCAGGGCGCAAGGGGCCTGTCACGGCTTGGTACCAGTGCGCGCGGGCCGGGGGACACACGCGTACCTTGGCAGCGTGAGGGAAAGATCCTCCCCAAGCAGTAGGGTCAATCCTTTGCCTACCCATTACCCTTGAGCCAAGGCCCACGCACGGTGGCCATGGAGGAGTGAAATGAGGAGCAGCAACCCGGTCTTCTCGCGACGGGGGTTCAGCCGCGACAACGGCTACGCGGGATTCAACGCGGCGCCGCAGGCCGGGGGACCCGCTGTCGGCACGCAGGCCAATCCGTACGCGCAGGGTGGCAACCCCTACGCGCAGAACCCTTACGCCCAGCAGGACCTGCAGCAGGGTGCCCCGCCGCAGGCCCCGGTCTCCACCGGCCGGATGACGATGGACGACGTCGTCATGCGCTCGGCCATGACGCTCGGCACCGTCACCGTGGGCGCGATCCTCGCCTGGGCGCTGCTTCCGGTGTCCAGCACCAGCTACGGGCTCGCCATCGGCGCCGCGCTCGTCGCGTTCGTCCTCGCGATGGTGCAGTCCTTCAAGCGCACGGCCTCGCCCGCGCTGATCCTCGGTTACGCCGCCTTCGAGGGCGTCTTCCTCGGGGTCATCAGCGAGATGTACAACAGCCGGTGGAGCGGCGCGCCCTTCCAGGCCGTGCTCGGCACCATGGCGGTGTCCGGAGCGACCCTTCTCGTCTACAAGGCGGGCTGGATCCGGGTGACCGCGCGGTACGCGCGCATCGGTATGACCATCGCGATCGCCTTCGTGGTCGTCATGGCGGTCAACCTGCTGCTCGTCGCCTTCGGCGTTGCGGGCGACGGCGGACTGCGCAGCATGGGCCCGCTGGGCGCGGTCGTCGGCATTCTGGCGATCCTGATCGGCGCGTTCTTCCTGACCCTCGACTTCAAGCAGATCGAGGACGGCATCGCGTACGGGGCGCCGAAGGAGGAGGCCTGGCTGGCCGCGTTCGGCCTGACCATGACCCTCGTGTGGATCTACGTCGAGATGCTGCGGCTGGTCGCCATCTTCAGCGGCGACGACTAGCCGACCCCGCCGGCCGAACGGGCCGGTGAGTGACCTGAAGGGCCCGCGAACCGACGGTTCGCGGGCCCTTTGCCATGGGGATGCCTGGTCCTGGTGGTGGTGCGCGCTCAGAGCAGTTTGCGCGCGGCCCTCCTCAAGTCGTACTCATGAATGATCGCCTTGGCGTGGCCGTACGCGAGGTTGTGCTCGGCGCGGAGCCAGCTGACCTTCTCCTCGAAGCGGAAGAGAGCGGGGCCTTCGTCGACGGTGCGCAACCAGTCGGATACTTCACGACCGGTGCAGTGGGGAATGCGGGCGAGCAGATTGCGATGGGTCTCCTGGGAGAACACTTGGGACATCGGCGCCTCCGGACGCAATGGGGTGTAAGCCGGTCCTTCACGCCACGGTGCCTGAGGGTTCGGTTGTTGGCAACAGTCCCGTCGCGGCGCGTAGTCTCGCGGCGTGCTTGATACGACGCCGCTGACCCGAGCCGTGGACCACTTCGCCGACCGGTTGCGGGCCGCGCCGCAGAGCCGGCTGCAACGGGGGGCCGCCGCGGAGGCGCTGGGGCTGGCCAGGGAGTTGGCGCGGTGGGCGCAGCGTGTGGAGGACCCCGCGGCTGAGCCCTTGGAGATGCCGGACGCGGGGATGTTCGCCGTCGCCGATCAAATCACCGTCGCGGCGCATGATTTGGCGGTCGTCCTGAGGAACGAGGGGGAGCTCGCGGAGGCGTTGATGTTGGTGGAGGAGGCGCAGAAGAGAGCCGGGGTGTGAAGCCGGTACAGGTCCCTGCAGGGACCTACAGGGACGCTATGACCCTGTCCGCCAGGATGTAGATGCTCTCCTCGCCGCAGGCGAAGGTCAGGGCGTAGGCACCGGAGACGCCGGAGCCGCCGAGGAGGACCGGGGTCTCACCGGCGCGCAGGGCCGCGGCCAGCCGTTCCGCGGTTTCGCGGTGGCCGGGGGTCATGCACAGGGTCGTACCGTCGGCGAAGACGTAGACGTCGAGGGTGCCGAGCGGGCCGGGGCGGACGTCGGCCAGCTCCGTGCGGGACTCGGCGAGCTCCTCCAGGCAGGACACCGTGCGCTCGTGGTCGTTCACGACGGGTGACTGGACCGGGATGAAGTCCGGGTGCGAGGGGTGACGGCGACGGGCCGCGGCCAGTTCGGGCGAGTCACCCGCGTACTCGTCGGCGTCGAGGCCCGCCTCGGTGACCGGCTCCAGGGGCTCCAGGCTCAAGAAGTCCGACTCGCGGGGCATGAACAGTTCGCTGTCGGGCAGACCGAGCAGCGAGGGCGCGTCCGAGGTGTCACGCGACTCCTGGGCGGCCCAGAACGCCCGTGCCTCGGCGAGCTCCCGCTCCCGCTCCTCGGCGAGCGCCTCGGCGACGGCAGCGCGTATCTCGTCCGTGTCGGAGGCCGAGCGCGCCGCCGGTACGAGGCCGTGCGGGACGGTCGTGGCGCGGCTCTCGGCCAGCTCGTGGTGCAGGGCCGCGACCTGCCGGCGCAGACCCTGCAGGGTGCGCAGAACGGCGACGCCCACGGCCGCGGTCGCGGCGGTGGTGAGCAGCAGAGCAATTGGCATGGCGCTCACTGACGTACTCCCGGTTCAAAGTCGACCCCCCGACTTCCTACATCAGCTTGAAGGGCGGACCATCCTGCTGTCAGTGCGTAACGTCACGAATAGGACAGGACTTTGGCCCTGGGGTTTAGTCGCGCAGCGGCTCTGACCTGCGTAAATCGCTCTCCGGGGGGAGATAGGTCACATCTTGGGGGGGATTGGATCACAAATCGGCCCAGAGTCCCGGTGGTTACTGGACTCTGGGCCGATTCGGTCACGCTGGGCTCAGCGTTGGTTACCCGTACGGACTAGCTGAGGCGCTCGATGACCATCGCCATGCCCTGGCCGCCGCCCACGCACATCGTCTCCAGGCCGAACTGCTTGTCGTGGAACTGGAGGGAGTTGATCAGCGTGCCGGTGATGCGGGCGCCGGTCATGCCGAAGGGGTGGCCGACGGCGATGGCGCCGCCGTTCACGTTCAGCTTGTCCAGCGGGATGTTCAGGTCGCGGTAGGAGGGGATCACCTGGGCGGCGAAGGCCTCGTTGATCTCGAAGAGGTCGATGTCGTCGACGGTCAGGCCGGCGCGCTGGAGGGCCTGCTTGCTGGCCTCCACCGGGCCGAGGCCCATGATCTCGGGGGAGAGGCCGGTGACGCCGGTCGACACGATGCGGGCGAGCGGGGTGAGGCCGAGCTCGCGGGCCTTCGTGTCGGACATGATCACGAGGGCGGCGGCGCCGTCGTTGAGGGGGCAGCAGTTGCCGGCCGTGACCATGCCGTCGGGGCGGAAGACGGGCTTGAGGCCCTGGACGCCCTCCAGTGTCACGCCCGCGCGCGGGCCGTCGTCCTTGCTGACGACCGTGCCGTCGGGGGTGGTGACCGGGGTGATCTCACGCTCCCAGAAGCCGTTCTTGATGGCTTCCTCGGCGAGGTTCTGGGAGCGGACGCCGAACTCGTCCATGTCCTGGCGGGTGACGCCCTTGATGCGGGCGAGGTTCTCGGCGGTCTGGCCCATCGCGATGTAGGCGTCCGGGACGAGGCCGTCCTCGCGCGGGTCGTGCCAGGTCGAGCCCTCGGACTGGGCCACGGCCTCGGTGCGGGCCTCGGCCTCCGCGAAGAAGGGGTTGCGCGTGTCGGGGAGGGAGTCGGAGTTGCCCTTGGTGAAGCGGGAGACCAGCTCGACGCCGGCCGAGATGAAGACGTCGCCCTCGCCGGCCTTGATGGCGTGCAGGGCCATGCGGCTCGTCTGGAGGGACGAGGAACAGTAACGGGTGATGGTGCAGCCCGGGAGGTGGTCCATGCCCATCTGCACGGCGACGATGCGGCCGAGGTTGTTGCCCTGCTCGCCGCCGGGGAGGCCGCAGCCGAGCATCAGGTCGTCGATGTCCTTGGGGTCCAGCTCGGGGACCTTGGCGAGGGCGGCCTGAATGATCGTGGCGGTGAGGTCGTCCGGGCGGAGATCCTTGAGGGAGCCCTTGAAAGCGCGGCCGATGGGGGAACGGGCGGTCGAGACGATCACGGCTTCAGGCATCACGGCTCCATGGGCGCTATGGGGAGGACGGGCAGGGCTGCTTGGGAAGTTACCCGCCCGTACCGCCCGGGTCACCGCTCCGACGGTGTGACTAGGACCGCATTTCTAAGCGCTTGCTTTCCTCGCCTCGGTTGCCGGAGGCATCCAGGGCGCCGGGATCCGGGGCGCAGCCCCGGCCCAGGGGCGCGGGGAACTGCGCGGCCAGCCCCCACCGGCCGGCAGTCGAAGAGTGTCGGCCGGGCGGGGATATCGGGGCGACGCCCCGCCCTGGGGGGCGCGGGGAACTGCGCGACCAGCCCCCACCCACCCGCGGCCAAACGAATCCGCGCGGCCAGGAGATGTGGGGCGCAGCCCCGCCCTGGGGGCGCGGGGAACCGCGCGACCAGCCCCCACCCACCCGCGGCCGAGCAACTCCCCGCGACCAGGGGATCGGGGCGCAGCCGAAGGACGTCGAAGGCCCCCGGGACCAGTGAGGTCCCGGGGGCCTTCGTTCAGCTACGACAGAGCCGTTACGCCTCCGGGAGGCGTTCCAGTTGGGCCTGGATGCGGGCGATGTCCTCGTCCGCCTTGGCGAGCCGCGTACGGATCTTGTCCACGACCTGGTCCGGCGCCTTGGCGAGGAACGCCTCGTTGCCGAGCTTGGCGTTCGCCTGGGCCTTCTCCTTCTCCGCGGCGGCGAGATCCTTGGCGAGCCGCTTGCGCTCGGCCGCGACATCGATCGTGCCGGAGAGGTCGAGCGCCACCGTGGCCCCGGCGACGGGAAGCGTCGCCGTCGCCGCGAAGGCCTCGCCCTCCGGCTGCAGCCGCAGCAGCTGACGGATGGCCGCCTCGTGCGGGGCGAGGGCGGTGCCGTCCAGCGTGAGGCGGGCCGGAACGCGCTGGCCGGGCTGGAGACCCTGGTCGGCACGGAAGCGGCGGACCTCCGTGATGACCTGCTGAAGCGTCTCGATCTCACGCTCGGCGCCCGCGTCGCGGAAACCGGAGTCGGTCGGCCACTCGGCGATGACGACCGACTCGCCGCCGGTCAGCGTCGTCCACAGCGTCTCGGTGACGAAGGGGACGATCGGGTGCAGGAGGCGCAGGGTGACGTCGAGGACCTCGCCCAGGACACGCCCGGAGACCTTCGCCGGCTCGCCGCCCGCCATGAACGTCGTCTTGGACAGCTCGACGTACCAGTCGAAGACCTCGTCCCACGCGAAGTGGAACAGGACGTCCGAGAGCTTGGCGAACTGGAAGTCGTCGTAGAGCGCGTCGACTTCGGCGACCGTCGCGTTGAGACGGGAGAGGATCCAGCGGTCGGTCGCCGACATCTCCGAGGCGTCCGGCAGCGGGCCCTCCACCGTCGCACCGTTCATCAGCGCGAAGCGCGTGGCGTTCCAGATCTTGTTGGCGAAGTTGCGCGAACCCTGGACCCAGTCCTCGCCGATCGGGACGTCGACGCCGGGGTTGGCGCCGCGCGCGAGGGTGAACCGGAGCGCGTCCGAGCCGTACTTGTCCATCCAGTCCAGCGGGTTGACCGCGTTGCCGAAGGACTTCGACATCTTCTTGCCGAACTGGTCGCGGACCATGCCGTGCAGGGCGATGGTGTGGAACGGCGGGGTGCCGTCCATCGCGTACAGGCCGAACATCATCATCCGGGCGACCCAGAAGAAGAGGATGTCGTAGCCGGTGACCAGCACGGAGTTCGGGTAGAACTTCGCGAGCGACTCGGTCTGTTCGGGCCAGCCGAGGGTCGAGAAGGGCCAGAGGCCGGAGGAGAACCAGGTGTCGAGGACGTCGGTGTCCTGGTGCCAGCCCTCGCCGGTCGGGGCCTCGTCGTCGGGGCCGACGCAGACGACCTCGCCGTTCGGGCCGTACCAGACCGGAATGCGGTGACCCCACCACAACTGCCGCGAGATGCACCAGTCGTGGAGGTTGTCGACCCAGTCGAAGTACCGCTTCTCCATCTCCTGCGGGTGGATCTTGACGCGGCCGTCGCGGACCGCGTCACCGGCGGCCTTGGCGAGCGGGCCGACCTTGACCCACCACTGCATGGACAGCCGCGGCTCGATGGTGGTCTTGCAGCGCGAGCAGTGGCCGACCGAGTGGACGTACGGCCGCTTCTCGGCGACGATCCGGCCGTCGGCGCGCAGCGCGGCGACGATGGCGGAGCGGGCCTCCAGCCGGTCCAGGCCCTGGAACGGACCCGGGACCGTGATGACCGCGTGCTCGTCCATCACGGCGATGTTCGGCAGGTTGTGGCGCTGGCCGATCTCGAAGTCGTTCGGGTCGTGGGCCGGGGTGACCTTGACCGCGCCCGTGCCGAACTCCGGATCGACGTGGGTGTCCGCGACGACCGGGATGAAACGCTCGGTGAGCGGGAGGCGGATGTTCTTGCCGACGAGGTGCTTGTAGCGCTCGTCGTCGGGGTGCACGGCGACGGCCGTGTCACCGAGCATCGTCTCGGCACGGGTGGTGGCGACGACGATCGTGTCGTCCCCCTCCCCGTACTTCATGGAGACCAGCTCGCCGTCGTCGTCCTGGTACTCGACCTCGATGTCCGAGATGGCCGTGAGGCAGCGCGGGCACCAGTTGATGATGCGCTCGGCGCGGTAGATCAGCTCGTCGTCGTAGAGCTTCTTGAAGATGGTCTGGACGGCCTGGGACAGCCCCTCGTCCATGGTGAAGCGCTCGCGGGACCAGGCGACGCCGTCGCCGAGGCGGCGCATCTGGCCGGAGATCTGTCCGCCGGACTCGGCCTTCCACTGCCAGACGCGCTCGACGAAGGCCTCCCGGCCCAGGTCGTGGCGGGACTTGCCCTCCTTGCCCAGCTCCCGCTCGACGACGTTCTGCGTGGCGATGCCGGCGTGGTCCATGCCGGGCTGCCACAGCGTCTCGTAGCCCTGCATGCGCTTGCGGCGGGTGAGGGCGTCGATGAGGGTGTGCTCGAAGGCATGCCCGAGGTGCAGGCTGCCCGTGACGTTCGGCGGCGGGATGACGACGGTGTAGGGCGGCTTGTCGCTCTTCGCGTCCGCCTCGAAGTAACCACGTTCTACCCAGCGCTCGTACAGCGTCCCCTCTACGTCGGCCGGCGCGTACTGGGTCGGCAGTTCGGGAGTGGGCTCTGATTGCGGCTGCTGAGAGTTCTCGGTCACGGGGTCAGTTTAGAGGTGCCGCGCCCGTGTCCCGAAACGCGATTCTTTCTTGACATCCTCCCTGCAGTGACCTGCTGGGACTCCTTGTAGCCCTCGATATCCACTGGAAGGCGGGCCGTCCCGGATGAGGGGTTCAGGGGTTCACGCGTGCGCCCGGCACGGGTGCGGGGCGTCGCAGGCCGGGCATGGCCTGCGGGTGCGTGCTGTTCACCGCAATGTCCTGCGGCACTGGTGGTGCCCGCCGGACCACGAAGGGCACGACGGAGAATGACGACCGAGGCATTGTGATCCGCGTCGTCGGTGTGCCCGCACCCGGTACAGATGAACCTGTCGCGGCTGACGCGCGACGCAGGGTCCCAAAGGTGGCAGACACCGCATGTCTGCGAGGTCCTCGCAGGGTGCACCAGAGAGAGGTCGGATCCGTAGGCCGGGCATTTGTAGACGAGCTGGCGGCGCCGCTCCCCCGGCAGATTGTCGAGGATGGCCCGGTTCAGAGCGGCTTTCTGAGAAACGTGCACGCCGGGTGCGGCGCGCGTACCGCTCGCGCTCCGCGTCATCTGCTTCACACGAAGATCTTCGATGGCGACCAGGCCGTGGTTCTTGGCCAAGTCTGTAGTGAGCTTATGTGTGAAGTCCAGGCGTCGACGAGCCTGTCGGGCCTTGAGGTCCGCGATGGCGCGGAGTGTCCTTCGTAAGCGGTTGCTGTATCTGCCTCCTCGATGCTTCTTGGCTTGCACGATCTGCCGCTCCTTGCGGCGTTCGAGTCCGGTCAGCCTCTGCTTCTCGCCCTCGGTCAGCGTCTGGGGCATGAGCCGTGGCTCCGTCTCGTCCGACAGGTACGCCGTTTGCTTCACCCCGAAGTCCACGCCAACCGGCGGATGCCCATTCGGTGGCGTTGCCGTCCTCCCGATGTGCACGCCGAAGCTGACGTACCAGCGGCCCGAGCTGTCTGTACGGATCGATGCGTTTTTGATCCGACCACCGAGCGGGCGCGTCAACCTGAACTTGACGTCCCCGAGCTTGGGGATGCGAACGCAGGCCCACTTGCGGTTCAGCCTCGTCACGCGCACGGCCTGCCCGGGGAGCGGGATCGCCAAGCGCGCCGTGCGCTTCTTGAATCGGGGGAATCCTGCCGGATGCCCCGCATCCCAGAAACTGTCGTAAGCCCGGTCGAGATGTTTGAGGACCTGCTGCGGCGCCTGGGAAGGCAGGTCTCCGATCCACGGCAGGTCGTGCCGCGCCCTGGTGAGGTAGCGGCACTGCTCGTCGGCCCGGAGGCGGATGCGCCGTTGCCTGTATGCGTAGATCCGTTGTTCCAGGGCCACGTTCCAGACCGTGCGACAGGTATGCCCCCACTCGCTGAGCCGCTGAGCCTGTTGAGGTGTTGGGTAGAGGCGGTATTTTCGCCCGGCGTCAGCAGGATCCTTGACCGACCTGCCCGCCGCCTTGGCCTTGCTCTTCACCGTCACGCACTCCCCCATCACGGCTCGACTCGCCTCGGCTGGAGGGGCGGTCAGCGCATTCACCGTATGACAGACAAGGTGAACTTGTCTGTCATACGGTGAACCTCGTGATGGATCGTCGACTGACGCCAGTACAGGCCGCCGAGCATCTCGGCATATCGCCAGAGGCGATTTACGTCCTCAACTCCCGGAAGGGGAATGGCTTTCCGCAACCCGTGTACACAGGCCGGACCCCCACGTGGACACCGGCGGAGCTGGGCGCTTGGCGAGCGGCTCACCCCTCGAAGCGACCCGCACGGAAGCGTGAAGATCCCGGACAAGGCACGATCCGGGAGTCGCACGAGCTCCGCGTGCACCTGGCGTTGACCACGATGCGACGCCGGCCCGTTCTCACCAGCGAGCTGCTATCGCTCGCCGAACACACGATGCGTGAGGCGGCGCGGCAACTCGACGCGGAGGTCGAGGACTTTCACGGCCAGGCCGACCATATCCACGTAACCGTCAGCTATCCGGCCTGCGTTTCCGTGGCAAACCTGGCCAAGCAACTCAAAGGAGCTACAGCTAGGGCCGTACGACGTTCACGCGGCACAACAGAAGCCGTGTGGTCGAAGACGTACTACGCCGCTTCCGCCGACGCGCACTCGTCCGTCAAGTTCGACCAGTACGTCGAACATCTGGCACAGCCTGTCAACAACTAGGCATCAATAGACCCCATGTGCCCCGCACTCTTCGGCCTTCCGTCAAGATGTCAGGAACACATAAGCATCTGGAGGGGAACCCAGAGATGAGCTACAACCAGCCGGGCCCGTACGGTGGGCCGCCTCAGCAGCCCGGGCCGTACGGTCAGCCGGGGCAGCAGGGCCCCTACGGCCAGCCGCCGCAGGCACCCCAGCCCGGTTACGGCTATCCGCAGCAGGCTCCTCCGCAGCCCGGCTACGGCTACCCCCAGCAGGCTCCCCAGGGTGTCCCGCCGCAGACTCCCCCGTACGGTCAGCAGCCCGCGTACGGCCAGCAGCCCCCTTACGGCCAGCAGCCTCCCTACGGCCAGCAGCCCTACGGCGCCCCGCAGCCGCCCGCGCCCGGCGGCGGCAAGAAGAAGACGGCGCTCATCATCGGCTCGGTCGCGGTGGTCGCCGCGATCGCCGTGGCGGCGTATCTCGTCATCGGTGGTAGCAGCAGCGGCAGTGGTTCGGTCGCGGACGACGGCCCGCACAAGCTGACGACGCCCGCGACGGTCATCAACGACACCTACAAGAAGTCCGACAGCTCCGGTGACACCCCCACGATGTCCGACAGCGACATCAAGGACTTCGAGAAGTGGGGCGTGAAGAACGCCAAGGACGCCGGCGCGGGCTACGTGAACGGCACGGGCCTGACCGCGAAGAACCTGTCCTTCACCGGTGTGTACGGCACGATCGACGACCCGGAGGCCGTCGTCGACGCCATGTTCGCCAAGCTGAAGACGGAGTCCGAGAAGAACCAGAGCAAGGACAAGACCAAGGGCAAGCTGCTCGGCAGCCCGCAGGAGTTCAAGCCCTCCGGCTTCAGCAACGGCATCCTGAAGTGCCAGGCGGCCGAGATCACGAACACCGACTCGTCGACCTCGACGGCCGGCGCTCCCAAGACCGTGAAGGTGCCCCTGTGCGTCTGGGGCGACCACAGCACGGTCGCCTCCGTCACCTCGGTCGACATCGCCGCCTTCCTCACCGGCAAGAGCGGCTCGCTGGACGAGGCGGCCGCCACCGCCGCCAAGCTCCGCAACGACGTCCGCGTCAAGATCTGACCGCCCGCGTCAACCGCGAGCACAGCAACGGCGAAGGGGCCCCGGTCGGTTGACCGGGGCCCCTTCGCCGTATGTCCGTGCGTGCGGTGGCGGTTACGCCGTCTTCTGCTCGCCCGGGCCGCGACCGCGGGCGTCGCGGGGGATCAGCGTCGGGTTGACGTTGGACAGGACGACGTCCGCCGTGATGACGACCCTCGCCACGTCCTTGCGCGAGGGAACCTCGTACATCACCGCCTGGAGGACCTCCTCCATGATGGCGCGCAGGCCGCGCGCGCCGGTCTGGCGGAGGATCGCCTGGTCGGCGATGGCTTCCAGGGCCTCGCGCTCGAAGTCCAGCTCCACCCCGTCGAGTTCGAACAGGCGCTGGTACTGCTTCACGAGCGCGTTGCGCGGCTCCACGAGGATCTGGAGGAGCGCCGGCCGGTCGAGGTTGTGGACCGAGGTGATGACGGGCAGCCGGCCGATGAACTCGGGGATCATGCCGAACTTCACCAGGTCCTCGGGCATGACGGCCTCGAACTGGTCCTTGGACTCGAGCTCGCGCTTGGAGCGGATCGTCGCGCCGAAGCCGATGCCCTTGGCACCCGCCCTCGACTCGATGAGCTTCTCCAGGCCCGCGAAGGCGCCACCCACGATGAACAGGACGTTCGTCGTGTCGATCTGGATGAACTCCTGGTGGGGGTGCTTGCGTCCGCCCTGCGGCGGAACGGAGGCCGTCGTGCCCTCCAGGATCTTGAGCAGCGCCTGCTGGACGCCCTCGCCGGACACGTCTCGCGTGATCGACGGGTTTTCGCTCTTACGGGCCACCTTGTCGATCTCGTCGATGTAGATGATGCCCGTCTCGGCCTTCTTTACGTCGTAGTCGGCCGCCTGGATCAGCTTCAGCAGGATGTTCTCGACGTCCTCGCCGACGTACCCCGCCTCCGTCAGCGCCGTCGCGTCGGCGATGGCGAACGGGACGTTGAGCATGCGCGCGAGCGTCTGGGCGAGCAGAGTCTTGCCGGAGCCCGTGGGGCCCAGCAGGAGGATGTTGGACTTCGCCAACTCGATGGCGTCGTCCCGGTTCTGACCGCCGCCGTTCTCACCGGCCTGGACCCGCTTGTAGTGGTTGTACACCGCGACCGAGAGGGCTTTCTTGGCCGACTCCTGGCCGACCACGTACCCCTCGAGGAACTCGTAGATCTCGCGGGGCTTCGGGAGCTCCTCCCAGCGGACCTCGCTCGTTTCCGCGAGTTCTTCTTCGATGATCTCGTTGCAGAGATCGATGCACTCGTCGCAGATGTACACACCGGGGCCTGCGATGAGCTTCTTGACCTGCTTCTGGCTCTTGCCACAGAACGAGCACTTGAGCAGATCGCCGCCGTCACCGATGCGTGCCACGGTGTGCTTCCCCTTCGCCTGGGAGACGCCTAGGTCCAGCGGCTCCTGGTGCTGCCTTATGTCCGACGGTACCTTGCCGAGCCCCCCGTTCGGGCCCCCCTTGGCGCGGTTCACTTTGTCGTGAACCGGGCCAAGGGGCGACAGACGAGCGGCAGACGATACAGCGATACGTCAGACGATCGCGGAACTGTTCATCTTGCGGGTGGAGATGATCTGGTCGATCAGGCCGTACGCGAGCGCGTCCTCAGCGGTGAGGATCTTGTCGCGCTCGATGTCCTCGCGGATCTTCTCGATCGGCGTGGTCGAGTGCTTGGCCAGCATGTCTTCCAGCTGCGCGCGCATCCGAAGGATCTCGTTCGCGGCGATTTCGAGGTCCGAGACCTGGCCGCGGCCGGTCTCGCTGTAGGGCTGGTGGATCAGCACGCGGGCGTTCGGAAGCGCCATGCGCTTGCCCGGCGTGCCGGCGGCCAGCAGGATCGCGGCGGCCGAGGCCGCCTGCCCCATGCAGACCGTCTGGATGTCGGGCTTCACGAACTGCATCGTGTCGTAAATGGCCGTGAGGGCCGTAAACGAGCCACCGGGGCTGTTGATGTAGACCGAGATGTCGCGGTCGGGGTCCATCGACTCCAGGCACAGCAGCTGCGCCATGACGTCGTTGGCGGAGGCGTCGTCGATCTGCACGCCGAGGAAGATCACGCGCTCCTCGAACAGCTTCGCGTACGGGTCGTACTCACGCACGCCCTGCGAGGTGCGCTCGACGAAGCGCGGGATGACGTAGCGGGACTCCGCACGAGGACCGGTGTACTCGGCCTGCGTGCGGGCGTAGATGCCGCTGCCGGGGAAGTCGTTCACTGTGTCTCCTGAAGAGCCTGTAAGAGCCTGAGGCGGTCGGCCGGGGCGCTGGAGGGCCATCTGCGCCGCTCCGGGGCACTGGGTGTGCCCGGAGAGCGACAGAGGGGCCACGCGCCGCCCTGGGGGCGCTGAGGGGCTTACGCCGCCCCGGTGCCGCCACCGCCCGGCATACCGGCGGCGGTGGGCATGATGTCGTCGATGAGGCCGTACTCCTTGGCCTCGATCGGGTCGAACCAACGGTCACGGTCCGAGTCACGAGTGATCTGCTCGACCGTCTGACCGGTGTGGAAGGAGGTCAGCTCCGCCATCCGCTTCTTGGTGTGCAGCAGCCGCTCGGCGTGGATCTTGATGTCCGACGCGGAGCCCGCGAGGCCGGCCGAGGGCTGGTGGATCAGGATCTCGGCGTTCGGCAGGGCGAAGCGCTTGCCGGGGGTGCCCGCGCTGAGCAGGAACTGACCCATCGAGGCCGCCATGCCCATGGCGATCGTCACCACGTCGTTCTTGATGTACTGCATGGTGTCGTAGATCGCCATGCCGGCCGTGATCGATCCGCCGGGGCTGTTGATGTAGAGGTAGATGTCCTTGTCCGGGTCGGAGGCAAGGAGCAGCAGCTGCGCCGTGATCTTGTTGGCGATGTCGTCGTCGACCGCCTGGCCGAGGAAGATGATCCGCTCGCCGAGCAGCCGGTTGTAGACCTGGTCGCCGAGGCCACCACCGATAGGGTCGCCGGCAGCTGTGGGCATCAGATTCGTCACGTATCCACCTGCTCGTCTTACGACGGCGCCGGGCCGTCTCACGTCTTCTGCTGGGGGCGTGGGACCCCGGTGCGACAACCGCCCGGGGCGGCTTCGGGGACTCCCCTGCCCTCGTATTCATGGACCCTAACGCGCGGGTCCCTCCGGGGAATCCCGCAGAAGGAACTGTTCGCTGTGAGCGCATGCGCTCCGCTGGGTCGGACAGGGGGGTTCGGCGGGGCTGCGCCCCGTCGGGGGCGCGGGGAACGGCGCGATCCGCCCCCTCCCCCGCCGCGCACGAAGTCGCGGCCGCGTCTGCCACGGGCGGTCCAACGGCGGGTGCGGCTCGCCGTGGGTTGCTCGCGCAGTTCCTCGCGCCCCCAAAAGCCGACGGGCCCCCGGGGACAAGAAGTCCCCGGGGGCCCGTCGTACAGCTGCTGGAGCGCCGTGGGCTTACGCCTCGGGCTTCTCCTCGGAGGCCTCGGTGGAGGCCTCGTCACCGTCGGTGACCTCGGCGACGACCTCGGTGGCCGACTCGGTCTCGTCCTCCTCGTCGTCGAGGTCGACGACCTCGCCGTTGGTGTCCTTGACCGTGGAGGCCTCGACGACGACCGCGAGGGCCTTGCCGCGGGCGACCTCGCCGACCAGCATCGGGACCTGGCCGCCTTCGACGACCGCCTGGGCGAACTGGTCGGGGGACATGCCGGAGGAGGCCGCACGCCGCATGAGGTGCTCGGTGAGCTCCTCCTGGTTGACGTTCAGCTTCTCCTTGTTGACGAGCTCGTCCAGGACGAACTGGGTCTTGATGCCCTTGATCGCCGCTTCCTTGGTCTCGGCGTCGAACTCCTCCTCGGTCTTGCCCTGGATCTCCAGGTACTTCGCGAGGTCGAGGCCCATCTGGCCGAGCTGGTGGTGCTCGAGGTTGTGCTTACGGGTGTTGATCTCGTCCTCGAGCAGCTTCTCGGGGACCGGGACCTCGACCAGCTCGAGCAGCTTCTCCAGGACACGCTCCTGGGCCTGCGTGGCCTGGTCGTACTGCTTCATGTTCTCGAGGCGCTTGCGGCTGTCCGCCTTGAGCTCTTCGAGGGTGTCGAACTCGGAGGCGAGCTGCGCGAAGTCGTCGTCGAGCTCGGGCAGTTCGCGCGCGGCGACCTGGGTGACCTTGACGGTGACCTCGGCCTCCTTGCCGGCCGCCGAGCCGCCCTTGAGCTCGGAGGCGAAGGTGGCCTCGCCACCGGCCTCCAGGCCCTTCACGGCCTCGTCGATGCCGTCCAGCAGCTCACCGGAGCCGATGGTGTAGGAGACGTCGGAAGCGACGCCGTCCTCCAGCACCTCTCCGTCGACCTTGGCCTCCAGGTCGATCGTGACGACGTCGCCGTCCTGGGCGGCGCGCTCGACCGGCGAGGTGGACGCGAAGCGCTCACGGAGCTCCTCGACGGCCTTCTCGACGTCCTCGTCGGCGACCTCGACTGCGTCGACCTCGACCTCGATGCCGGAGTAGTCCGGGATCTCGATGGTCGGGCGGACGTCGACCTCGGCGGTGAAGTTCAGCGTTTCGCCGTCCTTCAGCTCCGTGATGTCGACCTCGGGCTGGCCGAGGACGTTCAGCTCAGCCTCGTTGACCGCTTCGGTGTAGAACTTCGGGAGCGCGTCGTTGACGGCCTCTTCGAGCACGGCACCGCGACCGAACCGCTGGTCGATGATGCGCGCCGGGATCTTGCCCTTCCGGAAGCCCTTCACCGTGACCTGCTGGTTGATCTTCTTGTACGCCGCGTCGAGGCTGTCCTTGAGCTCCTCGAAGGGCACCTCAACAGTGAGCCGAACCCGAGTCGGGTTCAGGTTCTCCACGGCGCTCTTCACGGTTCGGTCTCCTTGTGGCTGACTTCTTGGGGGTACTGCTGCGGGGTTCTGCTGTTTTGTTTCTGCCGAGATCAGGCAGAGCCTCAGCGGATTCGCGGCCCTTGAGAGACGTAACAGTGCAGACACACGGGCGCGCAACCTGCATAGTAACCGCAGGCGGTACACGCCCCAAAAGGCGATCTTGCGATCCCGGCCATCGGCCGTCGGGCGTCTGTTCTCTCGCCTGATCCGTCGTCTGACGTGTCGCCGGAACCGGCTGGTGGTCGGGGTGGCGGGATTTGAACCCACGGCCTTCCGCTCCCAAAGCGGACGCGCTACCAAGCTGCGCCACACCCCGTCGGTGCGACACGTAGGGTACATGCCCGGAGACAGCGCGGCTGCCGCATTTCACGAGCGTCCGCGGGGTCGCGGAACGGGGTGTGCGGGGACGGGGTGCGACCCGCTACGATGCCTCCTGTGCCGGGGTCACTGACCTGCGGTGCTCTCTGTGCGGGCGTAGCTCAATGGTAGAGCCCTAGTCTTCCAAACTAGCTACGCGGGTTCGATTCCCGTCGCCCGCTCCATACACGTCAGGGCCAGGTCAGAGGTTCACTCCTCCGCCTGGCCCTGATCGCTTTCCGGGACTCCGATCGGTCCCGCGTGCACACGCGGCCGGCCTGGACAGATTTACCTGGTCAGAGCCATTCCGCCCCACGGTTTCAGCCCCCTGAAGGAGCCGACGTCGGCTCGCGCGCCAAACCGCCCCGTGCGCCAATGCCATGAACTTGTCAGTTCTTGAAGGAACCCTTGGACCGTTCCTTCGCACCCCGCATCATGCCCCGTGCCTCGAGTGCGGCACCTTTCGCTGCGAGGGTTTCCTTGTGCACCGCGTGGGCCGCCTTCCGCACGGTCTTTCCGACGACCTGTTCGGCCTTTGCCTTGGCTCGTTCTCCGGCGCTCATCTCGGCACCTCCGCACAGTCTCACTGGTCGTGTGCCCTTGAGGCAGGGGGCAAAACCACCCTGCGGGATGCGCCGATCGTGGCCGGCGGCCTCCAGAGATCACTCCCACGCCGCAGGACGGCCGAGGTCATGGCTACTTCCGTGTTGACGAAGGCCAGGGGAACAGCAGCCGGGCGACCAAGCCGAGGCCGAGGAGGGTCAGGCGGGTGATCACGGCCTGCTCGGCGGGCAGTGCGGTGAGGATGCGGCGGTGGTCGCGCCAGAATCCGGCGATGAGGGTGAAGCTGAGGGCGAAGGCGCCGAGGTGGGGAAGCGCATCGCTCAGGGCCTTGTGGAACGCGGCGTCGTCCAGATGTGCGGGGATCGCCACGTTGATGACGAGCAGTGTCATCGCGATGGCGTAGATGCCGTCGGACAGAGCGGGTGCGGCAGGGCAGGGGCCCAACGAGGCTCCCGCGCCGGTGGGTTGAGATGTCGCGCACCTCCCTCGACGGCACGGGAGCCTCGCGCGTCGCGGATGCGGCACAGTGATCCACTTTCGTCCCACCGACGACGATCGGTGGGTCGGCCGGCGTCTGGGCGGCGCAGGCCCGATCCGCATACGCGATCTTCCGGACCGGCGACGCCCGGTCGGAACGCCGGTCGTTTTACCGACCGGCCGGATCGCCGATGAATTTCCCGGTCGGTCGGTCGGATCGCTGATCGAGCCGGCATGGAGAGCGCGGTCGGCCCGGGGCGCGGCCGTCGGGGCCGCGTCCACGAATCGGGGCGTGAAGGCGCCGGCCCGTCCCGCCCGGAGATCAGAACCGGAGATCAGAAACTGATCGAGTTGATCGTCTGCGCTATCGAGTCCAGGAACCGCTGGATGGACGGAGCCATTCCGGTCGATGCGAGGAAGAAGCCGAAGAGCACCGCGACGATGGCGGGCCCCGCCTTGATCGATCCCCCTCGGATCAGCACCACGAGGATGATCGCCAACAGCAGTACCACTGACAGCGAAATGGCCACAACTGATCACACCCTACGGTCGGTCCGCTCTCCCGGCCCGAGGGTGCAGCCCCGCACACCCCCGCCAGAACCATCGTGCCACCAACGCGGCCCCCGTATGCCGCGGGTGACACATCATCGGTCGGAACCGCCCGGGAACCGGACTCCCCCACCCTCCCGCGGCGGACCAACTGCGCGACCCCGTGCGGTAATTCGGCCGTGCGCCCGCACGGGGAATTCCGAGGGATCGTTGCCGTGTCCACACATCCCGTTCGCAGGAATTTCCACTTGCCGTCACAGGCGCGGCGAAGAAACCCCCGATGACGCCCGGAAGATGTCCCCGAAGACAGCGAAGGCGTCGAAGGCTGGACATTTCACCGGAGTCGCCCGCGAGCGTTATGCACCAATTAGTCGTGACGAATGCGGACAGAACGACGCCACAACTGTCGTACGCGGTAAGGGGAAATCCTCAATTCCTGGGTACTCGAAACGTTACTCACGGACGAACTCACACGCGATAAGCAGGAATAACTCCAGGAGTTTTACGAGGACACACAGACAACGCTAGGGTGCCTCGGATGTTCCACGCCGCCTCGTCCCCCACAAGAGCAGCAAGGTCCTGGATCGTCTCCCCCGCTCCCTCCGCTTCCCGCGGTTCCTGGTGGGAGGCTCCGTGACGAACTCGCTCCACCCGAACGGTCCCCGTCGAACGCCGCTCCCCCCTGCGGAGCGGCCGGTGGAGGGGGTGCCGACCGCGCGCTCGGCCCCGAGCCGGCCGTCCGACCGGACTTCGAAGCCGGCCGGCGCCACGGCCACCACCGCCCCCGCGGACGCCACGGCCACCCGGCCCGGCAAACCGCGTGACGCCTTCTTCGACAACGCCAAGTACCTGGCGATCGTGCTCGTGGCCATGGGCCATGCCTGGGAGCCCCTGAAGGGTCAAAGCCGCGTCCTCGAAGCCGCGTACATGGTCGTGTACGCCTTCCACATGCCGGCCTTCATCATCATCTCCGGCTACTTCTCCCGCAGTTTCGACATGCGCGCCGACCGGCTGAAGCGCCTGGTCACCGGTGTCGCCGTGCCGTACGTCGTCTTCGAAGTGGCGTACGTCCTCTTCAAGCGCTGGGCCGACGACGATCCGTCGCTGCCGGTCAGCCTGCTCGACCCCTGGTTCCTCACCTGGTTCCTGTGCGCGCTGTTCATCTGGCGGCTGACGACGCCGCTGTGGAAGCTGGTCCGCCGGCCGCTTCCGCTCGCGCTCCTCGTGGCCATGCTCGCGACCACCTCGCCGTCCATCGGTGACGACCTGGATCTGCAACGGACGCTCCAGTTCCTGCCGTTCTTCGTGCTGGGTCTGTGCATGAAGCCCGAGCACTTCCAGCTGGTGCGCCGCCGCGAGGTGCGCATCCTGTCGGTGCCGGTGTTCGCCGCCGCGCTGGTCGTGAGCTGGTGGGCGGTACCGCGGATGAACCCCGGCTGGTTCTACCACCGCGACAGCGCCCAGGAGCTGGGTGCCCCCTGGTGGGTCGGCCCCGTGATGGTGCTCGCCCTGCTCGGCTGCTCACTGCTGCTCACCGCGTGCTTCTTCGCCTGGGTGCCGCGCCGCAGGACGTGGTTCACGGCGCTCGGCGCGGGCACGCTGTACGGCTATCTGCTGCATGGTTTCCTGGTCAAGGGCGGCGACTACTCGGGCTGGTTCGACCACGAGTGGCTGCACCGGCCGCTCGGCGAGATCTTCGTGACCGTCGTCGCGGGCGTGGCCGTCACCCTGCTGTGCACGGCGCCGGTCCGACGGGTCTTCCGCTTCGCGATGGAGCCCAGCATGGAGTGGGCCTTCAAGCGGGACGCCACAGAGCCGGCCCGCGAATGGGCCAAGACTCCGGCGTAACCACCTTCGGCCCGGTACGGCCACCGTCAGCCCGGCGGCAGTCCCAGCAGCGCCCGCATCGCGGCGTACTTCTTCGTCAGCCGCGCGCGGGTGTGCTCGTCGAGGACCGCGAGCCGGGCCGGGTCGGCGTTGTGCGCCAGGTCCGAGGCCTTGACCACGAGAGCTCCCGGAGTCGTACGAATGCGTTTCGCGTAGGACTCCGGGGGCTCTCCCTCGCGTTTGGTCAGCGCCAGCACGATGTCCTTCGTCCGCCCGGTCAGCGCGGCCTCGCGCAGCCAGTCCTCGGAGAGCACGTCGTCCTCGACGGCGTCGTGCAGCCAGGCCGCCGCGATCTGCTCGTCGTCGCCCCCGCGCTCACGGACCCCGTCCACGACGGCCTGCAGGTGCTCGGTGTACGGTCGCCCCGCCTTGTCGGTCTGGGCGGCGTGCGCCGTACGGGCGAGGGCCTCTATTTCGGCCAGGGTCAGGAGAGTCTGCGTCACCCCTCCAGTGTCTCCCGCCGCAGCGCCGCGCGGGCGGTCACGGTGACCGCCGTCAGACCGAACATGACAACCGCCCCGGCGAAGGGTCGGCCTCGTCCTCGAACGCCGGACGGGCTGAATGATGCGGGTCGGGGCGGGTGGGGGTCGCTCGGCCGGACCCGGCGCCGTCGTCAGCGGGTCGCCGTGGTGCCGTCTCGGCAGATCAGCAGGAGGGCCCGGTCGTCGTTGACGTCCTTGGCGACCGCCTCGATGAGGTGCCACGCGGCGCCGTGAAATCCGCCCGCGACATAGCGGTCGGCCTCGCCGGTGAGGCGGTCGATGCCCTCGACGATGTCACGGTCGGAGGTTTCCACCAGACCGTCCGTGAACAGCATCAGGACGTCCCCGGGGCGCAGGGAACCCTTGACGGGGTCGAACTGGGCACCGTCGTACACCCCGAGGAGCGGACCCTCCGCGGCCTTCTCCTCCCAGCGCCCGCTGCCCGCGCTGAGCTGAAGGCCCGGCGGGTGCCCGGCGGAGAAGAGTTCGTAGTCGCCGGAGTCCAGGTCCAGGACCAGGTGGATCGACGTGGCGAAGCCCTCGTCCCAGTCCTGGCGCAGCAGGTAGCCGTTCGCGGCGGGCAGGAAGGCGTGGGGTGGGAGTGATCCCAGCAAGCCGCCGAAGGCTCCGGAGAGGAGCAGGGCGCGCGACCCCGCATCCATGCCTTTTCCGGACACATCGGTCAGGACGACTTCGAGGGTTCGGCCGCTGTTCGTACGTGCGGCCACGACGAAGTCCCCCGAGAACGACTGACCGCCCGCCGGGCGCAAGGCCATCTCCCGGTGCCAGCCCAGCGGCAGGCCCGGCAGCTTGCTCTGCACCCGGATGCGTTCGCGCAGGTCGAAGAGCATGGTGCCGCCGCGCCGCCAGGGCACGCCGACCCGGCTGCGGAACTGGGCGATCAGCAGGCCGAAGAAGCCGCAGGCCGCGACCACCAGGACCACGCCCGGGGTGACCCGGGAGGGGCCCTCGGTGTACGGGCCCAGCTTCACGGACTCCACTATCAGTGCGGTGGCGGCGGCCGCGTACAGGCCGAGCAGGCTGGCGGGGCGCAGCAGCAGGCCGCCCGCGACGATCGGCAGGACCAGCGCGGCCGGGGAACACCAGACCGAGTTCATCAGCGTCGTGGCCGCGATCACGGGGATGGTCAGCAGCAGACCGGCCAGTGCGATCCAGTCGGAACCGTCGCCGCGGAAGTAGTCCACGGCGGATCTGCGCACGCCAGTGCGAGCCCGGTGCCACTGCTTCTTCAACCGGGCCGTGAACGTCTCGGCTTCCGCGCGCCGCTCTCGTCCTGCTGCCATTAGTTCGGGACCCTATCCATCGGACCAGGTGCTTGGCACGGGAGGTCCCACTTGTCCCCCGTCCGAGCGCTCAACATCACAGTGAACGGCGCCCCCGGCGGTGGGGGAAATTCCCTCGCTCGTACCGCATTGCCCTGGTAGGCATGGCGTATGACGACTGACTTGCGGGTGTTGCGGCAGCCCGAGTGGGACACGTGGTACGACAACCTGGTCCGCGCGTTCGGGGGCGTACCGGAGTCGTCCGAGGAGCGCGAGGTGATGAACGCGCTCACAGAGTACGACCGTTTCCTGGGGATCTGGGACGGCGACCAGTGTGTGGGCACCGCGGGGGCGTTCTCGTTCCGGGTCACCGTCCCCGGCGGCACCTCCGTACCGGCCGCGGGCATCACGATGGTGAGCGTCGCGGCCACCCACCGGCGGCGCGGGCTGCTGAGGTCGATGATGCGGCGGCAGCTGGACGACATCCGCTCATGGGGCGAACCGCTGGCCGTGCTGACCGCGTCGGAGCCGGTGATCTACGGCCGGTTCGGCTACGGCATCGCGACCCACCAGTACAACGTCGAGATCGACACGACCCGGGTACGTCTGTCCGTACCGCCCGGCACCGATGACGTACGTCTGCGGTACGCCGCGCCTGCCGACGTACTCGACGCCTGCGAGGCGGTGTACGCGCGGCTGGTGCCGGGCCGGCCCGGGATGCTGGCGCGGCGGCCCGGCTGGGACCGGGCGATGCTGCTCGACCCGGAGAGCGAGCGGGACGGGGCGTCGCCGTTGCAGTGCGTGGTCGCCGAGCGGGACGACGAGGTCGTGGGCTACGCCCGGTACCGGATCAAGCAGGACGGCGACCACCGCGGGGCCGGGTTCACCGTCCGCCTCGACCAACTGGAGGCGCTCGACCCGGCGACGCACGCGGCGCTGTGGCGGTTCCTCTTCGAGATCGACCTGACGTCCACGCTGCACGCGCTCGGTCGCCCCGTCGACGAGGCGTGGCAGCACATGGTGTCCGACATCCGCCGCTGCGCGGTGCGGATGCGGGACGCGCTGCACGTGCGGCTCGTGGACGTCGGTGCCGCGCTGGAGGCGCGGACGTATCAGGCGCCGGTGGACGTGGTGTTCGAGGTGGAGGACGTGTTCTGCCCCTGGAACGAGGGGCGTTGGCGGCTCACCGGGGACGCCAAGGGCGCGACCTGTGTGCGTACGTCGGACGCCGCCGATCTCGCGCTGTCCGTACGGGAGTTGGGGGCGGCGTACCTCGGCGGGGTGTCCCTGGCCTCGCTCGCGGCGGCGGGGCGGGTGCGGGAGTTGCGGCAGGGCGCGCTCGCGGAGGCCTCGGTGGGCTTCTCGTCGGCGGTCGCGCCCTGGTTGCCGCACGGGTTCTAGCCCCCCGGGGGCGACCCCGGTTCAGCTGTTCTGGCAGGTCGGGCACCAGAAGAGGTTGCGGGCGGCGAGATCGGCGGTGCGGATCTCGCCGCCACAGATGTGGCAGGGCAGGTTGGCCCTGCGGTACACGTACACCTCGCCGCCGTGGTCGTCCACGCGCGGTGGGCGGCCCATGGCCTCGGGGGTGTGTTCCGGGCGGACGGTGTCGATGCGGTTGTTGCGGACGCCCTCGCGCATGAGTGCCGCCAGGTCCGTCCAGATCGCGTCCCACTGCGTCGGGGTGATGTCCTTCCCCGTGCGGTACGGATCGATGCCGTGTCGGAAGAGGACTTCTGCGCGGTAGACGTTCCCGACGCCCGCGATGATCTTCTGGTCCATGAGGAGGGCGGCGATCGTCGTACGGCTGCGGGAGACGCGGTGGTACGCCGCCGACGGGTCCGCGTCGGCGCGGAGGGGGTCCGGGCCGAGGCGGGCGTGTATCGCCTGCTTCTCGTCGTCCGTGATCAGGGCGCAGGTGGTGGGGCCGCGGAGGTCGACGTACGACGTGGCGTTCGCGAGGCGGAGGCGGACCGTGTCGGTGGGGGGTGGGGCGGGGGCGTCGCCGAAGGTCACCTTGCCGAAGAGGCCGAGGTGGATGTGGATCCAGTCGGCGGTGCGGAAGGCGAGGAAGAGGTGTTTGCCGTGGGCGTCGGCGTGTTCGAGGGGGGTGCCGTCGAGGAGGGCGGCGGCGTCGGTGAACTTGCCCTGGGGGCTGGTGACGCGGGTGGGCCCGCCTGCGAACCTGGCCTCGTAGTCCTCGGCCAGCCGGTGAATCGTGTGCCCCTCGGGCACGGGGTCCTCCTCGTGCGGCAGTGTCTTCTACGGCGTCGACGGCTCGGGGGTTGTTTCGCCCCCGCCGCCCCTACCCGTCCCATCCCCAGGGGCTCCGCCCCTTCAACCCCACCGGGGGCTACGCCCCCGAACCC
>LRTP01000041.1 GCA_001550305.1 Streptomyces diastatochromogenes
CTGCGCACCAGCCGCGCACGCGCCGCCGCCATCCTGGGCGCCACCGGCAAGGGCGACCCCGGCACCATGGCCGCCGTCGCCGCGGGCGAACCGGAGGTCGCGGCGGCTCTCACCGCCGCGCATCTGGCCGACTCGGTGGTGACGGCGAACCGCAACTCGCCCCGCCAGACGGTCATTTCGGGCCCCACCGAGGACGTACTCACCGCCGTCGAGCGACTGCGTGCCCAGGGGCTCGGTGCCAAGCGCATCCCGGTCGCCTGCGCGTTCCACAGTCCGCTGGTCGCGGCGGCCGGCGAGACCTTCGCCGAGGTGCTCGCCGAAGTCCCGTTCGCTCCCATCGACTTCCCGGTCTGGTCGAACCGTACGGCCACCCGATACCCGCCGGGCCCCGAGGAGATCCGGGCCGAACTCGCCGCGCAGATCGGCTCCCCGGTCCGGTTCGCCGACCAGATCGAGGCGATGTACGGGGCCGGGGCCCGGGTCTTCGTCGAGGCCGGACCCGGCTCGGTGCTGACCCGGCTGGTGGGCGCGGTCCTCGGCGACCGGCCGCACCGCACGGTCGCCCTGGAGGACGGCCGACGTGCCGGTCTCCCCGGGTTCCTCGCCGCGCTCGCCCAACTGGCCGTCGCCGGTGCGGACATCAAGGCCTCGTGGCTCCTCCAGGGCCGGGACGCGGTCCCCGCCGACACCCGCGCCCCGCGTCCCAGACGCGCCGCGTGGACGGTCGACGGCCATCTGATCCGTACGGCGGACGGCGTGATCCCCGCCGCCGCACTCCACCCCGCCGAGCGCGTCCCGGAGGCCCTCGTGACCCACAGCAGCCCGGTCGGACCAGTGGCGGCGGCCACCGGATCCGAGGCCCTGATCAGCGAGTTCCTGCGCACGAGCCGGGAGATGATCGCGGCGCAGCGGGATGTGATGCTGGGGTACCTGGGAGCGGATCCGGGGGTACGTCCCCCCGCCCCCGCCCCGATCACGTACACCGACGCTCCGGTCACGGTGACCGCTCTGCCCGCCGCCGCGCCGGTCGCCGTGGCCGTACCGGCAGGTGGCTCGGTGCTGTCGGTCGTGCTCGAGGTGATCGGCGAGCGCACCGGTTACCCGGTCGACATGATCGAACCGGACCTCGACCTCGAAGCCGACCTCAGCGTCGACTCCATCAAGAGAGCCGAGATAGCCGGCGAACTCGCCACCCGCCTCGGCCTCACCACGACCGGCGACACCGACGTCGAAGAACTGACCAAGGCCCGTACCGCCGCCGCGATCACCGCGCTGATCGAGCGGGTGACCGGCTCGAAAGACACCCCGGCGCCCGTTTCCGCCCCCGCCGCAGGGCCCGCCCCGACCGCCGAATCCGTCCTCGCCGTCGTCCTCGACGTGATCGGCGAACGTACCGGCTACCCGGTCGACATGATCGAACCCGACCTCGACCTCGAAGCCGACCTCAGCGTCGACTCCATCAAGAGAGCCGAGATAGCCGGCGAACTCGCCACCCGCCTCGGCCTCACCACGACCGGCG
>LRTP01000410.1 GCA_001550305.1 Streptomyces diastatochromogenes
TGCCGTTGTGGGCCGTGTTCGCCCGGCGGAGGCGCTCGCCCGGCGTACCCGGGCGCGACCTCGCACGGTTCACCGGCTGCTTCGCGGCGGGCGGCCTCGTCGTGGGCGCCGGCATCGTGGTGCTCGGACCCGTCGCGGGCACCTGGATGATGCACGGGCGGATCCGGGTGGGGACCGGCCTCATGGCCGCGTTTGCCGCGCTGCTGTTCGTGCAGGCGGTCGCCTGCCCGGCCACCATGTGGTCGACGGACGCGCAGGGACTGCGCTTCCAGGCGATCACCTTCAGTCTCATGGCCGCGGTGAACCTCGCCGTGTCCATCCCCCTGGCGCGGCTGGGAGCCGAGGGGCCCGTCATCGGCTCGGTCGCCTCCTACACCGCGTTCGTGCTCGTACCCACCCTGTTCAGAGCCTTCCGCCGGACATGACGGCGACGCCGTCGGCGAGAAGGCACTACCGCGCGTCGTCGCAGAGGTTCCCCGTGATCAAGCTGATCAAGTCCACCTTCCACCACGAGGCGGAGACCAGGCGTGCCCTGGCCGACTTCATCCTCCATCAGGACCTGCTGAGCATGAACGGACAGTGCCGGACGTTCGAGGAGGCCTTCGCGGCCAGACAGAGGCGCCGACACGCCGTGTTCGTGTGCAACGGCAGCGTGGCCAACCTCTTGCTGATCCAGGTGCTGGTGAACCAGGGCCTGCTCCGGCGGGGCGACCGGGTCGGCGTCTCGGCCCTGACCTGGCCGACCAATGTCATGCCGCTGATCCAGCTCGGTCTGGAACCCGTCGCGATCGACTGCGCGCTCGACACCCTCAATGTCTCGCCGAAGAACCTGGAAAGGCACGTGTCCGGTCTGCGGGCGCTGTTCCTGACGAACGTCCTCGGGTTCTGCGACGACCTGTCCGCGCTGCGGGCCCTGTGCGACGACCACGGCGTTCTGCTGCTCGAGGACAACTGCGAGGCTCTGGGCTCCAGCGTGGCGGGGGCCCTGCTCGGCAACTTCTCCCTCGCCTCGACGTTCTCGTTCTTCGTCGGCCACCACCTGTCCACCATCGAGGGCGGGATGGTCTGCACCGACGACGACGACCTGTACGAGCGGCTGGTGATCTCCCGGGCGCACGGCTGGGACCGCAACCTGGCACCGGACAGGCAGCGCAGGCTGCGTACCGAAGCCGCCGTGGACGACTTCCACGCCAAGTACACCTTCTACGATTTGGCGTCGAACTTCCGGCCCACTGAGATCAACGGGTTCATCGGCAATCGGCAGATCCGGTACTGGGACGAGATCGTGGGCGCCCGCGCGGCTCACTTCGCACGCTTCCAGCAGGCCATGGCGGGCAACGAGGACGTCCACCAGTTCGACCTGAACCACATGGACACCGTGTCCAACTTCGCCATGCCGGTGGTCTGCCGGACACCCGAGCTGGCCGAAAAGTACCGCGCCGAGTTCGAGGCGGCCGGGGTGGAGATCCGTCCGGTCATCGCCGGCGACATCACGCGGCAGCCGTTCTACCGCAGGTACGTCCCCGAAAGCACGGAACGCCCGGTGGCCCGTCTTGTCCACACAAACGGTTTCTACTTCGGGAACAACCCGGACCTCACCGAGGACGAACTGACCACGCTGTGCGACCTGCTGGGCGAGTGAGGGACGTGATGGACCACCGAGCCCGGATCTACGTGGCCGGTCACACCGGCATGGTGGGTGCCGCCGTCGTCCGGCGGCTGCGGAGCGCGGGGTACGAAAACCTGGCGCTGCGGACCCGAGCCGAACTCGACCTCACCGATCAGGTGGCCGTACGGGAGTTCATGGCGAAGGAGCGGCCCGCGTACGTCGTCGACTGCGCGGCCAGGGTGGGCGGCATCAAGGCCAACATGAGCTTTCCCGCGGAGTTCCTGTACGAGAACCTCCAGATCCAGAACAACCTCATCTGGTCGGCCAAGGAAGCGGGAGTGCGCACGTTCCTCTTCCTCGGCAGCTCGTGCATCTACCCGCGGGGGTGCCCGCAGCCGATGCGGGAGGAGTTCTTCATGACGGGGCGTCCGGAACCGACCAATGAGGCGTACGCCTACGCGAAGATCGCCGGGATGAAGCTGTGCGAGTACATCCACGCCGAGTTCGGCAGGAACTTCGTCTCGTGCATGCCGACCAACATCTACGGGGAGGGTGACAACTTCGACCCCGGTACCTCCCATGTGATCCCGGCGTTGGTACGGCGCATGCATGAGGCCCGCGCGGCCGGTGCGTCCGAGGTGCTGATCTGGGGGACGGGCGACAGCCGCCGGGAGTTCCTGCACGTCGACGACCTGGCCGACGCGGTCCTCTGGCTGCTGCGCCACCACCGCGGGAGACGGTTCCTCAACGTGGGGACGGGCCAGGACATCTCTGTCCGGGAACTGGCCGAGCGGATCCGGCGCCTGGTCGGCTTCGAGGGCTCCCTGGTCTTCGACGCCTCGAAGCCCGACGGCATGCCGAGAAAGCTGCTGGACGTCTCGGCACTGCACGAGTCCGGTTGGCACCACCGCATCGAGGTCGACGAGGGCCTGAGACGGACCTACGACTGGTACCTCACCCACGTCGCCCGCGTCCCGGCCACGGCGTAGGAGGAGTACGGCGAAGGTACGGCGAAGGACGCGTCCGGGCTTACCGGTGAGGCCCTGGAGCGTCAGCAGCCCCGCGTGGGGCGCGTCCTGGTCCGCAGCGCCATGGATGTGCGGGCCGTCGTACCGATCAGGCCCGACTTCGTGGTCGCGCCCCAGGCCTTGCTGATGCCCTGGGCGAGCGGCCACCAGTAGGGCTCCAGGCGCAGCGTGGTGCGGCCCAGGTAGCGGCGCATGACGCGGCGGCCCTCGTCGTCGGGGCACGGATTGGTCACCGTGAGGGAGGAGGGATGGACCCGGAAGCACCCGAGGACCCGCGGCAGGTACACCATGCCCCCGCCCCGTCGCAGCCGCAGATGCAGGTCGAAGTCCATGGCGTACCGCAACGCCGGATCGAGCATGCCCACCCGCTGGACGGCACTGCGGCGATAGAGGGACCCCGGCTGGCCCACGAAGTTCTGGCCGTACCGGAAGAGCCAGGACGCGAAGGTTCCCGGACGCAGGGTGTAGAGGGTCCGGTCGTCGGCGTCGATGATCGTCAGCCGTCCATAGGCCATGGCGGCGCCGGGAACCCGGTCCAGCGCCTCGCGGGCCGCGCTCAGGCTGCCCTCGGTGAGCAAGTCGTCGTCGCCCAGCCATGTCAGGTACTCCGTGGTGGCCCCCTGCCACCCCTGGTTGACCGCGTTGCTGAGCCCCCGCTCGTCCTCCACGAGAAACCCGCACCCGTGGCGCTCCGCCACCCCGCGCAGGGCGTCGGCCGCCCGGGCGGGTCCGACGACGACGGCCTCGACGGATTCACGCTGGCGACTGACGGACGCCAGGCACTGCTCCAGGTATTCCGGGCGCTCCCCGTTCGACGGCACCACCAGCCGGACACTCGGAAAGGTTCGAGAACTCATCGCCTGTGTCCCTCTTCTGCTCGACCTGCTGCCGATTGCATCTGTAGAGCTACACCGAATCGGGTGTCTGGCGTCGTCGACACGGCTGGTGCCCGGCAAAAACGCCTTCGGTCGGAACAGCGGCGGCGTGCTTGCGCCGGAAAGGTGTTACGTCGGTCCATCCTGTCTGGTGCCTTTTTGTTTCCCCGTGAAAAACCCTCGGTCATCTTCACCTGCGGCACGCCCAGGAATTACGGAGAGGATTCCCCCCTCGTGTTCTCCACTGTCTGCGTCGTCGGCCTCGGCTACATCGGCCTCCCGACCGCTGCCGCTCTCGCCGCCCACGGCATCGACGTCGTCGGTGTCGACGTCAACCCCGCCACGGTCGAACTCATCAACGCCGGCCGTGCCCCCTTCGTCGAACCGGATCTGGCGGTGGCCGTCAGCGGGGCTGTGGCCATGGGCCGACTGCGGGCGACCGGCGTGCCCGAGCCCGCCGACGCCTTCATCATCGCCGTCCCCACGCCGCTCCAGGAGGACCGCACGGCGGACCTGTCGTACGTGCGCGACGCGGTGGCGTCGGTGGCGACGGTGCTCAAGGCGGGTGACCTCGTCATCCTCGAGTCGACCTCGCCGCCCGGCACCACCGTGGAGCTGTCCCGGTGGCTGGGCAAGCACCGCCCCGACCTGACCTTCCCGCACGAAGCGGGCGACGCGCCCGACGTACGGGTCGCCCACTGCCCGGAACGTGTCCTGCCGGGCCGGACGATGATCGAGATCGTGACCAACGACCGGGTCGTCGGAGGCGTGGGCGAGGGCTGCGCCGAGCACGCGCGCACGCTCTACGAGGTGTTCGCCAAGGGGGAGTGCCTGCTCACCGACGCCACGACGGCGGAGATGGCCAAGCTCAGCGAGAACGCCTTCCGGGACGTCAACATCGCTTTCGCCAACGAACTGTCCATGGTCTGCGACCACGTCGGCATCGACGCGGGCGACGTCATCGCCCTGGCCAACCGCCACCCGCGGGTCGACATCCTGCGCCCGGGGCCGGGTGTCGGCGGGCACTGCATCGCCATTGATCCCTGGTTCATCGTCGGCACCGCGCCCCGGCAGTCGCGTCTCATCCGGCTCGCCCGCGAGGTCAACGACGAGCGGCCCGACTATGTGCTCGGCGAGGTCGTCCGGACGGCCGGCCGTTTCAAGGACCCGGTGATCGCCTGCCTCGGTCTGGCCTTCAAGGCGAACATCGACGACCTCCGGGAGAGCCCCGCCCTGCACATCGTCACCCAACTGGCCGAGCGTCAACTCGGCCGGCTGCTGGTCGCGGAACCGCACATCAGGGACCTGCCGGACTCACTGGCGCAAACGGGCGTGGCCGAACTCGTCGACGTCACCACCGCGGTGCGGGACGCCGATGTCGTCGTACTGCTCGTGGACCACGACGCCTTCCGCGGCGTCAAACGGACCGCGCTGCGCGGCAAGGCCGTCTTCGACACCCGCGGCATCTGGAGCTGACGCCAGGTCGCCCGCGGAGTCCGCCGGTGCGTCGCCGAACTCCGTGGGGCGCCCGCACAGGCCCATCCAGTGCCCGATCGCCCGTACGGTACGGTCCGCGGCGCGTCCGTCGCCGTACGGGTTCACCGCCTTCGCCATGGCCGCGTACGCCCCGCGATCGTGCAGCAGCAGGCGTACCTGCTTCACGATGTGCTCGCGGTCGGTTCCCACCAGGCGGCTCGTCCCGGCCCGGAGGGCCTCCGGGCGCTCCGTGGTGTCCCGTATGACCAGCACGGGCTTGCCGAGGCCCGGCCCCTCCTCCTGGATGCCTCCGCTGTCGGTCAGGATGATGTGCGCACGGTTCATCAGCCGGGCGAACGCCCCGTAGGCCAGCGGTTCCGTCAGGCGGACGCTGCCGATGTGGGCGACCTGGGGCAGGATCGCCGCCCGTACGACCGGATTGGGGTGCAGCGGGAGCACGATGAGGAGGTCGGGCTCGGCGCGCGCCAGATCGGCGAGGGCACTGCCGATGGACTCCATCGCGCCTCCCCACGACTCCCGGCGATGGGCCGTCACCAGCAGGACCCGGCGGGCGGTGTCGTCGAGGTCGGCCAGGGCTGGGTCCCCGTAGTGGCTCTGGCGCCCGACCGCCCAGAGCAGGGCGTCGATGACGGTGTTCCCGGTGACCACGACGGACGACGGGAGGACGCCGTCCCGCAGCAGGTTGTCCCGCGCGTGCGGGGTGGGCGCCAGATGCAGGGATGCCAGCTGGGTCGCGAGCCGGCGGTTGATCTCCTCGGGGAAGGGCGAGTACCGGTCGCCGGTACGCAGTCCCGCCTCCAGGTGGACCACGGGGACCTGGCTGTAGAAGGCGGCGAGGGCCCCGGCGAACGCGGTCGTGGTGTCGCCCTGGACCAGGACCGCCTCCGGGCGCTCGTGCCGCAGCAGCGGACACAGCCCGTCGAGGACACGCACGGTGATGTCGGCGAGGGACTGGCGCTCGCTGAGGATGTCCAGATCGTGGTCGGCGCGGATGCCGAACAACGAGTGGACCTGGTCGAGCAGTCCGCGGTGCTGGGCGGTCACCGTCACCGTCGGCCGGAATATCGGGGACCGGTCGAGTGCCTCGATGACGGGGGCCATTTTGATGGCCTCCGGTCTCGTTCCGTAGACGACCATCAGTCGCTTCACCCGAATTCTCCTTCCGAGCGGGCACCGGACCGCCGCCGGGGTGGCACCCACCGGTGGCCGTAGTTCCCCGGAGCGAAAGAGGCGCTCGCCCGGGGACCAGGGAATCGGTATTCCACGACAACGCCCATCATGCCGGTGGCATTTTCACCCAGCCGTATGGAGATGTTCGTCCGTCTGGTCCGTTCCGGGAGAGAAGCGCATGTGCCGGTGATTTGCCCTCCCTACAGTGCGCTGGGCCGCGATCCCTCCCGTAAAGGCAGGAAATGAAAACAGTCCTCCTGTCCCCGCGCACCGGCGCCATCACGGTGGGAGAAATTCCCGCCCCCGAAGCAGCCGCCGGTTTGGTGGTGATCCGCAACGACTGGTCGCTCATCAGCGCGGGTACGGAACGGGCCACCGTCTCGACCGGCGCGCAGAGCCTGCTCGGCAAGGCGCGGCACCGGCCCGACCAGGTGGCGCAGGTGCTCGAGAGCGTGAGGCGAACGGGCCTCGTCGAGACCTACCGGACGGTCCAGGACCGCCTGGACCGTCCGGTGCAGCTCGGGTACTCCTGCGCGGGCACGGTCCTGCGGACGGGCGAGAGGGTCGACGACATCCGCCCCGGGATGCGGGTGGCCGCCGCCGGAGCCCGCTACGCGTCGCACGCGGAGATCGTCGCCGTGCCCCGCAACCTTGTCGTCCCCGTGCCGGACGGCGTGGACACCCAATGGGCCGCCTTCGCCACGGTCGGCGCGATCGCGCTTCAGGGCATCCACCAGGCCGAGGTGGTGCCGGGCTCACGGATCGCCGTCATCGGCCTCGGCCTGGTCGGCCAGATCACGCTCCAACTGCTGCGTGCCTACGGATACGACGGGGTGGGCATCGATCCCGACTCCGCCATGGTCGCGCTCGCCGAGTCGGCGGGTCTTGTGGCCTTCCCGCGGGGGGCGGACGGCCTGCCCGGTGCCGTCTCCCGGCAGTGGGCAGGCGCCGACGCGGACGCGGTGCTCATCACCGCCGCCACGTCCAGCTCCGACCCCGTCGAGTTCGCCGGCCTCCTCGCCCGTGACCGCGCCACCGTGGTGGTCGTCGGTGACGTCGACGTCGCACCGCCGCGGTCGTCCTACTACCACAAGGAATTGACGATCCGTTATGCGCGGTCCTACGGCCCCGGCCGGTACGACGCCCGCTTCGAGGAGGACGGCCATCCGTACCCGGAGGGCTATGTCCCCTGGACGGAACGGCGCAACCTCGCCGAGGTGCTGCGGCTCCTGGCGACGGGCGCGGTGGACTTCGCCCGGCTCAAGCCGCGGGTCTTCGCCGTCGAGGACGCGGCCGGCGCGTACGAGGCGCTGAAACCGTCGACCCCCGGACGCAGCGTCGCCCTGCTGCTGCGCTACTCCGCAACCGCGCAGCTCCCCTCCCGGCCGGCTCCGGAGGCGAGCTCCCGCACCTGGACCGCCCCCCGCGGCACCTTGCGGCTCGCGGCGATCGGCGCAGGCAACTTCGCCACGCGGACGCTCTTCCCCGAGCTGGAACGGGAACCCGGCGTCGCGTTCTCGTGGGTCGCCGGCGGACGGGGGCTGTCCGCCGCGCACCAGGGCCGACGGTGGGGATTTCGTACCGTGGCCGAGAGCGTCGACACCGGCCTCGCCTCGGGCGACGCGGACTGCGTGATGGTGCTCAGCCGCCATGACAGCCACGGCCGGTATGCGGCGCGGGTGCTGCGCGGGGGTGCCGCCCTGTACTGCGAGAAGCCGCTGGGCCTGACGGAGACGGAGTTGGAGGACATCGCGGACGCCTGGCTGATCTCCGGCGCCCCGGCGATGGCGGGGTTCAACCGGCGGTTCGCCCCCTCGGTGCGGGACCTTCGCGCCGTGCTCCCCGCGGGCGCGCCCCTCCAGGTCGTCCACCGGGTGTTCGCGGGCCGGCTCCCGGCCGACCACTGGTACTTCGACCCCGGGCAGGGTGGCCGGCTGCTCGGCGAGGTGTGCCACTTCATCGACACCGCGGGCTTCCTGGTCCCCGGCAGGCCGGTCGGTGTGCGGGCGATCGGCGTGGATGCGCGGGATCCCGCCGCCGCGCAGAGCCTCACCCTGCAGATCACCTACGACGACGGGTCGGCCGCCTCCATCGTGTACGGGGGACTGACGCCGCCCGGCGCGCCCAAGGAACTCCTGGAAGTGGCCACCGACCGGGTGGCGGCCAGAATCGACGACTTCCGCTCGCTCACCGTGTGGAAGGGGGGCAGGGAGGTCACGACGAAGTACCGGGGCGGCCCGAAGGGGCACGCGGCCGAGATGCACTCCCTCGTCCGCCTCGTCCGGGGCGAGCCCCTCGGCGAGGAGACCGCTGCCGCCGCCGACTTCGCCTCGGCGCTGTGGAGTTCCCTCGTCGCCTGCCGTGCGGCCCGCTCGCTCACGGAGGACGGCGTCGTGGGGACCGCCCCCCGCACACCCGCTCTGGCCAGGGCCCTGGGGTGTGCGGCCCCCGGTCCCGGCGCTGCGGGCGCCGTGCCGAAACCGGGTGGGCAGGCCGCGTACCCGGTCGGTGGTTCTTCCTCGACCGCGGTGGCGCGCTGATGTGCGGTTTCGTCGTCCTGCTGAACCACACCGCGCGCCGTCCGCCACCCTCGCACGGGGACCCGTGCGCGGCGCTCGCGCACCGCGGCCCCGACGCGAGCGGACACCTGGACCTCGGCGGTGGCAATTGGCATGCGGCGCTGCACTTCCGCCGCCTGGCCGTCGTGGACCTCGATCCGAGGAGCGACCAGCCCTTCGGCTCCCCGAAGCGGGGCGTGCTGGTCTACAACGGCGAGATCTACAACGCTTCGTACCTGCGCGAGGTGCTGCGGAAGCGCCAGGTGACGTTCACGACCGAGGGCGACACCGAGGTTCTCTACGAACTGCTGCTGCAGCCGGACGCCCCGCGGCTGCTCGACCAGGTGGACGGCATGTTCGCCTTCGCCCTCCTGCTGCCCGACGGCGAGCTTCGCTACGGGCGTGACCGACTGGGCGTGAAACCGCTGTACACGGCGGTGGACGCGGCGGGCCGCACGGTCGCGCTCGCCAGTGAGATCGAACCGCTGCGGGCAGCCGGGCTGACCGGCGACGTCGACCCCGTCGCGGTGGCGCAGGGCGCCATGTTCCTGTGGACGCCGCCGCCGCGGACCGGCTGGCAGCGCGTTCGGGCCGTACCGGCCGGGACGGTGCTGTCCCGGCGCGCTCCCGGCTATGACGAGGCGTCACCCTGGTGGCGGGCCGGTGCCGCGACGCCCGCCGGGGACATCGGTGCCGCGGTCCGCGCGTCGGTCGCCCGGCAGGTGCGCGCGGACGTGACGGTGGGGCTGTTGCTGAGCGGAGGGCTCGACAGCACCTGGCTGGGCGTGGAGATGAGCAGGGAGGGCTTCGCCGGACCCGCCTTCGCCGCCAGAGCGCGCACCACGGCGCCCACCGCGGAGCCGTTCGAGGACGACGCCCCCTACGCCGCCCGGGTCGCCCGACGGCTGGGCCTGCCGCTGACATGGGTCGACCTGGACGTCGACGTACTGCGCCGGATCCCGGAGCTGGTCACCGCCATGGAGCTCCCTTTCGGGGACCCGGCCGCCGTCACCCTCATGCAGCTCTCCCGCGCCGCCTGCGGTGAGGCGACCGTGCTGCTGTCGGGGCTCGGCGTCGAGGAACTCTTCCTCGGCTACGAGCGCTACCAGGCCGTGCTGCTGCTGCAACGGCTTCCCGCGTGGGCACGCCCCGCCCTCGGCGCCACCACCGTGGTTCCCGGACCCCGGCGCTACCGGGGCCGTGCCGACAAGTTCGGGCGGCTGCTCCAGCTCGGCCCCCGCGACTGGTCGTGGGCGACTCAGGCGTACTACTCGGGGCGGGAGTGGGCGGCGCTGTCGCCGTTCGTCGGGCTGGAGGCGGTCACCGAGCGGCATCGCGAGGTGGCGGGCGGCGTGTTGGACGCGGGCGGGACGCCCCTCTCGGCGCTGGCGGAGTGCGACCGGCGACTGTTCCTGCCGGGGCTGAACCTGCTGTACGGCGACCGCGCGTCGATGCGGGCGAGCGTCGAGCTGCGGGTGCCGTTCCTGGGGGAGCCGGTGGTGGCCACCGCCCTCGGCGCCGTCGCGGAGGAGCAGCTGCGGCTCGGCGACGGCAAGGCGCGCTTCCGCGCGGCGGCGGTGGCGTCCGGTGTGCCGGAGTTCGTCGCCAGGCGCCCCAAGACGGGATTCGGGGCGCCGGTGCGGTCGCTGCTGCGCGAGCACGGTGACCGTCTGTGGGCCGAGGTACGGCGCTCCCCGCTGTTCGACGACGTCTTCGACCGGCGGACCGCCGACCGCCTCGTCGCCGAACACGTCCGGGGCCGGCGCGACCGGGGGCTCGCCGTGTTCGGGCTGTTCTGCGCGGCCGTGTGGTGGGAGTTGAACGCGGTGGGAGGCGCGGGGCGGACCGCGGACGTCCTGTCGGGCTACGAGGCGGCCGTCGTCGGCTGAGCGGCCGGGGTGGCGGGGTGCCGGCCGCCCGGCAGGACGGCGTGGAGGGCGGTCAGGGCGTCCAGCAGGGGAGCGGTGCTCCACCGGGGCGACTCCCACAGGGACCTGTTGCGCGGGGAGCCGCCGGCCCGTGTGTCCGCGCCGAGACCGGGGTAGCGGTCCACGACGGCGGCCAGCACGGCCCGGGGGAAGTCGGTCCGGACAAAGCCGTGATGGGCCGCCCACGCCGCCATCCGTACCGCTGTCGCGTCGTTGTTCGGGTCCCGTCTGCTCCGGCCGTCCGCGAAGTAGCGGGGCAGGGGGCCGTCGAACAGGTGCCGCAGGTAGTGGTCCACGCCCCGTTCGAGAGGGCGCCGGACGTCGACGTCGAGCAGCGTGCCCGCCTGTTCGAGGCGCAGCAGCACGTACCCCGTGTGGAAGCCGTCCACCCAGCCCAGCCCCGGGCCCCGCCCATAGGGCCACGAGCCGTCGGGGCGCTGACCGTTCAGGCTCACCTCGACGGCACCGCGGGCGGCATCGACCAGGCGGTCCGCCAGTTCGCCGGGCAGCGTCCCGATGCGTGCCAGGCGGCCGGCGAGCGCGGCACCCATGAGGTTGGCGTTGTGGACGAGGACGTCACTGGCGGGTGTGTAGGTGAAGAACTCACCGTTGTGGAGGTGTTCCAGGAGCCCCTGAGCGAGGGTCCGTACCGACTCGTCGCCGAGCGTCCCGGTGTCCAGACAGCCGTCCGCGCAGAAGGTGGTGGCCACGAGGTTCGGGAGGGAGGCGGGGTAGTACGCCCAGCGGGTCTGCACGTCGAACTCGTAACGCCACAGCCCGGCGTAGCGCCCGGACAGCTGCTCGGCGGCCGCCGACCGGCCCAGTCGGCGGGCGCGCTCCCGCCACGCGGGGGAGGCCGAGAGCCTG
>LRTP01000411.1 GCA_001550305.1 Streptomyces diastatochromogenes
CAGCGGGTGCCCGCGGGCACCGTCTCGCCGCGCATCACCAGCGAGGAGGCACCGATGGAGGCGCCCGCGCCCACGAGGGTGCCGGGCAGCACGATGCCGTGCGGGCCGAGCGAGGCACCGGCGGCCAGGTGCACGGTGTCCATCCGCATGATGCGGTCGTGGAAGAGGTGGGTCTGCAGCACACAGCCGCGGTTGACGCTCGCACCGTCTCCCAGGGTGACAAGGTCGGTTTCCGGCAGCCAGTAGGTGTCCAGCCACACACCGCCCCCGATGCGCGCGCCCAGACTGCGCAGCCACCAGTTCAGGACCGGGGTGCCCAGGAAGTCGCGGGCCATCCACGGCACGGCCACCGACTCCACGAACGTGTCGAAGAGTTCGTTGCGCCACACGAACGACGACCACAGCGGGTGCTCACCGGCCCGGAAGCGGCCCACCAGCAGCCATTTGGAGCAGGTGGCCGTCAGCAAGGCCGCCAGGCCCGCGCCCAGCAGCAGCGGAGCGCCGGCGAGTGCCGCCAGGAGCAGACCGCCGTGGGTGAAGGCGTCCTGTTCGCCCAGCAGTACGCATTCGGCGAGGGCGGTGCTCACCATCAGAGGCAGCACGCGGCACATCTCCACCAGCGCGCGGGCCACAACCAGCCGCCGGGGCGGGGCGAACGTACGCTCCGGATCGGCCGCCGTCGCCACCCGCGGCAGCGGCAGTGCGGGTCGCCCGAGCCAGGACATGCCCGCCTCGCCGTGCGCGGGCATGTCGGAGAGCACGCCCACCAGGCTGTGGTCGGGCACCGTACGGCCGGGGCCGACGATGCCGGAGTTGCCGACGAACGCCCGCGTGCCTATGCGCACTTGCCCCAGCCGCATCCATCCGCCGCGTACCTCGAACGGTGCGACGAGCGTGTCGTCCGCGAGGAACGCACCGTCCTCGACGTGGAGCAGCGACGGCAGCGGCAGCACCGTCGAAATCTCGGCGTTCCGTCCCACACGCGCCCCGAGCAGCCGCAGCCAGTGCGGCGTGGCAAGGCTCGCGTACAGCGGGAAGAGGCCCCCGCGGGCACCGTCGAGCAGACGGGTGACCAGCCACACCCGCCAGGCGACACCGCCGTCCGCGCGGTGCACACCCGGCGTGATCCCCCGCCCCAGGACCCGCACCACCAGCGCGAGGACCAGTACCCAGCACACGGTCGTCGTGATCGTGAACAGCGGAACGGCCGCCAGCAGGCGGAGCGCCGCGGTGGGCAGGGCCGACGCGTCGCGCACCAGTTGGTACGTGACCAACAGGGCCGGTACGGCCGCCAGGAGCGGCAGCAGCGGCGCCGCCGCCAGGGACAGGGCGTAGGCGATGTTCCAGCGGCGTCGACGCACGGTCGGCGAGGCGGGCCAGCCCTTGCTCGCGATACGTTCGGCCGGGTCGGCCGGCCGGGCCGGGGAGCCCGTCCAGCACTCACCGTCGGGGATCCGCCCGTCCAGGCAGGCGCCGGCCGTGAGTTCCGCGCCTCGGCCCACGACCGCCCCGGGCAGTAGCATGCTGCGGTGGCCCACACGGGACCCCGCCCCCAGCGCCACCGTCCCGACATGCAGCGTGTCGCCGTCCAGCCACCAGCCGGAGAGGTCCGCCCCCGGCTCGATGGCGGCCCCCTCACCCAGCTCCGCCAGACCCGTCACGGGCGGCATCGCGTGCAGGCGCACGTCCCGGCCGGTCGTGCAGCCCAGCAGGCGTGCGTACAGGGCGGCCCACGGCGTACCCAGCAGGGAGGGGACGCCGAAGGCGGCCACCGCCCGTTCGGCGCTCCACAGACGCAGGTGGACGCCGCCGCCCCGCGGGTAGGCCCCCGGGCGGACGGAGCCGACCAGCGCACGCGCCAGGCCCGCTCCGGTCATGCATCGTGACGGCGCGCTGAACAGCACCGCCCATGCCACCGCCACCAGCCACCACGGGGTGTGCGGAGCCCAGGCATGCGGCGCCACCTCGCCGAGTACGTTGTCCGCCATCGCCAGCCCGGTCAGCAGTCGCAGCCCCGTCACCCCGTACAAGGCCGTCTGGACCAGAATCTGCACCGCAAAGGCCCGCCGTGGCACGGGCCGCACCACCCGTACCTCCTCGGTCGCACCGGCCAGCGAGTCCAGATGCACGGCCATACGGCACAGCACCGGATACCGGTACAGATCGGCGACCGAGACGCCCGGATGGTGCACGCGCAGCATCGAGGCCATCCGCGCCGCGGTCAGGCTGGTGCCGCCCATCGCCACGAAATCACTGTCCGGGCCGGGACGTACACCTAGCAATTCCTCCCAGATGCCCGCGAGCCGTGCGGCCGTCCCCGCCAACGCCATCGCCCGGCCGGCAGGACCGTCCTGGCCGCTCTCACCGGTGGACGGAAGGGGCAGCGGCCAGGGCAACGCCTTACGGTCCACCTTGCCCGACGTGCGTGTCGGCAACTCCGCGACCTCGGTGAGGACCGGTACCAACTGCTGTGGCAGACGCTCCATGAGCAGCGCACGGGCCTTGTCGCTCTGGAAGGCCGAGCCCCGGCCGTCCGCGGTCAGTTGTGGCACCAGGTAGCCCACCAGCACCTGGGTACCGGCCGGCGTCGTCTGCACGGCTGCCGCAGCGCCGCGTACCCCCGGCAGGGCGCTGAGCGCGGCGTCTATCTCCCCGAGCTCGACACGGCGGCCGCCCAGCTTGACCTGGTCGTCGGCGCGCCCGACGAAGATCAGGCCGTCCGCGTCGGCCCGCACCATGTCACCCGTACGGTAGGCACGCGTCCAACCCAGCGCGGGGCAGGGCCCGAAGCGGTCGGCGTCCTTGACGGGATCCAGGTAACGGGCCGTGCCCGCACCGGCGATGACCAGCTCGCCCTCCTCCCCGAACGCCACCGGCTCCCCCGCCTCGTCCACCACGGCCAACTGCCAGCCCTCCAGTGGCAGTCCGATCCGCACCACGTGGCCCGGCTCCAGGGGAGCCGCACACGCGACCACGGTGGTCTCCGTCGGCCCGTAGGTGTTCCACATCTCCCGTCCAGGCGCGGCGAACCGTTCCACCAGCCCCGCGGTACACGCCTCGCCGCCCAGGATCAGCAGCCGCACCCGGCTCAGCGCCTCGACCGGCCACAGCGACAGCAGCGTCGGAACCGTCGACACCACCGTGATGCCACGCTCGACCAGCCAGCCGCCGAGTTCGTACCCCGCTCGCACCAGCGAGCGGGGCGCCGGCACCAGACACGCGCCGTGCCGCCACGCCAGCCACATCTCTTCACAGGAGGCGTCGAAGGCGACGGACAGCCCCGCCAGCACCCGGTCGCCGGGGCCGGGCGGCCGCTCCCGCAGGAACAGGCCCGCTTCGGCGTCCACGAACGCCGCTGCCGATCGGTGCGTAACGGCGACGCCCTTCGGCGCGCCCGTCGAGCCGGAGGTGAAGATGACCCACGCGTCGTCGTCCAGGGCGGGTCCAGGTGCCATCCGGCCCGCCGCGGTGACTCCGACCGGCTCCACGAGCCCCTCCGGCTGCGGGTAGGACCCCAGCACCGCGCACACACCCGCCTCCCGGAAGACGGTGGCGACCCGCTCCTCGGGATCGTCCGCGTCAACCGGTACGTAGGCGGCACCGCACCGGAGCACCGCCAGGATCGACAGATACAGCTCCGCCGTACCCGAAGACACCCGTACACCGACCCGGTCCCCGGGGCCTATCCCCCGCCCCGTCAGGTCCCGTGCCCGGCGTACGGTCTCCTCGTACAGGTCACGGTAGGAGAGCACCGCCGCTCCCGTGTCCACAGCAGGCGCATCCGGAAACGCTGCTGCAGTGGCATCCAGGAGGTCGATCAGCGTACGTGGCGCGGCAGCCTCCCCGGAGCGGTAGACGGCCCGGCCGGCCAACTCCGTTGACGGGCCAAAAGATGGTTCCTCGCGGGACCAGGACATCAACATGCCTCAGTTGTTCTGTTCGCTACTGACAGGTCGAAAAGACCTCGGACATTCGCCTCGGAAGACGGCATCCATCCACCACGGGTTCGCTGCGAAACCGAGGGATCATCAAATCGAACACGCCGCGAAACGGCCTTGCCTCCCGTATCCGCAAGCCACCACACCGGCAGTCACCCACCGGCCGCGACCAGCTCATGGGAAATAATTGGCAAGACCCCAAAATTGTTTTCGATGCATGCGGGCGCACGAGCACCCCTCATGCCCTCACTCAGTTCTTACTGAAATCTCGCCGTGGAAAGAAATTTCTCACCTGGCTGAAAGCATGGCCAATTCCCGGAATCAGGCCAAAGGTTCACCACCGCACGCCCATGAGACAGGCCGCAGGGTGGTCACAGCCGGATGAGCTGGGTTTCGGCGGCGCTCAGGTCTGTGGCTGGGGTGGTCGGGGCGGGGGCGGTGCAGGTTGCCGTTCACGTTGCCGGAATCGCGGGGACAGGCGCGACGCCTGAGAACGCGGCGAGCCGGTCTGCGCTGGGGAACCGAGACAGGTCACCGCCGGTGGCAGCGAGGAACTCGGCGCCCAGCAGCGGTCCGATGCCGGGCATGCTGGAGATCACCGGCGCGAGCTCGTGCTCGCGAAATCGGGCTTCGATGAGTTTGTCCAACTCGTGGATCTTCTCGTGGAGGCCGAGCAGTTCCAGCGCCAGGTCGCGAACCACGTGGGCGATCGCAGCCTCGCCGGGAAGTCGTCAGCCGCCTGCGGCCGAGACGTCGTAACGCACCGGCGTCTGGTAGCCGGACAGCAGCACCAGCGGTCCAGTGCTCGTCAGTTCCAGGGCATGTTCCAGGGCCGGGAAGATGCTCAGCACCTGCGCGTGCAGACGGTTGGTCTTCCGCGTCCGTTCCTTGACCAGATCGGCCCGTCGGTCGGTCATCACCCGCAGTTCGGCGGTCGGCTCGCTCTCCGGGGTCAGGACGTGGAGGTCGCGGCGCATACGCGCCTGATCAGCGATGACCCGGGCGTCCTTCGCATCGGTTTTGCCCAGGCCGCGGTAGCCGGCCGATGCCCGATTCACGGCGAGGCCGGGCAGATAGACGATGGTCTGTCCATGGTTGAGCAGGAGGTTGACCAGCAGGGAAGCCATGCCGTCGGGTCTGCCTCGTCGTTGACCACCTTCCGGGACAGCAGCACCTCGCCATCGTTGTTCAGGACAACGGTGTGGTGGTGGGCCTTGCCGATATCGGTTCCCGCCCAGTTCCAGGCCATGGTTCCTCCAGTCGCTCGACGTACTTCGTACATCCGGACGACCCCTCCAGCATGGTCCTACTCAGCGATACCCGCGGGCCCGCAGCTCCTCATCAGTGGTCGAGTCGTCGTGCGGCCCCGGGCGGGACCCGAAGGCCGGAGGCCCCGTTGCGGAGCCACGAACACGGTGACGGGGGGAGGAGCAGCGGGCCGACCGCGTGGTGCCGTGGGTGCGTTACTCGCCCGCGTACGCCTTCTCCAGGGCCGCGATGTCCAGCTTGGACATCTTGTACATCGCCTGGGCCGTCCTGGCCGCCTTCTCGGTGTCCGGGTCGCTGATCAGGTCGATGAGCCTGCTCGGGACGACCTGCCAGGACAGGCCGAACTTGTCCTTGATCCAACCGCAGGGCCCCGCCTCGCCGCCGTCCTCGACGAACTTGTTCCAGTAGTGGTCCACCTCCTCCTGGTCCTCGCAGTGGATCTGGAACGAGATGGCCTCGTCGAACGTGAACTGCGGTCCGCCGTTCAGTGCGACGAACTTCTGTCCGTTGGCCACGAAGTCGACGGCCATCACGGAACCGGCGGTGCCGTGCTCCGACTCGGAGAAGCGGGCGATCCTGCCGAGCCGGGAGTTCTTGAAGATCGAGACGTAGTAGTGCGCGGCCTCCTCGGCCTGACCGTCGAACCACAGACACGTGATGAATCCGTCGGCGGACATACGTACCTCCTGCAGCGGGAAAAGTTTCGTCACCTCTGTCGACCGATCGTCGTCCCAAAACTCATCGGCGTCGCGCGGGATCCTTTCGCCGGGGGGACGGCGGCGGCCGATCGCGTCGTTCGCCGCGCCCTCCCAGGGGCGCTATAGCATGCGCGGACATGACTTCCTCCGCCGATTCCTCCAGCCCCTCCGCCTCGGACAGCGCGCGCATCGAGCCGTTCCGTATCGACTTCCCGCAGAGCGACCTCGACGACCTGCACCGACGGCTCGATCGCACCCGCTGGCCCGACGAACTGCCGGGGGTCGGCTGGGCCTACGGCGTCCCGCGGGAGTACCTGCGCGAACTCGTACGGTACTGGCGGCACGACTACGACTGGCAGGCGGCGCAGGCGCGGTTGAACGCATGGCCGCAGTTCACGACGGAGATCGACGGCGGGCGGATCCACTTCGCGCACATCCGTTCCCCGGAGCCGGACGCGACCCCGCTGGTCATCACGCACGGCTGGCCCGGCTCGATCGTCGAATTCACCGACGTCGTCGGACCGTTGACCGACCCGCGCGCGCACGGCGGCGATCCGGCCGACGCGTTCCATCTCGTCGTGCCGAGCATTCCCGGGTTCGGGCTGTCCGGGCCCACCCGGGACACCGGCTGGGAGTTCCAACGGGTGGCCGCCGCCTTCGCCGAACTCATGACACGGCTCGGCTACGAGCGGTTCGGCGCCCAGGGCGGCGACTGGGGCGGGGCCATCTCCCGGGAGCTGGGCCGGGCGTACCCCGAACGGCTCGTCGGTGTCCACCTGAACCTGCTGCCCGGATCGTCCGCGGCCACCGAGCCGACTCCCGAGGAACTGGCCGCGCTCAGCCCCGAGGAGCGCGAGCGCGCGCTGCAGTCGTGGCGGCGGGGCGTGGAATGGCGCCGCGAGGAGGCCGGGTACGCCGAGCTCCAGGGCACCCGGCCACAGACCCTGGCCTACGCGCTGACGGACTCCCCCGTCGGCCAACTCGCCTGGATCGCCGAGAAGTTCAGGGCGTGGACGGATGCCAAGGACCGCCCCGAGGAAGCCGTCGACCGGGACCTGATGCTGACCAACGTGATGCTGTACTGGCTGACCGCCACGGCGGGGTCCTCGGCCCGCATCTACTACGAGCGGGCGCACGCGGACTACTGGGGCACCGCGCCCGAGCCGTCGACGGCGCCGACCGCGCTGGCCGTCTTCCCGCACGAGCCCCTCGTACCGCTGCGGCACATCGCGGAGCGTACGAACAACATCGTGCGGTGGACGGAATTCGACCGGGGCGGACACTTCGCCGCGGCGGAGGAGCCCGAGCTGCTGGTCGAGGATGTGCGGTCCTTCTTCCGGGACCTGCGCGCCGACGCCTGAGCACGGGTCGGACACCTGGGCCCCGGTCCCCCGCCGGGGCCGTCGGTGGCATCGGTGACGCCGGTGACGGCAACCCCGTATCCCCTCTGCCCGTGGCGAATCTGCTGCGGGCCGAGAAAGCTGATCCGCAAGGGTCTTCGGTCCGAGAGTGGGGATCGCGGCGACGACAGCCGCGCCACCACGAGGAGGACCGATGACTCCACTCATCACCGGCCGGTACCCGGCCCACGCACCGCGCGCCGAGGACGGCGACACCCCCGCGACCCGCTTCGACGACCATCTGGCCGCCCAGCTGCTCGCGCAGCGCATCGTCCTGCTCGGCACCCAGGTCGACGAGGTGTCCGCGAACCGGGTCTGCGCCCAGCTGCTCGTACTGTCGGCGGAGGACCCGCGCACCGACATCAGCCTGTACATCAACAGCCCGGGCGGATCGGTGACCGCGGGGCTCGCGATCTACGACACCATGCGGCTGATCCCCAACGACGTCTCGACCCTCGCCATGGGATTCGCCGCGAGCATGGGGCAGTTCCTGCTCAGCGTCGGCACCCACGGCAAGCGGTACGCGCTGCCCAACGCGCGGATCATGATGCACCAGCCGTCGGCGGGCATCGGCGGCACCACCGCCGACATCGAGATCCAGGCGCAGAACCTGGAGTTCACCAAGCAGGCCATCGAGCGGATCACCGCGGAGCACACCGGCCAGAGCGAGGAGACGATCTCCCGGGACGGCGACCGCGACCGCTGGTTCACGGCCGAACAGGCCAAGGAGTACGGCATGGTGGACCGGGTCGTGGAGTCGCTCGACGACGTCCGCCCGGCCGCGTCACGTCGACGGATGGGGCTCTGACATGGGTACGTACACGATTCCGAACGTCGTCGAGCGGACCCCGCAGGGCGAGCGGTCCTACGACGTCTTCAGCCGGCTGCTGTCCGAGCGGATCATCTTTCTCGGCACCGAGATCGACGACGGGGTCGCCAACGTCGTCATCGCGCAACTCCTCCATCTGGAGTCGTCGAACCCGGAGAGCGAGATCGCGATCTACATCAACTCGCCCGGTGGTCGTTCACTTCGCTCATGGCGATCTACGACACGATGACGTTCGTACAGGCACCGATCTCGACGTTCTGCGTCGGCCAGGCGGCCTCCACGGCGGCGGTGCTGCTGGCCGGCGGCGATCCCGGACGGCGGTTCGTGCTGGAGCACGCGCGTGTGCTGCTCGGCCAGCCCGCGAGCGGCGGCCGGCAGGGGACGGTGTCCGACCTCGCCCTCCAGGCCAAGGAGATGCTCCGTATCCGCGCCCAGGTCGAGGAGGTCCTCTCCCGGCACACGCACCACGACGTGCCGACCCTGCGCGCGGACATGGACCGCGACAAGGTGTTCACCGCGCAGGAGGCCGTGGCGTACGGACTCGCGGACGAGGTCCTGAGCCGACGGCTCGCGACGGTCTGAGACCGGACCACCGTCAGGGCCCACGTCTGCGGCCCGGCTCCGCCGGGCGGGCCCTGGCAGGTCGTTCCGGTCAGGCGGCGAGGCACATGCCGTCGTGGTGCGAGGCCGACGGAGTGCGATGGCGGGCGGGCCGCACCTGGGCGAGGCGGGTGAGTTCGCCCTGGGCCAGCGAGAGCAGATCGGTGAGCCCGAGGCCCAGGGCGCGCGCGGCGGCCGCGAGGACTTCGGACGAGGCCTCCTTGCGGCCGCGCTCCAGCTCCGAGAGGTACGGCATCGAGATCCGGGCCGCGTCGGCCACGTCCTTGAGCGTCCGCTCCTGCGCGAGCCGCTCGCGCCGCAGGACGTCACCCACCAGGTCGCGCCACAGCGGCTCCCTGCTCCTGGGCGCCGGTGGTGTCTGCCGGGGCGCGAGGACCGGGCGGGGCCGCTGGGGCGCGTCGGCCACGGGACCGGTGGGACGGGCCGCCGGGCCCGTGACCGGAGCCGGTGCGGTCGCCGGGCGGAGGGGAATGACGCGGGCTTCGTTCGGCGCTTGGTTGCTCACCCCTTCAGCCTAGAAGCCCCGACCCGCCAGGAAAGGGATCGGCTCGGCATTCCGCTCTCGGGGGAATCGAGGCGCGTCACCCGCCCGTCACTGCCCGACCCGTCCGTCGATCCGCTCGCGCAGGAAGTCCGCGTGGCCGTTGTGCCGGGCGTACTCCTCGATCAGGTGCACCAGCACCTCCCGGAGCGCGATCGGTTCGTCGTCGTGGGTCCCGGTGATGTCGAGGTCGCGGGCCTCGTCCACGAACCGCTCGGCGAAGGCCACCTCGGAGCGCCAGGTGTCCCAGGCATCCTCCACCACCTTCTGGTCGGGCACCGCGCCGTTGAAGTCGCCGTTCGGGTCGCCGTCCGAGCGGTAGTGCCGCGGCGCGTCCTGGCCGGCCAGCACCCCGCGGAACCAGGCCTGTTCGACCCCCGCCAGATGACGCACCAGCCCGAGCAGCGACATGTTCGAGGGCTCGACGGAACGCCGGGCCATCGCCTCGGCGTCCAGACCCGCGCACTTCATCTCCAACGTCAGCCGCTGGTCGCGCAGATACCCGACGAGCGTGTCCCGCTCCCCCACGAACCCCCCGTCGGAGCGCGGATCGTCGTCCGGGTGCACGAACATGTCCCACCACCCGAAGCTCCGCTCGGGCGGGGTGTTCCCGGACTGGGGAGGCTGAGGAAGTGTGGTGTCGGCCATGCCTATGAGCATCGGCGCCCCGACCGCGATCCGCCACCGGTTTTCCGCCGCCCCGAGACGGCGTCAAATCGTCCGCCGTGCCCGGGAGTCGGGGCGAGGCCCCGCCCGCGTGGATCGGGAGGAACCGGGTAACCGGGGTCAGGAACGATCACCGGTCGCGACCGACCGGTCGGCCCACCCACCCCTCCGGAGGACTCCCGTGCTGATGGCCCACCCCGCGGTACTGCGCAACCTCGTCGAGCAGTACGTCACCCTGCGCACGCTGCACGCCGAGGACGGCGGTACGGAAGTCCGGCGGCGCATGGACGACGTGGCCTACACGCTGTGCGTCTCGACCGGTACGAGGGACGTGGACGCGGCGCTCGTCGCGGCCCGCCACCGGCTGCCCGGAGCCCGCACGGTGGACGACTCCGTCCTCGCCACCTGACCCGAGGCGCGGACCTGGTGCCCAAGAAGCCCTGGTGTCCGAGCCCAGTGAGTGATCTGAACCGGTTCGGGCGGGCCCGCGAGCGAGCCCACCCGACCCTTCAGCCCCTTCAGCGCAGCCACTGGTCCTTCTCCGCGGGCCGGTACAGCGTCACGGCCCGGGTCACCTTGTCGAGCACCAGCCTCGGCGTCGCGACCCGGGTCACTTCGCCGTCGTACGAGAACCGCGGGTCGCCCTGCAGCACTTCGAGCCGCAGGGCGCGCACCTGCGCCGTGGTGAGGACCCGGCTGTTGTGCAGGGTGCCGGTCAGGACGGCGAGCAGCAGCCGGGTCCTGGCCAAGGGGGTACCGGCGTCGACGGCGCGGACGTCGAGCAGTCCGTCGTCGAGCTGGGTGCGGTAGGTCGGGGCGAACCCGGCGGGGTGGTAGATGCCGTTGCCCGCGAAGAGGAGCCACAGGCGCTTGGGGCGGCCGTTGACCGAGACGTCCACGGGGCTGCCCTTGGCGAGGACCCTGGCCAGCCCGACCACCAGCGCGGGCCACTTCCCGATCCGCTGTTCCAGCTTCTCCCGGGCGCCGACCAGGTCCGAGTAGACGCCGAGGCTGAAGGTGTTGAGGAACACCTGCTCCGGTCCGCCGGGGGCGCGGGCCCGCCCGAGGTCCGCGACGACCGCGTCGCCCGCCTGCACGGCTCGTACGACGTCCTCCAGGGTCTGGTTGCCGAGGTCGACGGCGAAGTGGTTGAAGGTGCCGCCGGGGAAGACCGCGAGCGGCAGGCCGAGCCGGGCGGCGATCTCCGTCGCGGCGTTGATCGTGCCGTCGCCGCCGCAGGCACCGAGGGCGCCGCCCTCGTCCTTGGCCCGCCGGGCGGCCTGTTCCAGGAGTTCCGCCAGGTCCTGGTCCTCCCGCGGCACCGTGATCTCGGCCTTGGGCAGCGCGGCGCGCAGATACGCGCTCGCGTCGGGGGTGTCGGCGCTCCACGAGATCCCGGAGGACGGGTTGACCACGATGTGCAGTCCGGCGCCCCCGGGCAGCGCCGGAGCGGGCCGCCGCGGGTGTGCCGCCGC